>CALZIZ010000026.1 GCA_945787465.1 uncultured Desulfuromonadales bacterium
TGCCGTTGCACCTGCGCATCGAGGGGCATACCGACAACACGCCGCCGGCAAGCAGCGGCTACACCAACTGGGACATTTCGGTGGACCGGGCAATATCGGTGCTGAAATTTTTCGAGCGGGAAAAACTGGTCAGCCTCGACAAGATGTCCGCTGTCGGTTACGGCTCCCAGCGGCTTTTGACCGACGACCCCGACCCGCGGCAACAGGCCCTGAACCGGCGGGTCGAGTTCGTGCTCGAAACCACCGGCGGGCATCAGGATGAGCTTCCCTATCTGATTGACGCAGGGGATCAGCTACCGTTTTAGACGACCTGAACTAAAGAAAGAGGCAATACTATGGCAAAAGCAAGCGGTGCGGAAAAAGGCGCAGAAAAGGGCGGCGGCGGAGCCGGAAAGACGATCATGATTGTCGCCGTGGCCATGCTGCTAAGTGCCGGCGTCGGTGCCGGCGGGTACTTTCTTGGTTCAAGCAAGGCCTCCAGCGCCCCCGCCGTTACGGCTGAAGCGGGAGCGGAACCTGAATCCGGAGGCGGGCTGCCTGAAGATGCGATGGGCTCCATGGTGAAGATGGATAGCTTTATCGTCAACATCCTCGATGATCAGGGCAGTCGTTATCTCAAGGCGACCATTACCCTTGAGCTCTCCAGCGAGGAGGCCGCAGAGGAGATCGGCATACGCGATGCGCAGATTCGCGACGCCATCCTGCTGCTGATCGGCAGCAAGACTCTGAACGAACTGAGCGACCTTCAGGGCAAGCTGCAGTTGCGTGCCGACCTGGTGGGGCGGATCAACAGTTTCCTGACCACCGGTAAGGTTCGCAAGATCTACTTTACCGAATTCGTGGTCCAGTAGGGGGGCGCTGCTTGGAACGTATACTGTCCCAAGATGAGATTGCCGAACTCCTTTCGGCGGTCAAGGACGGGGAGATCGATACCGAGGCCGAGGTCGCCTCTTCGCCAGATGAATCAAAGCGCGTCGTTTCGCGTCTTGACCTGGTTGTGTTGCCCGGCTTCGGTCGCTGGAAGATTCCCAACCTCGACATCATCTTCGATGACTTCGGCCGCAACTACGGTATATCGTTGACCAATCGTATGCAGCGCCCGGTGGGTGTCGAACTTAAATCCATCGACTCGATGGGCTTCAACGAACTGCTCAAGATGATGCCCGAGCACAGCGCCATCGGCGTGTTGACCCTCGATCCCTTCAAGGCCGGGGGGTTGTTGATTTTCAATTCGGCCCTGGCATTTACCACCCTTGAGTTTCAGCTCGGCGGGGCCCTCGAGGGTAAGGTCAAGACCCTGCACCGTCCCATGACCTCCATCGAGCAGAACCTGCTCAAGGTGATCATGGAAGACTCGGTGGGCGATCTGCAAAAGGCCTTCAAGCCCCTGGTGCAGATCAAGCCGGCCCTGGTCAAGATCGAGAACAACCCGCGCCTGGTCAACATCGTTCCAGGCGACTCGGGGGTGCTCACCGTCAAGTTCGTCGTAACCATTGAACAGCATCAGGGGGAGTTGATGTTGGTCATCCCTCATGTCTCCCTTGAGCCGCTGCGCGAACAACTGCGCGATAGCGTTATCTCTTTGAACTCTCAGCAAAGCGAGACCTGGCCGAACCTTCTGATGGCGGGGCTTGAGGAGATCGAAACCGATATTTTCGCTCAGGTCGGAGAGGTTGCCCTCAAGGTTCGGGATATTCTCAATCTGAAAATCGGCGACATCGTCGATCTGGGCTGTGCCCCCAAGTCCCCGGTGACGGTCAAGGTTGAGGGCCATCCCAAATACCTGGCTACCGTCGGCACCAAGGATGGCAACCGGGCCATTAAAATTCTCGGCAAATTTGAACGGAGCAAGTAATGGACGATACTCAGGCCAATCAGGCAGCGAACCAGCAAGGCGCGCCGGCCGCCAAGGAGGGTGAAAAAAACCTCGATTTTCTGCTCGACATCCCCCTCAATGTCACCGTCGAGGTCGGTCGCTCCAAGCTTCTGATCAAAGAGCTGCTGCAGATGCGCGAGGGCAAGGTCATCGAACTGGACAAGCTGGCCGGCGAGCCTCTCGATGTCTACGTCAACTCCCGGCTCATCGCCCGCGGCGAAGCGGTGCTGGTCAACGAGAAATTCGGCATCCGCCTCACCGACGTGGTCAGCCCCTCGGAGCGTTTGGAAAAACTCGGGTAAAAAAATCGTGATGAGTAATAAGTGATGAGTGATGAATTCTGAGTAAAGAGTCGCAAATGAGAAATGGCCAGTGACAAATGAATAAACACAAAATGAAAATAATAGTTGCTGCATCCCTTCTATGCATGGCCACCCCTGCCTGGGCCGTTGACGCTGCTTCGGCGCCCGGGGGCGACCTGGTCGGGCCGGCGTTTAAGGCTCTGGGGGCCCTGGCGGTGGTTTTGGGGCTGGTGCTGTTGCTTTACGGGCTGAGCCGGCGGGGTTTCGGTTTTCTGCCCAGCGCCAAGGGCGGCGCCATCGAGGTGGTTGAGATGCGCTCGCTCGGCCCCAAAAAGGGCCTGTGCCTGGTCAAGGTGCGCGGCGAGGAATTTCTGCTCGGGGTCGGCTCCGATCGCATCGATTTTCTCTCCCGCATCGAGGGCAAGGCCGAGACCGGTTTCGAGGACTCCCTTAAGGCCGCCATGGGAGAAGAACCATGAGGTGGCTGCCGGTCATGGTCGCCCTGGTGGGCCTGCTTCCCGGGCTCGCCCAGGCCCAGGGGCTGCCGACATTGACCGTCGGCATCGGCGAGGCCACCGAGCCGGGGCAGGTCTCGACCACTCTGCAGATTCTCCTGACGCTCACCGTGCTGTCGATGGCTCCGGCCATTCTGCTGATGACCACCGGCTTTACCCGCATCGTCATCGTGCTCTCTTTCGTTCGCCAGGCCATGGGCACCCAGCAGATGCCGCCCAACTGATCATCGGCCTGGCGCTGTTTTTGACCTTTTTCATCATGGCCCCGGTCTACACCCAGGTCAACGAGCAGGCCCTGCAGCCCTACCTGCAAAAGCAGATCAACCAGGAGCAGGCCCTCGAAAAAGCGCTGCCGCCGATCCGCGACTTCATGTTCGCCCAGACCCGCGAGAAGGACCTGGAGCTGCTGATGAACGTCGCCCGCCTCGAGGCTCCCGAGAACCGCGACGACGTGCCGCTGCTCACCCTGATTCCCTCATTCATGCTCTCAGAGCTCAAGCGCGCTTTCCAGATGGGTTTTCTCATCTACATCCCCTTTCTGGTCATCGACATGGTCGTCGCCTCGGTGCTCATGGCCATGGGCATGATGATGCTGCCGCCACCGATCATTTCGCTGCCCTTCAAGCTGCTGCTCTTCGTGCTGGTCGACGGCTGGGATCTGGTCGTCGGATCTTTAGTCCAAAGTTTTTACTAAGGCTCAAGGATCAAGGAAAAAGGTTAAAGGAAAAGCCTCTAAAGCTTTAAACCTTGAACCTTGCACCTTTAACCTTGTTCCTCAAATCCGAAGGATTTGGTATGACCCCCGAGTTCGTTATCGATATCGGCCGCAAGGCGGTTGAGCTGGTCCTGATGCTGGGCGCGCCCATGCTGCTGGCGGCGGTGGTGGTCGGCCTGATCATCAGTATCTTTCAGGCGGCCACCCAGATCAACGAACAGACCATGACCTTTATCCCCAAAATCGTTGCGGTGCTGGTCACCCTGATCCTGTTCGCGCCCTGGATGATCCAGAAAATGCTCGCCTTCACCAGCAACATCTTGACCTCCATCGCCACGGTGGGTGGCTGAGGCCTCCCATGGATCTTTCGGTCCTGCCGGTCGACCGGTTCGAATTGTATCTCCTCTGCCTGGCCCGTATCGGGGCGCTGACTGGCTCGCTGCCGATCTACGGCACCGGTACCGCACCTATGCGGGTGCGGGTCGGCCTGGCGATTTTGCTGAGCCTTTTGATTTTTCCGGTGGTCGAAACAAAACTACCCAACCCGGGCATGGAGCCGATCAACCTCGGGCTGCTGGTGGCCGGCGAAGCGATTCTCGGGCTGATGATCGGTTTCACCGCGCGGCTGGTTTTCACCGCGGTGGAGCTCGGCGGTACCATAATCGGTTACCAGATGGGGTTTGCCGCGGCAAACGTCTACGATCCGCAGAATCAGCGCCAGGTCTCGCTCATGTCCCAGTTTCAGAACATGATGGCGATGCTGATTTTTCTGGTCCTCGACGTGCACCACCTGTTCATCGAGGCGATGGTCGCCTCCTACGATTATCTCACCCCCGGGCAGCTTGATCTCTCCGGAGGGGCGGTCCCTTTTCTGATGACCCTGGCCGGCAGCATGTTCTCCCTGGGGGTGCAGTTCAGCGCGCCGATCCTTGCCGTGCTCCTTCTCTCCGGCCTGGTGCTGGGGATCATGGCCCGGGTCTTCCCCCAGCTCAACGTCTTTCTGCTCTCCTTCCCGCTGAATATCGGCATCTCCTTTCTCGTCATAGGTTTGACACTGAACATGGTCACCTCCCTTCTCAGCCGTGAATTCTACGCCCTGCAGGAGCGCATCCTGCACCTGCTCCAGGTCCTCTGATCCGCTACTTACCTCCCTGCTCGTCAGCTTTTTCAACCCGCGCCGCGTTCTGGGTTGGTTTTTGCAAAAGCAGGCGAAAGGCTTATGGCGAAGGGCGAAGGGCGAAGGGCGAAGGGGAAAACCCCAAAACCTTCGCGAATGAATTCGCTCCTACAGAAACCCATCCGTGGTCATTGTAGGAGCGGCTTCAGCCGCGAAGCTTTTAGCCTGAAGCCTGAAGCCTGAAGCCTGAAACCTGAAACCTGAAACCTGGAAGATTTTCGCAAGAAGGGGCAGGTGGCCCAGAGCCGCGAGGTGCATACCGCGGTGCTGCTCTCGACCCTGCTGCTGTTCTGGAGCTTTTACGCACCGATTTTCTGGCGCAACCTCGAGGAGCTGATCACCAGCCTGATGGGCCGGGTGGGCACCCTCGAGATCACCCCCCTGTCGATCATGGACCTGTTTCTGTTTATTGCCGCCAAGGTGGCGCTGCTGCTCGCACCGTTGCTGCTGCTGGTGCTGGTGGTGGGGTTTTTCTCCAGTTATGCCCAGGTCGGCTGGCTTTTCACTACCAAGCCGATGGAGCCCGACCTGAACAAGCTCAACCCGATTTCGGGGATGAGTCGGATCATCTCCAAGCGTTCGCTGGTCGAGCTGGTCAAATCCCTGGCCAAGGTGCTGCTCATCGGGTTGGTCGCCTACAAGACCGTCGAGGGGGAGTTCGAGCAGGGCCTCTACCTGGTCGACATGCCGCCGGTGGAGACGCTGCGCTACCTCGGAAGGGTGGCCTTCTCGGTGCTGCTTAAGACCAGCGGCATCCTCATCCTGCTGGCGCTGCTCGACTTTTTGTTCGTGCGCTGGGAATTGGAACAGAAAATGAAGATGACCAAGCAGGAGCAGAAAGAGGAATACAAGGAGAGCGAAGGCGATCCGCACCTCAAGGGGCGCATCCGTTCGATCCAGACCGAGATGGCCCGCAAGCGGATGATGGCCGAGGTGCCCCAGGCGGACGTGGTCATCACCAACCCGACCCACCTGTCGGTAGCCATCAGCTACCGCCAGGGAGAGATGGACGCCCCGGTGATCGTTGCCAAGGGGGCCGATAATGTCGCCATGAAGATTCGCGAGATTGCCCGCGAGCACAAGGTTCCATTGGTGGAAAACAAGCCCGTGGCCCGGGCCCTCTACCCGGTCGAAGTCGGTCAGGTGGTCCCCGAGGAGATGTTCAAGGCCGTCGCCGAGATCCTGGCGTATGTGTACAGTCTCAAAAAAGCGTGATGAGTAATAAGTGATTTGTAATGGGTTAAAGGTAGAAGGTAGAAGGTAGAAGGGTGGTCTTTAGCTCTTTTGTTTTAACTTGTTACACATCACCCATTACACATTACGCCTTTTAGGAGTTAAAAAATTGATTGGCACCCTGACGCAGAAAAACTGGTCGCAGGTATTGCTGCGCAGTGACATCGTGGTCGCTCTGGCCCTGGTGGGGATCCTCCTGGTGATGATCATCCCGCTGCCGCCGGTTCTGCTTGACCTGTTTCTGGCGGTGAACATCACCGCGGCGCTGTTGATCCTCATCATCAGCCTCTACACCGAGCGGGCCATGGACTTCGGGGTTTTTCCCGCGGTGCTGCTGGCGACCACCCTGTTTCGTCTTTCGCTCAACGTCGCCTCGACGCGTCTGATCCTGCTGCGGGGCAACGAGGGGGCCGCTGCAGCAGGCACCGTGATCAAGTCCTTCGGCCAGTTTGTGGTCGGCGGCAACTATGTGGTCGGGATCGTGATTTTCGTCATCCTGGTGGTCATCAACTTCATGGTCATCACCAAGGGCGCCGGCCGCGTTGCCGAGGTGGCCGCCCGCTTTACTCTCGATGCCATGCCCGGCAAGCAGATGGCCATCGACGCCGACCTCAACGCCGGCCTGATCACCGAGGACGAAGCGCGCACCCGGCGCAAGGAAATCTCCAGCGAGGCCGAGTTTCACGGCGCCATGGACGGTGCCAGCAAGTTCGTGCGCGGCGATGCCATCGCCGGGATCATCATCACCCTGATCAATATCGGCGCAGGTTTTGTGATCGGCGTGCTGCAAAAAGGCATGCCCATGGGCCAGGCCGCCGAAAACTACACCATCCTCACCGTCGGCGACGGCCTGGTTGGCCAGATCCCGGCGCTGATCATCTCCACCGCCGCCGGTATTCTGGTCACCCGCAGCTCGGGTGGCGGCGACTTCGGCGCCGAACTCAAGGACCAGTTCACCCTTCACCCCCGGGCCATCTGGGTTGTTTCGGGCATACTGTTCTTCTTCGCCCTGATTCCCGGCCTGCCCAAGCTGCCGTTTTTCCTTCTTTCGGCAGCCCTTGCCTATGTCGGCCACCGGGTGCAGAAGGCTCGGGAGCAGGTCCTTGAGCCCGAGGCCCAGGCCCCCGAGGAGCTGGAGGCTCCCGAGGCGGACAACTACGAGCAGATGCTCTCCGTCGATCTGCTCGAACTCGAGGTCGGCTACGGGCTGATCCCCATGGTCGATGCCGCCCAGGACGGCGAACTGCTCACCCGCATCCAGTCGATCCGCAAGCAGTTCGCCCTGGAGATGGGCTTCATCGTGCCGCCGATTCATATCAAGGACAATCTGCAGCTTAAGCCCAACGAGTATGCCATCCTCCTTAAGGGCGTGCGCATTGCCGGCGGCGAGATGCTGCCCGGTCACCACCTGGCGATGAATCCGGGCACCGCAACCGAGACCCTCAAGGGGGTCGCGACGGTCGAGCCGGCCTTCAATCTGCCGGCAACCTGGATCAGCGAGGACAAGAAGGAGAGGGCCCAGATGGCCGGCTATACGGTGGTCGACTGCACCACCGTGATCGCCACCCACATCAGCGAAATCGTTAAGCGTCACGGCCATGAACTTCTCGGCCGGCAAGAGGCACAGAACTTGCTCGATAACCTCTCCAAAGAGTATCCCAAGCTCGTCGAAGAGCTGGTGCCCAATCTCTTGCCCCTGGGAGGGGTCATGCGCGTACTTCAGAATCTACTTCGGGAACAGGTGTCGATCCGCGATATGCGGACCATCCTCGAGTCGCTGGCCGACTGGGCCGGTGCCACCCAGGATGCGGACACCCTGACCGAGTACGTCCGCCAGTCGCTGGCCAGGGCCATCAGCACCGGTCTGGCGGACGAGGGCGACACCCTGAATGTGTTGACCCTCGAGCGTGAGGTCGAGGAGACGGTGCAGGGCGCGGTTCAGAATTCGGGGCAGGGCAGTTACCTGGCCCTCGACCCGGGAACCGCCCGGGGCCTTCTCGGTGGCCTGAGTTCAAGTATCCAGGGCTTTGGCGGCGGTGCCCAGCCGGTGCTGCTGTGCCCGCCAACCATAAGGCCGCACGTCAAAAGGTTGACTGAGCGGTACATTCCCAACCTGGTGGTGCTTTCGCATAACGAGATCGCACCCCAGCTCAAGGTAAAAGCGATCGGAACGGTGAGCCTCAATGCAGGTTAGGACCTTTGAAGCTGAAAATATGGCCTCTGCCCTCAAAAAGGTTAAGGAGGAGCTCGGCCCCGAGGCCCTGATTCTCTCGACCCGCACCGTGCGCAAGGGCGGCATGGGGCTGCTCGGTAAGCCGATGCTCGAAGTCACCGCCGCGGTGGAAACCCCCGATCCGGAGCCGGCGCCCCAGCCAGCTTCGGACCGGCTCGATCTTGCCGCCGCCTTTGCCTCCTCCTTGCCCCAGAGGGCCCCGGAGGCTGCAGATGATATCAGCTACGCCGATATCTGGCGCAAGCGCAAGGTGCTTGATCCTATCGACGACGCACCCGAGCCGCCCAGGCCCAGGGAGCAGGCCTCGAGCGACAACGTCGATTCGCTGCGCAATGAAATCAACGAACTCAAAGAACTGGTAAAAGGGGCGGTTCAGAGCGGGTTGCACGACAAGCCGGCTGCGACGGGCAAGAAGAAGAGCGGTATCGGCCAGATGATGAATGCCCTGCTGGCCCGGGGAATGGAGCCCGGCCCGGCCGAAATCGTGGTACGCCGCGCTCTTGCCGATTACCCGCCCCGGGACCGCTCGGTGACCCTCGAGGGCTTTCTCGGTACGGCCATCGCCGACCTGGTGCGCACCGAAGGGCCGGTGAAACGAGGGGGCAAGCAGCGCCGCGTGGCCCTGATCGGCCCCACCGGTGTGGGCAAGACCACGACCATCGCCAAGCTCGCCGCAAACCACCTGCTTAACCGCGGCGGCAAAGTCGCCCTGGTGACGATCGACATCTACCGGATTGCCGCGGTCGAACAGCTCAAGGTTTACGGCGAGATCATGAAAATCCCCGTCGATGTGGTTCTTTCCCCCGAAGACCTGGCCAAGGTGCTGGCCCGTCACCAGGATAAGGACCTGGTGCTCATCGATACCGCCGGGCGCAGCCCGAAGGATCAGGCTTCGCTGCAGGAGCTGGCCAAGTTCATCCGCGCCGACTGGGGTATCGAAAACCACCTGGTGCTCTCGGCCACCACCCGCGAAGCGGAGATGGAAGGGGTGATCAAGCGTTTCGGGCGACTGCCGGTTCACAGCATGATTTTCACCAAGCTCGATGAATGCGAGCATCTCGGCCCTTTGCTGAATGTGCATCTGAAAAACAAATATCCCCTGTCCTATCTTGCCAACGGGCAGCGGGTTCCGGAAGACCTGGTATTGGCCGAGCCCAAAGGCCTGGCCCGTCTGATCATGGGTAAACCATAGGAAGTAAGCCTTATGAGCATGTTGAATGATCGCCTTGACCAGGCAGAAACGCTCCGGAGCCTGACCCGGAACTTTTCGCAATCACCACTGCAGACTGCAGTGCCCGAAAGGACCACCCGGGTGGTTTCCGTGACTAGCGGCAAGGGCGGGGTGGGTAAAACCGCGGTGGCGGCCAATGTCGCCTTTGCCCTGGCCCGCGCCGGCCAGAAGGTGCTGATTATCGACGCCGATCTGGGTCTGGCCAACATGGACGTGGTCTTCGGCCTGAGCCCCAGGTACAACCTCAACCACTTTTTTGCCGGAGAACGCAGCCTCGAAGAGATTGTCGTCGAGGGCCCCGAGGGGATCAAGATTCTCCCCGCCGGTTCCGGGGTGCAGGCGACCACCCACCTGAGTGCCGAGCAGAAGCTGCGCCTGATGGACGGCATGGAATCGTTCAACGGTGCCTTCGACCTGGTACTTATCGATACCGAGGCGGGTATCAGCGAGAACGTCACCTATTTCAATGTCGCCGCCCAGGAGATCCTGGTGGTGACCAGCCCCGAACCGACGGCTATCACCGATGCCTATGCCCTGATGAAGCTGCTCTCCATCAAGTTCCACGAAAAGCGCTTCAACCTGGTGGTCAATTCGGTCAAGGACGAGGACGAAGCCCTGGGGGTCTATCGCAAACTGACCATGGTCAGTAACCGTTACCTCGATATCTCCATCGACTACCTGGGCTGCATCGTCTTCGACAAGCGGATGCGCGAGGCCATCTCGCGGCAGAAGGTGATGGTCGATCTCTTTCCCCGGACCCGCGCCGCCAATGGCTTTGAGGCGCTGGCCCACAACCTGACCGCCGTGCTGGCCAATGTTCGGGTCAAAGGCACCGCGCAGTTTTTCTGGAAACGGTTGCTTTCTTTCGAGTAGGTGAAGCGTGTTTGAAGAGACCTTCATATTTCCCCAGCCGCCCCTGCCGGTGGTGGATAAAGAGCAGCTGATCAAATCCCATCTTTCGCTGGTCGAATTCTGGGTTGATCGCATGGCCTGTCAGGTCCCCTCGTATATGACCCGCGACGACATGTCGAGTGCGGCCATGATGGGGCTGCTCGACGCCGCCAGTCGCTTCGATCCGCTCAAGGGGATTTTATTCAAGACCTTCGCCGAGCGGCGCATCCGTGGGGCGATCATCGACGAGGCCCGCAAGATGGGCTGGTTTTCCCGCTCGCTGCGTGACAAGCAGAGCCAGCTGACGGACACCTGCGAGCGTCTCGAGAGGCAGCTCGGCCGCAGCCCCGAAGAGCATGAGGTGGCCGCCGCCATGGATATGAAACTCGAGGATTACCAGAGCCTGCTTGCCGAGGTGAACCACCTGGGGCTGGTCAGCCTCAACGAAACCCTTGATCGCAGCGATGACGGGCGCAGCCTGCTCGACACCCTGGCGGACCCCGAGGCAAAGAGCGCCCTCGATTCGCTGGAGGCCCGTGACCTGACCCGCCAGCTGGCTGACCACCTGGCCAGCCTCACAGAAAAGGAGCGGCTGGTCGTCAGCCTTTACTATTACGAAGAACTGACCCAGAAAGAGATTGCCGAGGTGCTCGAAATCTCCGAAGGGCGGGTTTCGCAGCTGCACAGCCAGGCGTTGATCAAGCTGCGCGGCAAGCTGAGCCGCCCCGGTCGAGGTCTTTGAGGGAGATTGCCATGTTCGAAAAAGATCTGTTGTTTCTCACTGTGGTCGGGCTCGCGGTACTGCTCGGGTTGACCTGCTGGTTTCTCGATCGCCGCCTGGGGCGCCTGCGCCAGTCTTACGCAGCGCAGAAGGCCCGCCTCGACGACGCCCAGCGCCGTCTCAAAGCCCTTGAGCAGAAGGCGGCCCACCCGGCCCCACCGCCCCGTCCCAGGTCGGCCGACCGAGCCGCCTTTGCCGCCCAGCTCGACCAGGCCCAGATCAAAACCCGCCTGCAGGGCGGCGCCCCCGGCGAGATCCCCGAAAAGTACAAGCTCGCCGCCTCCATGGCCAAACGCGGCCTGAGCGTCGCCGATATCTCCGATATCCTCAAAATCTCCCCCGGCGAAACCGAGCAGTTGATCAAGCTCTCCCGCGTTGCGGTTTGAAACCAGTTGAAAGGTTCAAGGAGCAAGGTTCAAGGAAAAAAACAAAACCTTCGCGAATGAATTCGCTCCTACAAAAACCGAACCTTTGCAGATCTCCGATTTGTAGGAGCGGCTTCAGCCGCGAAGCCTTTGCATTTTTGCCTGAAACCTGAAATCTGAAACCTTCGACCTTGAACCTTTTTCCTAAAGTTTTCCGACGTGGCTGCCGATAGGGGTTTTACAGACAGCCTGAGGAGATAAAAAAGATGAGTTCAGGAATTTACAGTGCGTTGACCGGGGCGCGGACCAGGATGGAGATGATGGATATCATCAGCGACAACCTGGCCAACGTGAAGACCGCCGGTTTCAAGCGGGGGCAGGGCAGCTTTCAGTCGCTGCTCGACGAGGCCAAGGTCGGCCCTCGGGCCACCGGCATCAATTACGCCCGCCTCCAGGACGGTTTTACCGACCAGTCCCAGGGAGTGTTGACCCCCTCCGGCGTGCCGACCCACCTGGCGATCGAAGGCGAGGGCTTCTTCAAGCTCCGTGACCAGGCCGGAACCATCTTTTTTTCCCGGCAGGGCAATTTTACCCGCGACGGACAAAATAACCTGGTGACCAACTCGGGCCTGCAGGTTCTCGGCGAAGGCGATGCCCCGCTGAACCTGTCCGGCGCAAGTTTCAGCGTCGAGCAGGACGGCACCATAAACCTGGAGTCGGGCGAAACAAGCCGCATCCCGGTCTACGGTTTTGCCGACACCGCGGTGCTGCAGCGTCATGGCGGCGGCATGTTCGTGCTCGGCGATGGCTCCGGGCAGGCGACCCAGCTCGAAAGGCCCACTTTGATGCAGGGCCAGCTCGAGGAGTCGAACGTGCAGATGGTTGTGGAGATGGGCAAGATGATGGAAGCCATGCGTGCCTTCGAGGCCAATCAGAAGATGATGAAAACCTTTGACAGCCTGGCCGCCAAGGCAAGCGAACTCGGTTCACTGTAGTGTGCCGTGTGGTTGGGCCTGCGAAGAAATTCTGTGGAATTTTGGGCGCTGGCAAGGCGCGGCGACGCTGGCCTAGCTAAAAGCTAAGTCAAGGAGCTGCAACGAAGGCAGCGACCAAAAGGACCGGAATCTCGAGTAGGACCGACTGCACGGGACACTACCTAAAGGAGAATATAAATGATCAGAGCACTCTGGACCGCCGCGACCGGCATGGAATCCCAGCAGATCAACATGGATATCATTGCCAACAACCTGGCCAACGTCAACAGCGCGGGCTTCAAGAAGAGCCGCGCCGATTTTCAGGATATCCTCTACCAGACGTCCAAGGCCGCCGGCGCCTCCTCTGCGGCAGGCGGCGAGGTCCCCACCGGGGTCCAGATCGGTCTCGGCTCGCGGGTGGCTGCGGTGCAGAAGGTCTTTACCTCAGGCGACATGCAGAACACCAGCAACGAACTCGACCTGGCCATCGAGGGGGCGGGTTTCTTCCAGGTTGTCGATCCGGGCGGCGATACCGTCTATACCCGTTCCGGTTCTTTGAAAAAAGACAGTACCGGGCGCATGGTCACCTCCGAGGGGTTTCCGATCTTCCCCGAAATCACCATCCCGGCCAACGCCACCAGTATCTCCATCAGCCCGTTCGGCGTGGTTGAGGCTTTTCTGGACGGCGAAAGCACCGCCACCCAGATCGGCACCATGGAACTGGCCCGTTTCAGCAACCCTGCGGGGCTCAAGAGCCTCGGTTCGAACCTCTTTGGCCAGACCACCTCTTCGGGGGCGGCCGAAAGCGGCACCCCCGGCGATGTCGGCTTCGGCACCGTCAGTCAGGGCTTTCTCGAGGGCTCCAACGTCAGCATCATGGAAGAGATGGTCAACATGATCGCCGGCCAGCGGGCTTACGAGGTTAATTCCAAGGCGATCAAGACCGCCGACGAAATGCTTCAGATGACCAACGGCCTGGTCCGCTGAGTCGCTGAGGTGATGATGCGTATTCTCTCTGTTCTGGTTTTGCTGCTTATTGCCACGCCCCTTTTCGGCATGGAGATCCGCCTCAAGGAGTCGGCCCTGGTCGAGGGGCGCATGGTCAGCCTGGGGGAGATTGCCAGGCTTATGCCGGCCGACGAGGTCACCGCCGCCTATGCCGACCTCGAGCTGTTTCCGGCCCCCGAGCCGGGCAAGGTCAGGGTCGTCAAGGCCAAGGAGGTGGCCCGTTATTTCGGGCAAAAGACCCTGGGGCTCGACGATGTGCGCATCAGCGGAGCCCAGGCGGTGAAAGTCGCCGGCGCCGGCATCGAGATGACCCCGGCGAAAATCGAGCAGATCCTCAAAAGCTATCTTGAAAAGAAGCGGACATTGCTGCCCCGGGCGCAGGTCCGCTTCAAGTCGTTGAAGCTGCCGCCGGCGTTCTTTCTGCCCCGCGGCCAGCTCAACCACCAGGTAATTCCCTCCAACGCCAGGATTCTCGGCAGCAGCCGCTTCACCATTATCTTTCGGGTCGACGGCCGGGTGGCCAAGAACCTCAGCGTGCGCGGCGAGCTCGAGGCCATGGCCCCGGTAGCGGTGGCAGCCCATGACCTGGGGCGGGGGATCATCCTTGGCGAGGCCGATCTGAAGCTGGTCGAAATGGATATCAGCGCCTTGCGTAACCCCAGTTTCAGCCTTCATGACCTGCTTGGTAAAAAGCTCAAGCGACCCCAGCGCGCTGGGTTGGCCCTCGACCGTGGCGCGGTGGAGTTTCCCCCGGTGATCCGTCGGGGAGAACTGGTCACCATCAGCCTCAAGAGCGGCGCCCTGCTGCTGACCGCCCGGGGCGAAGCCCGCCAGGACGGTCGCCAGGACGAAACGATCCGGGTGCGCAACACCAGCTCCCGCAAAGAGATCCTCTGCCGGGTGGTGGCCCCCGGCGAGGTGGCATTGGAGTTTTAGCATGAAACGAGCGACTTTTGCCATATTCGCCCTCTGGCTGTTCTCAGGCTGTGCCTACCAGCCGCCGGCGGTCATGAACATCGACCCCCTTGACCAGGGCACCCCGGTGGTGATCGCCACGCCCCGGCCGACGACCCCGGGCTCTTTGTGGACCGATCAGCAGGGCGGCCTGTTCTACGACATCAAGGCGCGAAACGTCGGAGATATCGTCACCGTGGCCATCTTCGAGGCGGCCAGCGCCAGCAAAGAGGCCAAGACCTCAACCGGGCGATCGAGCAGCGCCTCGGCCGACCTCTCCAAGCTCTTCGGTCTGGAGAAAAACATCGGCACCATCAACAGCGCCATCGACCCCACCGCCCTGCTCAGCGCCGAGTACGAAAACGATTTCGAGGGCTCGGGCAAGACCTCGCGCAAGGAGGACCTGGTCGCAACCCTGACCTCCCAGGTGGTGGAGGTGCTGCCCAACGGCAACCTGCGCATCGAGGGGAGCAAGCAGGTGACCGTCAACAACGAGAGGCAGATCATCAAACTCGCCGGCGTGGTGCGTCAGCCCGATGTTTCGGCGCGGAACGTGGTCGACTCCAAGAACATCCTCGATGCCCGCATCACCTACACCGGCAAGGGGGTGATCAGCGACAAGCAAAAGCAGGGCTGGATGGTGCGGATTCTCGATAATATCTGGCCTTTTTAGAGGCAGGTTAAAGGCTAAAGGTTCAAGGATAAAGGGAAACCCGTAGGGCGGGCATTGCCCGCCGACTAGGTATGATGATGAAAAGAGCGTTTCAAAAGCTAATCTTCGGGCTGGTGTTGGGCCTATTTCTGCTCCCGGGAACCGCGCTTGCCGCCCGGGTCAAGGATATTGCCAGCCTGGAGGGAGTGAGGGACAACCAGCTGGTTGGCTATGGCCTGGTGATCGGTTTGAACGGCACCGGCGACAGTGCCGGCACCCAGTTCACCGTGCAGTCGCTGGTCAATATGATGGAGCGCCTGGGGGTGACCGTCGATCGCAGCAAGGTCAAGGTCAACAACGTGGCCGCGGTTATTGTGACCTCCGAGTTGCCCCCCTTTGCCAGGGCCGGCAGCAATATCGACGTGCTCGTTTCTTCGGTGGGCGATGCCAAGAGCCTGGCCGGCGGCACCCTGCTCATGACTCCCCTCAAGGGGCCTGACGGCAATGTCTACGCGGTGGCCCAGGGGCCGCTGATCGTCGGCTCGCTTGCTTTTGGCGGCAAGGCCGCCAAGGTGCAGACCAATCACCCCACGGTGGGACGCATCCCCGGCGGGGCCCTGGTCGAGAAAGAGGTACGCTATGTCTTTGGCGATCGCGAGGAGCTGACCTACCGGTTGCGCGAGTCGGATTTTACCACCATCTCGCGGATGAGCCAGGCGATCAACCGTCGCTTCGGCGCCCAGATCGCCACTTCCCTCGACGGCGGCACCCTGCAGGTGGCGGTGCCCGAGCACTTTCGCAGCCGCACCGTCGATTTCGTCGCCGCTCTGGAAAGCCTCGAAGTGATCACCGACACCCCGGCCAAGATCGTGGTCAACGAGCGCACCGGCACCATCGTCATGGGCGAGGAGGTGCGCCTCTCAACCATCGGCGTCTCCCACGGCAACCTCAACCTGGTGATCAGCGAATCGGCCCAGATCTCCCAGCCCAACCCTCTGTCCGAAGGTCAGACGGTCGCGGTGCCTGAAACAGCCATCCAGGTGTCCGAGGACGAAGGGGAGATCGTGGTCCTCAAGGCCGGCGTAAGCATCGGCGAAGTCGCCGGCGCCCTCAACGCCATCGGCGCCACCCCCCGCGACCTGATCGCCATCTTTCAGGCGATCAAGGCGGCTGGGGCGCTGCATGCGGAGCTTGTGATTCTTTAGGCTCAAGGTGAAAGGCTCAAGGTTAAAGGTTAAAGGAGAAACCGAAAAACCTTCGCGAATGAATTCGCTCCTACAAAGGGCAACCCATCCCAGACCTCCTTTTTGTAGGATGGGCAGAGCGAAGCGATGCCCATGCTGCGTTTGTGCAAAGGACCAAAACCATGAAACTCCACTCCATCGACCCGAACATCCTTCTCTCCCAGGCGACAAAAGGCGTCGAGACCAAGGGGGCGAAAAAAGACGATCCCGAGGCGTTGCGCAAAACCTGCCAGGAGTTCGAGGCGGTTTTTATCCAGGCCATGTTCAAGGGGATGCGCGGCACCATCCCCCAGGGCGGGCTGTTCGAAAAAAACTCCGGGCAGCAGATGTTCGAGGATATGATGGATGTCGAAGTCGCCCGCGAGGCCTCCAGTCAGGGCAAGTTCGGTATCGCCGAGACCCTGGTGCGGCAGCTGCTTGATCAGCCGGGTGCTGTCAAGAGCGGCAACAAAGACAAGTAAAGCTCAAAAGCGCCTCTCGCCCGCTCATTGCATTCGCTCGAGCCCGCAGAGGACGCTGAGAAAAGCAAATTGGAAAGACCCGATCCCACAGCCTTATTGTTTTTTTTTCTATCTCTGTGATCTCTGCGTGCTCGAGAGAGCGAAGCGAACGGGCGAGAGGCAGACCTTTTCTTTTAAATAAAATCCCCCCTTTCAATTTTTTTCCTAAAGTTATTTCCAATGCCCGCCGATAAGGTATGCAAGGGAAGGACAATATCCCCGTTTCTCGAGGACAAGTCGTTGAAACCTCAAGAGATTTGAGTAATCCCAAAGTGACAGGTGAGAGTCATGAGCATCGACAGAATTTATGGCGGCAAGGGCATCGGCCCTATCGAGCAGGTCAAGCGCAACCAGCAGTCTGACTCGAAAAAGGCCGAGAACAAAAGCAATCCTCAGGACCGGATCGAGTTCTCTTCGGTGCTGCAGGAGGTGAGCAAGGCCAGGGAGACCGCGGCGTCTCCGGCGGCGGCCCGCGCCGATAAGGTAGCGGCCCTCAAGGCCCAGATCTCCAGCGGCGAGTACAAACCCGACCTGGAGAAGGTGGCGCAGAGCATGCTCAAGTTCATGTCCGAGGAGAAGTAGCCATGAACACCCCCGGCCTCAAAGACCAGTTGCAGCGCCTGCACCAGCTGCTGCTCAAAGAGCGCGAATGCGCCCGGGCCCTGGCCATGGACGAACTCATGGCGACGGTTCAGCAAAAAGAAGCGCTCCTCGGGTGCCTCGAGCAGGTCGATGCGGCAGATGCCGAAACCCGGCAGCTGGCCGAGCAGATTCGCGCCGAAAACCGCCGCAACGCCTACCTCTTCTGGTCGGCCCTGCAGTGGATTCGCGAGTCGATGCAGTTTTTCGGCCGGCAGTCCGTACCCTCTGGTTACGGTGCCGCCGGCGCCACGGTCAATACCGCCAACAGCGGGATGATCCTCTCCGGAAGGGTTTGACATGAGCGGCCTGGTAAGTGCACTGAATGTCGGTAAGACCAGCGTTCTGACCACTCAGAAGGCCATCGAGATTACCGGCAACAATATCTCCAATGTTAACACCCCCGGCTACTCCCGCCAGATGCCGATCCTCGGCGGTTACCCCACGGTCAACATGGACGGCTTCGTCGTCGGCCAGGGCGCCAGGATCGAGGACATCACCCGTCAGCACGATATATTTATCGCCCGCCAGATCAACGATAAAAGCTCCACCCTCGGCGAGGAGGCCGCCAAGGCGACCCCCCTGGCCGAAATGGAACGCATCGTCAGTATCTCCGAAGACAGCCTGGCTGGCGAAATCAACAACTTCTTCGACTCCTGGCAAGAACTCAGCTCCGCCCCCTCGAACAGCATCGCCCGCGACGCGGTCATCCAGCGCGGCGAGAACCTTACCCGGGCCTTTCACAGCGCCACCAACGAGCTGCAGCGCATCCGCGGCAACATGGACGTCGCCCTTGAGGCGAATATCGACGATATCAACCTCAAGCTGCAGGAGTTCGCCGACCTCAATCAGCGCATCTCCAACGTCGAGTCGAGCGGCACCACCGCGCTCTCCGACCGCGACCGTCGCGACGCCCTGCTCACCGATCTCTCGGCCACCCTGGGGGTGAACTCCTTCGAGACCGACTCGGGGATGGTCCAGCTGATCCTGCCCGGCGGCCTGCCCCTGGTGCAGGACAGCCAGGCCATGTCGCTGCTGCCCGACCGCTCCTCGGGCGATCTGCAGATTCAGCTGCAGGTCGGCACCATCATCCACGACCTGCCCACAGGCAAGTTCGGCGGCGAGCTCAAGGGGCTCTTTACCGTTCGTGACGAGCTGATCCCCTCGGTGCAGGCCGACCTCGACAAGCTGGCCTACACTATCGCCACCGAGGTCAACACCCAGCACCAGGCGGGGGTGGGCCTCGATGGGGTCGGCGGCCGTGACTTCTTCGCCCCCCTGGCCGCCGAGGCCGGTTCGGCCTGGGGCATTTCGGTGGCCATCAGCGACGGCAGCCAGGTTGCCGCCGGCACCACCGCAGCCACCGGCGACAACACCAACGTGCTGCAGATCGCCGCCCTGGGTCAGGCGCCGGTGATCGACGGCACCGACACCTTCGTCGATTTCTACTCCAACATCGCCGCCAAAGTCGGCCTCGAGGTCAATCAGAACAACCTCACCCGCGGCGGCAGCGAAGACGCCCTGGTCCAGCTCGAGAACCTGCGAGACTCCCAGGAGGGAGTTTCCCTCGAGGAGGAGATGATCAATCTCATCAAGTTCCAGAAAAGCTTCGAGGCCTCGGCCAAGCTTCTTTCGACGGTCGATGAGATGATGGACACCCTGCTGAGCATCAAGAGGTAAGCCATGAGAAGCGTCGATTCAGCGACCTATCGCAGCCTGCTGCAAAATATCAACAAGACCGGCGAGAGCCTCAATACTCTGCGGCTGGCTGCGTCCACCGGGAAAAAACTCAACAAGGCCTCCGATGATCCCACCGCGGTCCGCCCGGTGCTCAACGCCCGCGCGCAGATCCAGGTCAATGACCGCTACATCCGCGCCGCCGACACCGCGATGGACAAGCTGGCATCGGCGGAGACCCTGATGGAGCAGACCGAGAATGTGCTGGTGCGGGCCAAGGAGATTGCCATTTCGGCAAATAACGGTGCCATGAACGCCAGTGATCGGACATCGATGGCCGATCAGATCGCCACTCTCAAAAGCGAACTGCTGGGCGTGGCCAACGGTCAGGTCACCGGCAGGTACACGTTCTCCGGCTTTGCCGACACCACCGCGCCCTTTACCGAGAATCCGGCCTACGATCCGGTCCTCGACCCCCGCCCGGTGCTTTACAACGGCGACCAGGGGATCATGAACCTCGAGATCGCCCCCGGCGAGCAGGTCGCGGTCAACATCCCCGGCGCCGAGATGTTTTTAGGCGACGCCGACGGCGATGGCGCCACCGATCCAGGAGCCACAGACGTCTTTTCCGTGCTCACCCGCATCGAAGAGGCCCTGCGCGCCAACGATCCGGCCGCCGTCGAGGCTGAACTCGAACCCCTCGAGGCCGGCACCGAGCAGCTGAGGCGCCATCGGGGCAAACTGGGCAACACCGCAGCCCGGGTGGAAAACGCCAAGGGCCAGATGGAAAACTCCAAAATCGACATGCAGGAGATCCTCTCACGCATGGAAGACGTCGACCTGATCGAAGCCATCACCGAGATGACCAAACAGGAGCAGGCCCTGGAGGCCGCGTTTAACGTCACCTCACGGGTGTCGCAGATTTCGATTATGGATTTTCTCTGAAAAACCGTGATTGGTGATTGGTGATTTGAAAAGGCGTTACAACCTTGAAGGCATTTGAACAGGGATGAAGGGGATTAAGGGGATAGGGCAAGTTCTTGCCTTTTATGGTTTTATCCCTTTCATCCCCTTTATCCCTGTTAAACGTTTTGCCTTGAGAACCTGCCTCTCGCCCGTTCGCTTCGCTCTCTCGAGCGCGCAGAGAGCACAGAGAAAATCAGAGAATGACAGAAAAAACTAAACCAAAGCCCCCGCACTGCCGATAAGAAACCTAACGGCGCCTGGGGAGACGGGCGATACAAAGAGCCAGGGAGGGCACATGCTGGTACTGACGCGAAAGCCCGGTGAGGGAATCATCATCGGCGACAATATCAAGATTACCGTTATCGAGGTCAAAGGGGGCGGCATTCGTATCGGCATCGACGCTCCGGCCGAGCTGAAGATTCACCGCCAGGAAGTCTACGACCGAATCATCCAGGAGAACAAGGAGGCGACACAATGGAAGCTTGCCGATCTGAACAGTTTGAGTGCCACCAGCCTGAGCAGCAAAAAGGACAAAAAATGATGACCCTCAAGAGCCGCTTCGGCGAGATCGAATACAACCCCGAAGAAGTGCTGCACTTCCCGGAGGGGCTGATCGGTTTCGAAAGCCTGCGCGACTTCGTGGTTATGGCCAACTTCAAGGAGGGCCCGCTGTTCTGGGTCCAGAGTGTCGAAGACCCCGAGATCGCCTTCGTGCTCACTGACCCTACTAACTTCTTCCCCGAGTACAAGGTCATGCCCGACTCCAATGAGCGCCGCAAGCTCGGCATGTCCGAAGGGGAGGTCAGTCACTCTTTGGCGGTGGTGACCGTGCAAGAAGGCGGTAAGGTTACACTCAACCTGGCTGCGCCTATTCTCTTTTCAGTATCGAACAACCAGGCCATGCAGGTGGCTCTGGAGAAGACCAGCTACACGACCCGGCATCCGCTACCAGCAGCATAAGTACCATCAGGGCGAATCTTAACCCTCAATCCCCTCTTCGTTTCTTTAAAGTCTCGGTGAGGGGTTTTTTTTGTCATAAAAATGACTGATTCGACTAAATTCGGGTCCTTTGAAAAAAGAATAGGACTGCAATCTCTCGGAGGGCTAAAAGTGGTTTAAAAACAGCAGCTTTGGGTGTTCAAAAAGATGACATGCTCGGGCCATGCAGGCGATTGGCATGGTTCAAGGAGAATGTTGGGAAACTGCTTTAGTGATGAGGCCGTTCGGTGTGGATTGAATTTTTTCTATCTTTTCTAATTTATTCAATGGTTTACAGAGAATCCGAAAACCGATGTTTGTAATTTATCCTGTTGAATGCTGGGTGACGTCCTGATGCAATTTTAAAACGTTCATTTCTTCAGTCTATGGGGTTGATTGAAAAGTTGATTCATGATTTTTCTTTTAAGTGCCTGAAATAAAACCGAAAAAAAATCAGGCATGGTTGGAACAGGAGTTGCACTCTTGGCCTGTAACCATCGTAAACAGATTATCTCTCCAAGCGGAGAGTCTGATGATAAAGGAAATGGAATGACAACTTTGAGTCAGACGGTCAAGGTTGCCGGTAGGGAAATAGGAGTCAACCAGCCTTGTTATTTCATGGCTGAAATCGCCGGCAATTTCTCTAACGAACAGGAAGCGGTCAGGATCGTCGATGCTGCCGTTCGGGCAGGAGCTGATGCTATCAAATTTCAAACTCTGGACCCCGAAACCATAACCACCAAATCGAATCGCTTTGACATGGCGGCGGTAGGCAACCAACTGCAGTACGAAGTCTTTGCCGATTCGATGACCCCCGCAGAACTTCAGCTGTTTCTGGTGGATTACTGCCGATCCAAGGGGATCCCGGCATTTTCTGCGCCGAGCCATCTTCAAGATCTGGAACTGATGGCTAAATTTGGCAGTCCGGCCTACAAGATTGGTTCTGATCTGGCAACCCATCTGCCCCTTTTGAGGGAGGTGGCGAAAACCGGCAAACCGATTTTTCTTTCCACGGGCATGTGTACTCTGGCGGAGGTTGAAACGTCCGTAGAGGCAATTCTAGCCGCGGGTAATGATCAGGTTCTCCTTTTCCAATGTGTTGCCAACTACCCCGGGAAACCCGAGGAACAGAATCTTAGGGCGATGCTCAATATGAAGGAGCGTTTTGCATGTCCAACCGGGTTTTCAGACCATACGGTCGGGATTGATGTTTCCTGTGCCGCGATTGCTCTGGGAGCTGACATGATCGAGCGGCATTTTTGGGTTGCGGGCAATGTCGAAGGGCCTGATCGGGGCATTTCATCGGATGAAACTGAATTCGCTCACCTGGTGGGAGCCTCGAAACGAATCAGGGATTCTCTGGGAGACGGGATTAAGAGGCCGACTCTCCATGAGCAGCGCAACATGACTACCAACCGGGTCAGCATTATTGTCATGGAGGATGTCCCGACAGGTAGGGTGCTGAAGGAATCAATGTTGGATATTCGTCGTCCGGGTTACGGGCTCCCTCCAAAAATGTGGGAGCGGGTAATCGGCCGAAAGGTGGTTGCCGATATTCGCGCAGAGGAACCGTTGCAGTCAAAGCATCTGGACTGGTGATTCTGCTCTGAAATCTGGTAGAAAATAACCGTCTCGAAAGAACGGGGTTGGGTAATATGAATAATAAAAGAGTATTGGTCACAGGCGCCGATGGTTTTATCGGGTCGCATCTGACCCAATCTCTGGTTCGGGAAGGCGCCAAAGTCAAGGCTCTGTGCCAGTATAACTCCTTTAATTCCTGGGGCTGGCTTGAGGATGTCAACTGCCTTGAGGATATCGAGGTCGTGACCGGAGATGTGCGGGACCCGTTTTTCTGTAAGACGATGACCCGGGATGTGGACACCATTTTTCACCTGGCGGCGCTGATCGCCATTCCATTTTCTTACGTCGCTCCAGCGAGCTACGTGGAAACCAATGTCAACGGCACCCTCAATATCTGCCAGGCCGCTCTGGAAAATGGCTGTCAGCGGGTTGTACACACCTCCACCAGTGAAGTTTATGGGACGGCGCAGTACGTGCCGATTGATGAGAGCCATCCTCTGCAGGCCCAATCCCCTTACAGTGCGAGTAAAATAGGCGCCGATGCCATCGCCACCAGTTTTTACCAAGCCTTCAACCTTCCCCTGACTATTGCCCGCCCCTTTAATACCTACGGGCCCCGCCAATCGGCCCGGGCCGTTATTCCGACGGTAATTTCCCAGATTGCTGCCGGCGAAGAAAAAATCCACCTTGGCGATCTGACCCCTACCAGAGATTTTACTTTTGTGCAGGACACCTGCGCTGGGTTGATCGCATTGGCTGAAACTCAGGATGTGTTGGGTGAGGTTGTGAATATCGGTTCCAACTTAGAGATTTCGATTTCTGAGTTGCTCAGTCTGATTGGCCGACTGATGGATCGGGAGGTGGAATTCGTCGCCGAGGAACAACGAATAAGACCGGAAAAGTCCGAAGTTTTCAGGCTCTGGTGCAATAACGCCAAGCTGCGGGAACTGACTGGTTTCCAGCCCGGGACATGTCTTGAGGATGGGCTTCGGGAAACCATCCGCTGGTTTACCGATCCCGCAAATTTGGCCCGATACAAAACTGGAATCTACAATGTCTAAGCGAGCGGTCATTCTTGCAGGGGGAATGGGAACACGACTACGGCCCTATACCGTAGTTTTGCCAAAACCTCTGATGCCGGTGGGAGAACATCCCATACTGGAAATAATTATCCGGCAACTGGCTCATTACGGTTTCACCCACATCACCATGGCGGTTAACCACCAAGCCGATATCATCAAGGCCTTTTTCGGGGACGGCGCCAAGTGGAACCTGCACATCGATTATTCCCTGGAAGATCGTCCGCTTAGCACCATGGGCCCACTCAAGCTGATCAACGATCTCCCGGAAGATTTCCTGGTCATGAATGGAGATATTCTGACCGATCTTAATTTTGGAAAATTTTATCGCTATCACGTTGCCAGCGGAAATCACTTCACGATCTCTTCGCATAGTCGGGAAGAATGTTCGGAGTATGGTGTGTTGGAGGTGGACGGTTCGAATCGTCTGCTCGGTTTTAAGGAAAAACCCCGGGTCCGGTACGAGGTGAGTATGGGGATTTATATGGTGAATCGGTCCATTCTGGAACAGGTGCCCGCAGGGAAACCCTATGGATTTGACCATTTGATGTACGATCTGATTCGATCCGGGCAATTCCCCCATTCAAGAAATTTTGATGGTTATTGGTTGGACATTGGGCGCAAGGACGATTACGAACGGGCCATCGACGAGTTCGAGACCCTGCAGCAGAGGCTTCTGAAATGATTCTTCTAACCGGGGCAAGTGGATTTATTGGCCGGGCTCTTAAAAAAAGATTCCTTGCCAACGGGCACAGCCTGCTTGAGCTCAATTCGGAAAATGGGGGCGTTACCAATCCCGATCTTTTTCAAGCCATGGCCGGCAAAGAGATTTCCCATGTCTTTCACCTTGCCGGCAAAACCTTTGTTCCAGACAGTTGGGACGATCCCGCAGGTTTTTTTTCTACCAATGTAGCTGGTACCCAGAATGTGCTGGAGTTCTGCCGGCAACAGAAGGTCGGACTGACTTTCGTCAGTGCTTATCTTTATGGACAGCCGGGCCGCCTTCCGATTTCGGAAAACTGCCCGATTCGGCCCAATAACCCCTATGCTCAGTCCAAACACTTGGCAGAGCAACTCTGTGGGTTTTATGCCCGTGAGTTTGGCGTTAAAGTGAACATTATCCGGCCGTTTAATGTCTATGGAGACGGCCAGCAGGACCGGTTTTTAATCCCGACAATTATAAAGCAGGCAAGGGAGCAGGCGACGATTGTCCTGAAGGATCTGGAGCCTCGCCGGGACTATGTTTTCCTCGAGGATCTGGTGGATGCCCTGGTGGCGACTCTCGGCTGTTCCGAGCAGTATGCCGTCTTCAACATCGGTTCCGGATACTCTCTGAGTGTACGCGAAGTTGTGGAGACTGTTCAGATGGCGCTCGGGACGGACAAGCCAGTTCGTGACGAAGGTGTGATCAGAACAAACGAAATCAGTGATGTCGTGGCCGACATCCGGCGGGCCCGCGCCGGACTTGGCTGGAAGCCGCGGACCGGGTTTTCCGAGGGTATCCAGGCCATTGCCGCTCATCAGCCTGCCCTGGGAAGGGGACCCCGATGAAAGGTTCTGGCCAAGACGAAAAAGCGGTTGGCATCATTCTGCAGGCGCGCATGGGTTCGACCCGCTTGCCCGGAAAAATTCTTATGCCCCTCGGAGAGAGTTCTCTGCTGGGCTGTATTTTCAAGCGCCTCGCTAGTTTACGGCATCATGCGGCCTTGGTTCTGGCCACCAGCAAGGCGTCACGGGATGATGTTGTGGCAAGGTTCTGCCAGGAACAGGGAGTGGAATGTTTCAGGGGAAGTGAAGAAGATGTCCTGGCACGGTATTATCAGGCCGCCTGCCATTACGGTTTCCGGCACATCGTGCGGTTGACAGCCGACAATCCCTTCATCGATGTGACAGAGTTAGACCGCCTGCTTGAAGTGCATCTCAGCGATGGCAATGACTATACCCATTCCTTTGACTCTTTGCCGGTGGGGGTGGGCGCGGAGGTCTTCACCTTTGAAGCCCTGGAAGAGAGTTTTCGCCTTGGAACCAAGCCCAATCACCGGGAGCACGTCAATGAGTTCATTCAGGAACATCCGCAGTTCTTCCAGATTGCCACCCTGGAGGTTCCTGCCGAAAAAAATCGGCCCGAGGTCCGCCTGACCGTGGATACCCCTCTGGATTACCGCAGAGCCTGCTTTATTCAGGCGCATGGCCCCGGAGGATGCCTAGGCACCGCGCAGGCCATCGACCTGGGACTCGAGTTCGAGAACGACCCTGAAGGCACCGCCGTTATTGGGTAAGGGAAATTATGTTTGCAATCTGCCTGGAATCATCGCATGCACGTGGAATGGGGCATCTGTACCGGGGCCTTAACCTTTACGAATTCATGCAGACTCAAAACCAGCCCTGCCTGATTGTTCTTAACGACCACGGTCCGTCCCGGGGCCTGCTTGAAAACAAGGGAATTCCCTTCGAAGTTGCCGACCTCGAGGACCTTGAAGGGGCCTGGGAAAGTGAGCTGATCCGCCGAAGAGGAATCCGGGTCTGGATTAACGACCGCCTGGATACCGTTGCGCTCCATGCCCAGCGGGTTAAATCCCAGGGGGTCACTCTGGTCACCTTCGATGACCGGGGCAGCGGCGCCGGTTTTTCCGACCTGCACTTTGCCCCTTTGATCTTCAAGGACCAGAATCGTCTGGCGGGAAGGCAGGTTTTTACCGGCCCCGATTACCTGATCCTGAATTCTGACATTGAAGCCTGCCGCAGGCTTCGGAAGGGGCTTGAGAGGGTCGTCGTATCCCTCGGTGGAAGCGATACCCACGGGGTGACCATCCAAGTGGTCAGAATCATGAAAGCGTTGGGGATTCGCGCGGAGATTCACATCGGCCCTTCCTTCGGGCATCGACGGGAACTGGAGGAAGAGACCAGGGGGATTTTTCCGATAATCGATTCGGTGGCCTCGCTGATTCGGGCGTTTGCCCCGTTTGACCTTGCTGTAACCGGGGGGGGGGTGACTCCCTTTGAAGCCAACGCCGCCGGTCTGCCCTGCCTGGTCATTGCAAACGAGGATTTCGAAGTCCCGGTCGGAGAGTTTCTACACTGCAACGGTTCCTCCCGGTTCATCAGCTTTCATCGGGAGTTGACTTACAAGGGGGTTTCCGAAGCCTTTGCGGCCGCGGAGAAAAATCTAACCTTCATGAGCCAACGGGGTTTGGTGAGCATTCCGACAAACGCGGTGGAAAACATTTTCGGGGAAATTTGCCGTGCAGCCTAAAACAGTGGTTATTCATCAGCCTGATTTTTTGCCCTACCTGGGTTTCTTTCAGCGTTTCCTCAGCGCGGACCTCTACGTTGTACTGGACCAGGTGCAGTTTCTAAACAACAGCAAAAGCTGGCACAACCGGGACAAAATCAAGACGCCCACCGGCGAAGCCTGGTTGACGGTCAGTGTGCAGCGAGCCCCCCGGGGGACCCGAATCAACGAAGTGTTGCTTGCCGATGCGGTGGACTGGCGCCGGAAAAATCTCAACCTGATATTTCAGAATTATCGAAAAGCTCCCTTCATTGATGAGATTTACCCATTGATCGAACAGCTTTATGCCGCATCGGAGGGCCGGTTGGCTGATTTCAACCTGCGCTCGATCCGCCTTTTGCAGGAGCTTTTCGATCTTCAGATCGAGACGGTACTGGCCAGCGAGCTTAAGCCCGAGGGCAAGAGCAACGATCTGTTGGTCGATATTCTGCAGAAGGTCGGCGCGACCCGTTATCTCTCGGGGCTCGGGGCGCGAGCCTATTTTGATCCGGAGCCTTACCGGAGGGCGGGGGTCGAGGTCGCCTGGCAGGATTTCCAGCATCCAGTCTATCCCCAGCTGCATGGCTCGTTCGTTCCGTTTTTGAGCAGCATCGACCTGCTGTTCAACTGCGGGATGGAAGAATCACGCCTCATTCTACGCAAGACCCTGAAAGGAGCGGCATATTGAACATTCTGGCAATTGGAGCCCACTTTGATGATATCGAGTTGGGCTGCGGCGGAGCCCTGGCCAAGCACGTTCGGGACGGGGACAATGTGTTTGCCTATGTGGCTACTGTTTCAGGCTACTCCGGATACAACAAGGAGGTCATCCGTTCCAACGACATCGCGCTTCGCGAAGGTAAAGAGGCGATGGAAGTGCTTGGGGTGCAGTTGTTCTGTGGCCAGGAACGAACATTCGAGGTGGAGTTCACCGAGGAGTTGAATGTCGAGATTCTAAAAATCGTTCAGGAGAAGCAGATCGAAAAGGTCTACACCCACTGGATAGGGGACATCCATCATGATCACCAGGCAGTGGCACGCGCCAGCCTTCACAGCTGTCGCCATGTCCCGCGCATGCTCATGTACCGCAGTAACTGGTATCAGTCCACCGTCGATTTCCGAGGCAATTTCTACGTTGACATTACCCCCGATTGGACCGTCAAGGAAGATGCCGTAAAAGCCCACGCTTCGGAGCTGGAAAGGACTGGGTACAAGTGGCTGCAATTTTTTAAAAACGAGGCCGAAAACGCCGGACAGCGCATCGGGGTCAAGTATGCCGAGGTGTTCGAGGTCGTCAAATGGCTCGAGGTCTAGGATGGTGGTGATGAAGCTGCAGAGCAAAAAAACGACAAAAAGCGAACGGGATGTCAACACTCTGTGCGAGTTCCTGAACTTCAACAATGGCTGGGAAGATAAGATGGGGCCGGCGTTCCTGGAATATCGGAGGAAATGGGCAGAGAATACTCGCAACAAGACGTTGACTCGATTCCCCATGCATCTGGATTTTGATCTTACCAACGCCTGCACTCTGGAGTGCCCGTTCTGTCCTCGTACCCAGCTGGTCAAAAAACAGATGTATCCAGGCACCTATTTCATGTCCTTTGACATTTATGAAAAAGCTTTGCGGGAAGGCGCCGACAAAGGGCTGATGGCGATCAACCTGAATGCTGGCGGCGAGCCGCTGCTGCATAAGGATCTGCCGCGGATGGTCAAGCTGGCCAGCGAGTTGGGAATTCTCGATATTATGTTGCACACCAGCGCTGTGTCCCTCACCCGGGAGATGGCGACCGAACTTTTCGACAGCGGACTAACCAAGCTGATTATTTCCTTCGATTCCCCGGTCAAGGAACATTACGAAAAGCTCAGGGCCAAGGCTTCCTTTGAGCAAGTGGTTGCCAATATCAAACAGGCCGTAGCGGTTAAAAGGGAGCGGGCTTTACCGACCCCTTTCATCCGCATCAATATGGTCCTGATGAAAGAGAATGCCCATGAGCGTGAGCAGATGGTCGAGATGTGGAAAGATCAGGTCGACGGAATCGGTTTTCTAGAATACATCAACTACTACCAGTGGGATGACGAAGACCGCTATCTCCAGGAAGTTCAGTACCAGGAGAATTTTGTCTGCGAAAAGCCGTGGCAGAGGCTCGGCATCGCACACGACGGCCGGATCAAGTTTTGTCATCTCGACGACCTGGATGAAGTGACCCTCGGTTCACTGAACGAAAAAACCGTGGAGCAGGCCTGGCATTCAGAACAGATCCAGCGTTATCGAAGTTTGCATCTTGAGGGGCGCATCCGGGAGGTTGACCTTTGCGCCAAATGCAGCACCCCGATGATGCCGGTAGAAAAATAACCAACTCCTAGGAGGCTGTCGAACTTTGGAAACCGTAGCGAGAAATTGGAGGTTCAAGACCAGATGTTCGAGAATTTGAGAGCGAATAGCAGGGCTATTTGTCGACAATTGTCGGAGATATGGGCCGAACAGCCGATTTCGCAGTAGGTTCATCCCAAAGTTCGACAGCCTCCTGGGGGCGTTTCTAAGCCAACCGAAAGAGCAATAGATGGCAGATACATCTGAAAACGACAAAGTCCGTAACATCGGTGCGGTGCAGGAAGATATCGACCAGTACCTGGCTCAGCTCCTGGGCGAGAAGTTCCGCGACTACCGAAACCGCTGGGAGCAGGCCGAAAGGCATCTGCATGACTTCGGGTTTCCGCTGTTCCTGGTCGTGGAAACCATCAATGCCTGTAACCTGCGCTGCGCCATGTGCTTCCGGCGCACCTCTTCCGGGGGGCAGGCCGCTTTGATGAGTATGGAGCGCTATCGGGCGATTCTGGCCGAAGCTGCCCGCCACCAGTGTCCATCCCTTTCGCTCAATGGCAATAATGAGCCGTTGCTCGACCCGCACTTGGTCGAAAGGGTGGCCTTGGCCCGGCAGAGCGGATTTCTCGATATCCGCATCAATACCAACGCCATGCTGCTGACCCCGGAGAAATCAGCCGCGTTGATCGATGCAGGACTGACCCGGCTTTCGGTGAGCCTGGACGCGGCCTCATCTGAAACCTATTCCCGGGTCCGTCAGGGCGGAGATTGGGACCGGGTGGTGGCAAACGTCGAGAGTTTTTTGGAACTGCGGAAACGCAAGGGGGCGAATCTACCGCTACTGCGTTGCACTTTTGTCCGCATTAGCGAAAACGAGCATGAACTGGACAATTTCGTCCGGACCTGGCAGGGACGCGCTGATTATTTGTCCATACAGAGTTATGTCCCCCATACCCCTGACGAAGCCGCTCTAAGGCTTCATCCAACGCAGCGGAGTGGGCTTCCAGATGTGACCTGTTCACAGCCTTTCGAAAGGCTGGTGATCAATGCCGAAGGGCAGGTGTTCCCCTGTTGTTCTCCCCTTGGTGAAGAACTGCCGCTGGGCCATCTCGATCATAGTTCGCTGGAGCAGATCTGGCACGCGGAGAAATCCCGGTGCCTTCGCTCCATGATGAAGGAGCGGTCCTGGGAAAGTTCCCCGGTCTGCCGGAAATGCCTGGAAAATACCTTCGGAAAAAGCTGACACCTGTCCGGCGGATAGATCCCGGACCAGCTACAGGAACCAATCATGAACAATGGCCGCGTATTATTCATCGTCCACGACAATCATCAGGAATTTAATTATTTCCCCCTGGGGGTCGGTTACCTGGCGTCCGTGCTTCGCGGGTTAGGTGCCGAGGTCGAAATCTACTGTCAGGATCTGTACCATTACTCCAACGATCAACTGGCCGACTTCCTGGATGAAAACAGTTATGACCTGATCGGGGTCGGCTTTCTCGCCGCCCGCTTTAGGGAGACCGTCCTGGGGCTGTGCGAGGTGGTCAATCGGCACAAGAAAAATGCCTGGTTGATGTTGGGGGGGCAAGGCGCTTCAGCCATTCCAGAATATATCCTGCAAACCACGAGGGCCGATGTGGTCGCCATCGGTGATGCCGAGCTGGCGGTGGCCGATCTGCTCCGGGAAAAAACTGCCGGCACGCAGAACCTGGGGGGGATACGGGGGATTGCCTGGCGCCGCGGGGAGGAGGTAAATGTCAATCCTCGGCAGGCACCGGTCAGGAACCTGGATGAGATCCCTTTTCCCGCCTGGGATCTGTTTCCCATGGAGGATTACAGCCGCAGCGTCAAATTCGCCGGGCAACCGGAGGATGTAGAAAAAAGTCTGGCGGTGATTTCCTCCCGAGGGTGCATCAACTCCTGTAATTTTTGCTACCGGCTGGAGTCGGGGATTCGGGTCCGCAGTGTCGATAACGTGATCGAGGAGCTTGAAATCCTGGTCCATACTTACGGCATTCGTTATTTCATTTTTCTGGATGAAATGTTCATTCTCAACAAGAAACGACTGCTCGAGTTCGAAGACAAACTGCAGAGAAACGGACTGGAGATAGGTTTTTCCTGCGCAGCCCGGGTCGACATCATCGATCACGAACTGGTGGAAATCCTCAAGCGGTGCGGTTGTCTGTTCGTTACCTTCGGCATCGAATCGACCAATGATCGGGTTCTTCAGCTAATGAACAAAAATACCACAGTAGAAAAGAACATCCGTGCCGTGGAAGCTGTGAATGCCGTGGGGGGCATCGGCGTCTCGCTTAACCTGCTCTGGGGTAATCTCGGAGACACCGAGGAAACCCTGCGTTCAAACGTGGACTTTATCAAAAGGTACAACAACTACCAACAGGTCCGCACCATCCGTCCGCCCACGCCTTATCCTGGAAGCGGCCTGTATTACGAAGCGATCAAGCGAGGGCTGCTACGGGGGCCCGAGGACTTTTTCGACAAGTTCACCAATTCGGACCTCTACCTGGTGAATTTCACCGATCTCCCCCTGGATAAGTTCTACGACCTGTTGTACGAGGCTAACAGGGAGTTGATACTGGACCATTATCAGCATACAAACGGTGACATGGTGGAAGCCGAGGGGCTGATCAAGCAATTTAAAGGCTTGTACTGCGGCACAAATCAAAGTTTTCGAGGCGCTCGGGATTATACCCCTCAAGAAAAGCTGCAAAGGATCTGACCCCGGTTCTTTGTTGCGTGGAAAAATCAAAATAGGGTGACGACAGGGACACCCTACCTCCCCGGTCGGAAACCCTCGAGAAAACGAGGTTTGATAACGATGAAGCAAAACATCATTGAAAAACTCAGGAAGGCCAGGCCGGAGCAACGAGCGGTTATCATGCAGAACCTGCTTGAAAAAAACATGCGATACTTTGAACAAAACCATCCGGCCGTTGCTGCGGAACTCCAGCGCCTCCCTTGCCCCTACGAGGCTCGCATCACTAAAGACTTCATCAGGATTGTCCACAAGCCGACCGGTGAACTCTGTCACCCCGAAGTCGGCCTCGATCTTTTTTCCGAGGCCTTAGGTGATTGGACTCATAAGGCCTGGATCGATCTGGTCGATCCCAGATTGCGTTCCTACAATGAAAAGTCCAGACACAAGGATTGGGTTGAAAACTTTCAGGACTCCCTTGAGGTCAACTTTCCCCAATACCGCCCAAGGTTTACCGCGCGGCAGCTCGATCTGCCCGAGACCGAGGGAAACAGACGATTTTCCAACCCCGTTCTTTTTCTTGGAGTTTTTCATGGGTTGCATATCGCCCACTATTTGAGTCGCACAGATGTGCGCAGCGTCGCCTTTGTGGAGCCGGACATTGAGCGTTTTTGCGTTTCCCTCTATTTTCTCGATTACCTGGCGATCGAAAAACGCTTCAATGGTCTGCTGCTTCATATCGGTGACAGGTTGCCAGATCCCTTATTCGAAAGCCTTGCCACCGGAACCAATATCACTACCCCCGTCTGGTTGCGGATTCTGCCCGGATACGCCTCTGAGCGCAATGAGTCCTTTATGATTAACCTTCGCACACGCTGGAACGGCCTGAAGGATTCCTGGTTTTCAGGGGATATGGAGTTGCGGGGGTTTCAGCATATGGCCACCAATTTAAAGGATAAACGCCAGCTCCTTTCTTCAAGGCCCAAGTTGTCGAATAATTCTAAAATTGTGGCCGTCGGTGCGGGGCCCTCGCTGTCCGATGATATCGACTGGCTCAAAAGGAATCGGGACCGTGTGATCGTCTTTGCCGTTCACAGCGCTATTCGGGCTCTGCACTCCCATGGGATCGAGGCTGATTATCAGTTCAGTCTGGACCTGGAGGTGAATGAGGAGAGCCTTCAAGGCCTGCAGCTCAATCCGAATGTGCCGATGGTGGCTGATTGCAAATGTATTCCGGAGTTTTTGTCTCAATTCCGATGCGCTCTTATGGTCCCCAGCGCCGGCAATCCTTACCCCGTTAGGCTTTCGACCATGATCCCTGGCTTTCCGCCGACCACCGGCAACCTGATGCTTTCGGTGGCTGTCTTTTGCCAACCTGCGGAACTTTATCTGCTGGGGATGGACCTCGGTTATCGAAATAAAAAAGAGACCCATGTTGCTGGTAGTTACTACGACCATGTCGAAGGCATGCACGAGAGCATTGTGTCGGGTAGCGAAAACCTTACGGTGCCGGCCAACTTTCCAGAACGAGAGCCTGTTTTCACCAGGGGCTATTTTAATGAGGCGAGACTCCAGGCAGAGAATGCCCTTGCCTTGCTGCCGGAAGGCTGTCGGGCCTATAACCTTTCCGACGGTGCAGCTATTGTGGGAGCGCCTCCCTGGCATTCCGCCGAGCTAGAACTTTCTGATTACCTGGAAAAGGCAGAGGATATGGCCGCCTTTCAGGCCGCTTTCGCCCCCAGCGCCTCGGCCATCAACTGGCGCCCTATGACAAGGTCGGGCGAAGATCTGTTGCAGGACATGCAAGATCGCTTTTTGGGAGAATTCCAACTCGAAGAATTCAGTTGGCAAAACTTTACCTGGAAGCTCGACCGGGCGTTGCTGGATGTTACCAAATCCCTGAGAAAGGAGAATCCTGACATTGGTCGTTTGAGCCCCTATTATCGCATTATTAAAGATATTCTCCTTGGTTGGTATCGCATTATGGTATTTGCCCAAGACGAAACCGAGGCCCACCGCCTCTATGATTCGGGGATGGTTCTGCTGCGTCAAACGGTTGAAGAGTTCAGCTGGCCAGAGGAGTTGGATGACTTGGTCGCTTGAGCTCCCGGAGGAATTAAGGGCCTGTTCAATGGCCTGTCGAAGCAGAACAAAGGCTCTCTGAGAAAACACTCAGAGGGCCTTTAGTTTTTGAAGAGCCTTGGGGTGTTTGAGTTTTAGGTCATTTTTTTCTAAAGAATCAGAACCTGGCGGCCGATAAGGGAAACAAGCCCGGAAAAATGGACCGAAAGGGGGTGAGAGCAACGATAAAAGAGGTCTTGTCCAGGCAGGTTTAAAATCTCTGACAACAGGGCACGGATGCCCGCAATTAACCCTTCAAGGAGGAACATCATGGCACTCTCAATTAACACCAACATCGCATCGCTGAACGCCCAGCGCAACCTGGGCAAAACCCAAGGCTCCCTCTCTACCGCGATGGAGCGCCTTTCCTCGGGCTTGCGCATCAACAGCGCCAAAGACGACGCCGCCGGCCTGGGTATCTCCAACCGTATGACCTCGCAGATCCGCGGCCTCAACCAGGCGGTTCGCAACGCCAACGACGGCATCTCCCTTGCGCAGACCGCTGAGGGCGCGCTGCAGGAAAGCACCAATATCCTCCAGCGTATGCGTGAGCTGAGCGTCCAGTCATCCAACGACACCAACAGCTCTTCAGACCGCGCCTCGCTCCAGTCCGAGGTCGACCAGCTCAAGCAGGAGCTGACCCGTATCGCCGAAACTACCACCTTCAACGGCAAAAACCTGCTCGACGGTACCATGAGCAGCTCCCAGTTCCAGGTCGGAGCCAATAGCGGGGAGACCATCTCCTTCAGCGTCTCATCGGCGAAAGCGACTGACCTGGGCAGCAATCAGCTCAAAACCGACAACGCCAACGGGATCGAAGTTGCGACCCACAGGAATTACGTTCAAACCGGGACCACCGGCGCTACCGAGTCGGGCAACACCGGCGCCAAGGGAGCGACTGCATCTGCGGTGACCAACGGGCTTACCGGAGAAACCTTGACGGTCACCAAGGCCGACGGTACTACCGCGACCGTGACCGTCTCAGTCGGCGAGGACCTCGGCGCCACGGGTCAGGGGATTGCCAACCTGACGGCCATCGATGGCGTGACCGCAACCGGTTTCAACCGCGCCACGTTGAGTGGCGGGGTGAATGGTTCGTCCAGCGATCAGACGCTCCTGGTGAATGGCTCGACTGTAGGAGCCGCGGGGATTGACCTGACCGACGCCGATGCCATCGCCACGGCCATCAATGCCGAAACGGCTCTGCAGACTGCCGGGCTCTATGCTGTGAGTGACGGAACGAACGTCCAGATCTACAACAACTCAGGCAGTGACATCACCGTCGAGGTTGGTGGCAGCACTACCGGGGCCATTGACGTTCAGGGGCTTGATGGTGCCGCTGCGGTTACCTTGGATGCATCTACAGCGACTGATGTGGTCAAAGTCGGCGGTCGTATGGATATCGTCATGGACCAGGGGGTCTCCATCGCCTCCGATTCAGCGGATCAGCTTTTTGGCGGCAACACTGCCGGCACTGACATCACCGCGACCAAGGTCGGTTACGCCTCGGGCACGGACGGAAATGCCGTCGGAGCTCAGACCCTGACCATCGTCGGCCCTGACGGTTCCGGCACCACAGATACAATAGCAGCGGATTCGAGCGCCGCCGGAGTGGCTACTGCCGTCAATGGGCTCTCGGGAACCACCGGAGTCACCGCCAAGGCCCTCACAACGGCCACCCTTTCGAACCTTTCGGTGGATGGAACCGTCGACTTCGATCTAACCGGGACCAATGCGACGGCCGTCAACATTCAGGCCACGGTCACCACTTCGGACCTGAGTGCTTTAGCAACCGCCATCAACGATAAGACCGGCCAGACCGGTATCACCGCAGAACTGTCAAGCAGCAACGACAGCATCACCCTGAAGCAGTCTTCGGGCTACAATATCGAGATCGAAAACTACAACCACAGTGGCGGGGTAGAAAAGCAGACCCAGTCTGGCACGCCGGATGTGACCGGTACCGGCAGCAGCGTCGACTTTGACGGTACCGAGACATCCATGCAGGTTACCGGCACTGAAGGCACTGCGGTTACCCTGGTCGATGGGTCGTTTAAAAGTGGTATGGACTCGACTGTGGTCGGTGGTGAAGTCACCTTCTCCAGTTCCGGTGCCTTCAACGTCACCTCCAGCATCGCGGCCTCGGATTCTGGCGGCTCCCTCTTCAGTGGTATTGCCAACTCTTCGAACACCAGTACTCTTTCGAGCATCAATAACGTTGATATTTCCACTGTTTCAGGGGCCTCCGATGCGATCGATGCGATCGACGGCGCCTTGTCTCAGATCGACGGCATGCGTGGCGACCTCGGTGCGGTTCAGAACCGTTTCGAATCGACCATTGCCAACCTGCAGAGCGTCTCCGAGAACCTCTCGGCCGCCCGCAGCCAGATCCTCGATGCGGACATCGCCCAGGAGACCGCGGCGATGACCAAGAACAACATCCTGCAACAGGCCGGTGTTTCGATTCTGGCCCAGGCCAACCAGCTGCCGCAGATGGCTCTGTCCCTTCTCGGGTAAGGCTTCGCGGGGTAACTATCAACACAGGTGGAGGCCGGAAGTTTCCGGCCTCCACTCCTAACCTCAGTAAAAAGGGGGAAGCTCAGGCTTCCCGGGCAGTCCTTTAGGATGGAGGACGGTTATGGAAATCGGATCAATGACATCTGTGGGCGCTGCAGTTCCCAGCCAGGCCAAGTCAACGGCCGGTGATAAGGTTGAGGAGAAACGGCGCGATTCGTCTTCGCTGGCCATGGAAGAGCCTGCGCAGGACGAAAAAAAGGTGGCTTCGGAAGAGGTTCTCAGCAAGATCAAGGAGCTGACCGAAGACGGAGTTTACAGCGTGCGTTTTGAGAAGAGCGAGGATATCAACGACCTGGTCACCCAGGTCATCGACCGGGAGTCGGGCGAAGTGATTCGCCAGTTCCCTGCTGAAGAGATCCTTCAACTGACCAAGCGCCTCGAGGATTTTCGCGGCGGTATCATCGATACCAAGAGTTGATCCAGGTGAGTCGGGTGAACGCTGCCCGGTTTAAGCTGCAGACGAGCCTTTTATCAACGGTTGTCGGGATGCCCCGGCAGCTGCCACACTCGAAGTGCGTCCGGAGGGCCGGTGGGCCGTAGCCTGACCGACCGGCCCTTCAATTAACCAGGGATTTTCAACAGGCGGAGGCGATCATGGCAGGCATAACATTCGGCGGTCTAGCCACCGGGATGGATACCAACCAACTCATCGAGGGTTTGATGGAGGTTGAGCGCCTGCCGGTCACCCGCCTCGAGTCGAAGAAAACCGCCCAGACGCAGCGCGTGGACGCCTTCAAGGTTTTTGACACCTCGTTGAAAAAGTTACGAGATACCGTCTCTGACATGAGTATTACCAGTCAGGTGAGGCTCAGCGATGTGACCCTGAGCAACGAGGACTATTTCAGCGCTAGCTCCAATGCCGGTGAGACCAGTACCCACCAGGTCGAGGTCATCGACCTGGCCCAGGTCGGAAAGCAGTTTTTCCAGGGCTACGACAGCAAGACCGATCATGACTTGCCCACCGGTTCCCTGACCCTGAACGTGAATGGCACCGATTACGACATTACGGTAGATTCGGAAAACAACTCCCTGGTCGATATTGCCGAAGATATCAACGATCTGGCCACTGGGGTCAAGGCTTCGGTGATGTTTGATGGAGATAACTATCGCCTCACGTTGACCGGCGACGATGTCTCCACGACCTTTTCGCTCACCGACAACCTCTCCGGTGGTGGAATGGCCATGACTCTTTCCCAGCCGGCAACCCGCGCTCATGTAAAGATCGACGGCCTCGATGTTTACAGCGACACCAACACGATAGAAGACGCGGTGCCTAATTTGACCCTCAACCTGACCCAGGCACAGGAAGCACCGAGGACTCCGGTTTCGGTCACCGTGGGGGTCGATGAGGAGGGAGTCAAGGAGAAGGTCCAGACTTTGGTCGATGCCTACAACGAGGTCATGGAGTTCATCGCCGACGGTTACAACGAGTCGGCCCTCGATGACGAGGAGGGGATTCCTGGCGGCCTGGTCTTACGCGGGGACTCTTCGGTAAACAGTGTCAAGCGTAAAATGCAGAGTCTTCTTACCACTTCGGTGGAAACTTATGGCAGCTACAGTTCGTTGGTGAGCCTGGGGGTATCAACCAACCGCAACGGCACCCTGAGCCTTGACAGCAGCAAGCTGGAAGAGGCCATCCAGACCGACTTCGACAGCGTCGTCAAGGTGCTGGTCGGCGACGATAACCTCAAAGGGGTTATGAAATCCTTCAAAACCTACATGTACGATATCACCAGCTCGGCCGACGGCGTCTACGCCAACGCAAAAGACCGGGCCGATCGAAGCATCACCGGCCTTGATGATCAGATATACCGCCTTGAGGCCCGTCTTGAACAACGCGAGATCAGTATCCGCGCGCAGTTCACCTCTCTTGAGACGCTGGTTAGCGGCATGAACCAGACAAGCAGTTACCTCACCCAGCAGATGGACATGCTGAGCAACCTATGGAGTAATAAATAATGAATGCCTATATGAACCAGTATCAGCAGACTCAGGTGACCACCGCTTCGCCCGAGCGGATTCTGATTATGCTCTACGACGGTGCGATCCGGTTTGCCGGCCAGGCCAAAGTGGCTATGCTTTCCGGCGAGCGGCTGGCCAAACTCGAGGCCATCAGCAAAGCCATCGCCATCGTTTCCTACCTGTCCGAGACCCTCGATCACGATGCGGGCTGGGAGCAGGCAGAAAAACTCGACGGTCTATATGCCTACATGATCCGCGAGCTGACCAACGCCAACCTGAAGGGCGAGGTCAAATCCCTCGAGGTGGTCGAAGATCTGCTCAAGGAGCTGCGCGAAACCTGGATGGAGGCGATCGAGATCGTTCACCAGGAAAAAAACAAGGCAACGGCCGGCGAAGAGGCCGCAGCGGCAACTGTGCATAATGCCCCAAGCCCCGAAGATTACCAGCCTCTTTCGTTTTCGCTTTTAA
>CALZIZ010000027.1:0-22337 GCA_945787465.1 uncultured Desulfuromonadales bacterium
TGTATAAGTTGATTCTGTTCTCGTGTGTTTTGTTTGACTGTGTTGCTTGCAAACCATCTCAAACATCTGCTATTTAGTTTTCAAAGACCAGCTTTTCTCGCTGCTTTCGTTGCCAGCGAAGGGGGACTCTACAGAACCAACCTCAAACTGTCAAGCCCCTTTTTTATTTTTTCTTCGCTGCGGCCCGGCACTTGTTTGCCGCCCTTGCGAGGAGGCGGGAATATAAACGAAACGAGCCCGGACTGTCAATGCCTTTTTTTACTTTCTAAAAACTTTAGTTTTAACCAATAACGACACGGGCAAAACGCCGCTTTCCGGCCTGCAGGACAAACTCACGGCCGGGGGCAAGCTCCATATCCGGATTGGTGACCCTTTCGCCGTCAACCTTAACCCCGCCCTGCTTGACCAGGCGCCGCGCCTCACCGTTTGAAGCAGTCAGGCCAGCCTCAGAGAGCACCCGACAGATCCAGATGGGTTCTGCCGAAGCAAGAGTTGCGGTGGGAATATCTTCGGGAACCTCTTTCTGCTTAAACTGCTGGACAAAGTCCTGCTCAGCACGAAGAGCCGAATCCTGATCGTAAAACCGGGCCACGAGTTCTCTGGCGAGCGCTTTCTTGCTTTCCATCGGATGGGCTCCGCCATCCTTACCGGCCACTCCGTCCTTAACCCGCTGCAGGCCGGCCAGGTCGACATCGGAAAGAAGTTCATAGTAACGCACCATGAGCTCATCGGAAATACTCATCACCTTGCCGAAAACCTCCTTGGGCGGCTCGGTAATGCCGATATAGTTATTCAGCGACTTGCTCATTTTATTGACCCCATCGAGACCTTCGAGAAGGGGCATGGTCAGCACACACTGGGGTTTCTGACCTTCCTGTTTCTGCAGCTCGCGGCCGACGAGCAAATTAAACTTCTGGTCGGTGCCCCCCAGTTCGACATCGGCCTCCAGGGCCACAGAGTCATAGCCTTGCACAAGGGGGTAGAGGAATTCATGAATGGCAATCGGCTGCTGGCCGGTAAAGCGCTTATGAAAATCATCTCGTTCGAGCATACGGGCCACGGTGTGCCGCGCGGCCAACCCGATCAAATCGGCGGCAGACATGGGGCCCATCCAGGTGCTGTTGAAAACCACCTTGGTTTTTTCAGGGTCGAGGATTTTAAAGACCTGCTCTTTGTAGGTCTGGGCATTATCCAGCACCTGCTCGCGGGTCAGAGGTTTGCGGGTTTCGTTTTTGCCCGTCGGATCACCGATCATTCCGGTAAAGTCGCCGATGAGAAAATGAACGTCGTGCCCCAGTTCCTGAAACTGCTTGAGTTTCTGGATCAAAACCGTATGGCCGACATGCAGATCGGGGGCAGTGGGATCAAAACCGGCCTTGATCTTCAAGGGGATGCCGGTCTTGACCGACTCGGCAAGCTTTTCTTCAAGCTCCGACTCGACCAGTATCTCAACTGCACCACGCCGGATAACGTCCATCTGCTCCTGTACCGATTTCATTTCTCAACACCTCAATAAAATAAGGGACTGGGGCTTACCAAGACGACCCATGGCCCCAATCCCGGGATTTCAAATCAAGCCACGACTTCCATGATTCGCTGGACACCGGTTGCCCGTCCGCTGGCTTCGTCGACGGTAAACAGCACACCACTTAACATGGGGTCCTTTTTGGCCACTTCGAAACGGACCGGCATCTGGCTGAGGAATTTCTCAATGGCCAACTCCTTGCGAATACCAATCACCGCATCCCGGCTTCCGGTCATGCCGGCGTCGGTCATATAAGCGGTTCCGCCGGGCAGGATCCTCTCATCTGCAGTCTGCACATGGGTGTGGGTGCCAACCACTGCCGATACCCGACCATCGAGATAATACCCCAAGGCCACCTTTTCACTGGTTGCTTCGCCATGGAAATCAACAAGAATGATAGATGTCTGCTTGCGCAACTCCTCGAGACAACGGTCGGCAAAGCGAAACGGGCACTCGATGTTATTCATAAAGACCCGCCCTTCGAGATTAAGCACCCCGACCTGAATCCCCGCATTGGTGGAAAAAACGCCCCACCCCCGACCGGGGGTCCCTTCCGGGTAATTAGCAGGCCTCAGCAATCGCTCCTGACGATCAAGGTAAGGCAGGATCTCCTTTTTGTCCCAGATGTGATTGCCGGAGGTGATTACATCCACCCCCAGGTCGAGAATATCCCGGGTTATATCCACAGTCAGGCCAAATCCAGCGGCAGCGTTTTCAGCATTGACAACCACAAGATCGACGCAGTGGAGGTCGACCAGGCGATCAAGGCGACTGGAAAGAGCAAGCCGCCCAGGGCGACCTACGACATCTCCTACAAAAAGAATATTCAAAAGAGCTGACTCCCCCCAAAAGCCTAAAGGCGTAATGAGCAATCAGTGACCAGTAATGCGCTGCAAGGCCTTTCGCCACTCACACATTACCCATCACGCCTTTTCGCTTCTGGGTTTATTTGGCGTACTCGGTGGCCCTGGTTTCGCGAATGACATTGACCTTGATTTGGCCGGGATAGGTCATTTCGTCCTCGACCTTATGGGCAATGTCCTTGGCCAACACATGAGCATGGGCGTCGGAGACCTCGTCGCTGGAAACCATTACGCGAATCTCGCGGCCGGCCTGAATGGCAAAACAACTGGTGACCCCGGTAAAGGAGGTCCCGATGCGCTCCAGATCTTCAAGGCGCTTGACGTAGGTCTCGAGCATCTCCCTTCGGGCGCCGGGCCGGGCGCCAGAAAGTGCGTCTGCTGCCTGGACCAGAATCGCCAGAACCGTTTCAGGCTTTTCGTCTTCGTGATGGGCCGCAAGAGCATGTACGATTTTTGGTGACTCTCCATACTTGCGGGCCAGATCGGCCCCGATCACAGCATGGGACCCTTCAATCTCATGGTCCACGGCTTTGCCGATATCGTGGAGCAGGCCGGCCCGCTTGGCCTGCTTGACGTTGATCCCCAGCTCAGAGGCCATAATCCCGCACAAGAAGGCCACCTCGAGAGAATGCTGCAGCACGTTCTGCCCGTAAGAGGTGCGATACCTGAGACGCCCGATCAACTTGACGATCTCGGGGTGAATCCCATGCACGCCGACATCGAAGGTGGCCTGCTCGCCGGCTTCGCGGATAGCCTCTTCAACTTCCAGGGCTGCCTTGTTGACGACCTCTTCGATACGTGCCGGATGAATCCTGCCGTCGGCAATCAGCCGCTCCAGGGCGATACGGGCGACTTCGCGGCGCACCGGGTTAAAGCCGGAGATAATCACCGCCTCGGGGGTGTCGTCGATAATCAGATCGATCCCGGTAGCCGCTTCGATGGCGCGAATATTACGGCCTTCGCGGCCGATAATCCGCCCCTTCATTTCATCGGACGGCAGCGCCACAACGCTGACAGCCTTTTCGGCCACAAAATCGCCCGCATAGCGCTGGATGGCCAGGGCAAGGATCTCCTTGGCCTTCTTGTCGGCGGTTTCCTTGGCCTCGTCCTCGATCTGCTTAATACGCTTTGCAGCATCGTGCCGGGCTTCACTCTCCATGGCATCGATGAGCTGCTGCTTGGCTTCTTCGCCACTGAGCCCCGAAATGCGCTCCAGCTGTTCGGTCTGCGCAGCAATCAGCCGGTCGGCTTCCTGCTCCTGGGCCCGAATGCGTTCTTCTTTCTGCGGCAGAGCCCTCTCTCTGGCGGAAAGCTCGGCCTCCTTGGTTTCAGCCTGAGCCACCTTGCGGTCAAGGTTCTCTTCCTTGTTCAGCAGGCGTTTTTCCTGGGATTGGATTTCCCGGCGCATCTCCCGGGCCTCCTTCTCCCATTCAGACTTGGCTTCGAGGACGGCATCTTTGGCCTGAATGACCGCTTCTTTACGAATGGTATCGGCCTCTTTTCTGGCCCCTTCAACGATTTGAGCTGCCGTCTGCTCGGCATTGGCGATCCGCCCGTCGTCCGCCTTGCGACGCAACACATTGCCGGCATAATAGCCTCCGGCCGAAGCAGCTACGATCAAAAAAAGTGCGAGTTCTATTGGCAAAACCAGGTCCTCCTAATTAAAGGGTTTGGTTGATGGTGTCTGTTGAAGCCTGCCCCTGAGGCGAATAATCGAGAATTCTATCCTCGGTGACAATGCGATCCATCTTTACATCGTGGGCTTCAAACGGCAACTCCGCTACCAGTTGAAGTTCGAAACATAGGCCGACCAGCAAACCAGGGCGCTTTTCGCCATGCAAAACACGGTCATAAAAGCCCTTGCCGTAGCCGAGTCGATAGCCGACCAGGTCAAACGCGACCCCAGGAACAACAAGAAGATCGAGAGCCTGGGACATAACGGCCTCCGAGCCACTGGGTTCAAGCACCCCAAAGGCGCCCCTCTTCAGCTGGGTACGGTCCTCGACGGCGACAAACTCAAGAGACCCTCCACTGACGCGGGGATAAACCACCTGACGACCACCGGCGCGGGCGGCGCGAAAGATTTCCTCGGTAAAGACCTCGTTATGGATGGGACTGTACAAACCGACGGTGCTTGCGGCGATGAACTCCGGCATTGCGACGAGCGATTCCTGAGCCTTAAGGCTGCGCGCAAGGCAGGTGTCAAGGGCCAGGTGCTTGCGTTTTGCCAGGATCTCTTCCCGGATGGATTTTTTAGGCATAGGCAGAGATCCCCGAAAGGTTCGGCGATCTCGGTAGGGAGGGATTCAGATATAGAATGGTTGCAAGGTCAATTCGGCCCACAAAGATCCTGGTTGATCAGGACTATACGCTGGCGGCATTGGAGAGGGACCCCGATCGATGCAGGGACACCTTGGTGCTTTAAAATGAAAAGCAGCGGCCCCAATCCCCACACAACTCAACCCAGCGATATCCAGTCAAAACAGCAACTTGTGATCCCACGCATTCACCGCAGGAATAAAAACCGTAGCAATAAAGCGCCGCCATCAGGCTCGGCGCGGTAGACCGTCAGTCAATCTATCTAAAGTCTCCATACAGAGATCGTTCAGTTTCGTAATCCAGGCCTGTAAAGCGTGCCTAATTCCCGTCGACGGCCTCAGAGTTCGACGGACAGGCTTGTTCGAGACGTTCAAGCAACCGCTGCAACTGCCCTTCTACATCGCCATGGTAGCGATCCTCGGCGTCCAGCAGTTGCAGATAGGCCCCGGCCACATTCATCAAAGCCAGCACCGCTGTATTCAAAGTGTCGACCGCCTTGTTGGCAGCCACCTCTGCAATCTTCTGGTTGACAAAATCGGCCACCCTCCGAACCTCTTCGGCAGAGGCCTCGGTTCTTACAGTATACTGCTGACCAAGAATCGTGACTTGGACGGCATGTTTCACGGCGTCTCCTGATCGAGGTGATCAAGCTTGGCGAGAATACGGTCGAGCTCGACGCCAAAGCGTTGCCGCTCCTCCGCGAGCGACCTGCTTTCGTCCCGAAGGCGCTCGCATTCCTCTTCCAGGTGCCGCTTGCGCTCCAGGAGCTGGTCTATTTTTTGCTCCAGTCGAAGAACAATCTCCAAGTCCATGGTCTATAACTCCAGCTTAGTTCAAAAGTCTAGGTAAACAGGAAGGCAAAGTCAAGGCGTTTCAACCCTGTTGGAACAAGGCTTCGACAAAGACCTCCGGCTCGAAGGGGCGAAGATCATCAACGCCCTCACCAATTCCAACAAATCGCACCGGCAGATTCAATTCGCCGCCGATGCCGACAACCACCCCACCTTTGGCTGTTCCATCCAGCTTGGTAAGAGCGATTCCGGTCACTTCTACAGCTTCTTTGAACAGGCGGGCCTGAACCAGGGCGTTCTGCCCCGTGGTGGCATCGAGCACCAGCAGGGTTTCGTGCGGAGCTCCGGGGATTTCCCGGTCAAGCACCCGGCGCACCTTTTTCAGCTCCTCCATGAGGTTGGCCTTGGTGTGCAGCCGACCTGCGGTATCAAGAATCAGAACATCAGCACCACGGGCCTGAGCCGCCCTGGCAGCATCGAAGGCAACGGCAGCCGGATCCGCGCCTTCGGCATGGCGGATCACGTCAACCCCGGCACGCTGGCCCCAGATCCCCAACTGCTCGGCCGCAGCGGCCCTGAATGTATCCCCTGCACCGAGTACCACCTTCTTGCCCTGAGCTGCGAACTGGTGAGCGAGCTTGCCGATAGTCGTGGTTTTACCGACCCCGTTGACACCAACGACCATGACCACAAAAGGCGAGGCTGATTCAAGACTCAAGGGAGCGGCCTCGAGCCGCAGGCGCTGGCCGATTTCTTCCTTGATGGCCAGGCGCAACCCGGCTGGATCGCCCGCCTCTCCTTTGGCCAGCCGTTTCTCGAGTGAACGGATCAAATCCTGTGTCGTCTTCATGCCGAAATCGGCGGTCACCAGGATTTCTTCCAACTCCTCAAGCACACCGGCGTCAATCTTCTGGCTGCCACCGAGCAGATCGTCAATGCGCCCGATCAAAGACGAATGGGTCTTGGCCAAGCCTGATCGCATACGCTCAAAGAGACTGGGGGCCGGCCTGGCCTCTGCGACCTCCTTCGGACCCTCAACTCTCTCGGTGGGGACCGCGGCCTCTTCTTCAGCGAGCTCTTCCGGCTGTTCCGGCGCCTCTTTCGGCGCCCCTGGTTCCTTCTGCGGCGCGACCGGGGGACGGCGACGTGCAAGACGCAGAAACAGCACGATCGACAGCACCAGTGCCAGGGTTATCAGCAGATACAGAAGAGCCAGAGCACCCAGGGTCAGATATTCTTCGGGGACTCCCGCCTTGGCTAAAAGGTCGGAGGCAAACTCCATCCAGCGGGCCAGATATTCAGCCAGGTAACCACTGAGCACATCCAGCCAGCGAAGAAAGCGCTCCTTCCACAGGTCAAGGTTCAAAATAACACTCCTTTTTCTTTCCAGAAAATGCTGCGCCAACTCAATATCAGGCGATTTCTTTGCGCAACAACCCCACACAGCGCCGGGCCTCAAACATGGCCCGCCCCAAGGCCCCGCCTCGCTGCAGGGTCAATACCAGAAAATAATCATGGGTAATAGGCAAAATCAAGGTTTGCAGCTTTTTTGTGGTAATCACGATCTCCTGCGGTTCGTCACCCCCAAGACGTTTCACCACCTCACGCAAATTGGTCAGGATCACGCCCTTATGCGCGCCGGTGACCTTAAGTTGGTATTCGTCGATGCGGGCAACCTGATCGACGGCCTCCCCTTCCCAGTCGGCAATGATCGCTCCCTGGGCTCCGGGAATATTCTGCAGCAGATCCCCCAAAAGGCGTTTAAAAGGCATGACAAAACCTGACAGGTCCGTGTTGAAAGAAAGCCTCGCCGACCGATTGGGGCCCGCGTGGCTCAGGGCTTAGAGATACTCATTCATCCGCACGGAAACCAGCGTTGAGGCTCCCGGGTCTTCCATGGTGACCCCGTAAAGGGTATCGGCAACCTCCATGGTGCGCTTGTTGTGGGTGATGATGATAAACTGAGACGCCTGAGCCATCTCCTTGACCAACTCGTTGAAACGTCCGATATTGGCCTCATCCAGCGGCGCATCCACCTCGTCGAGCACACAAAACGGCGAAGGCTTGATCATAAAGATCGAAAAAACCAGTGCCACTGCGGTCAAAGCCTTTTCCCCGCCGGATAGCAGGCTGACATTCTGCAGCTTTTTGCCAGGAGGCTGGGCAACGATGTCAATGCCACTCTCAAGCAGATCCTGCTCGTCGATAAGCCTGAGTTCGGCCTGTCCCCCGCTGAACAACCGGGGAAAAAGCCCACGGAAGGTCGCATTGATCTGCTCGAAGGTCTCCCGGAATCGAACGCGAGTCGTGCGGTTGATCTTGCTGATGGCCTGCTGCAACCCGTCGAGCGAGTCACTGAGATCTGCCTGCTGAGCCGCAAGAAAACGCTCTCGCTCCTCCAGTTCCTGGAATTCCTCGATGGCCGTCAGGTTTACATCGCCCAGGGTATCGAGCTGCCTGCGCAACTGCGCTCGGCGCCGCTCGGCGGCTGACGAATCGAAGTGTGCCTCGGGCGGCTGCGATTTAGCAGCAAGATCGACCCGGTAGCGCTCGATAAAACGTTGCTGCAAATGCTCGATTTCGATCTGCAGCTCCCTGGTCTTTAGCTGCCGAGCCCCTAATGCCTCACGGTTCTGCCCCTGACGGGATCGCAAAGAGGCGGCCAGCTCATCCTGAACGGCAATCTTTTCGGCATCCGCCTCAAACTGTTTCCGTAAGGCATCGAGTCGGGCCTGCTGCTGCGTCCGACGCGTCACCAGGGCTTCGAGTTCGGCATCCAGCCGGCTTTTTTCCTGTCTCAGGCGAAGCATGCCCTGCTCCGCCTCCTCGCGGCCTCCGTCTAGCCCTACCAGGCGCCCCTGCAGATCCTCTCGCTGGCGTCCCAGTCTCTCCAGAGCGCTACGTACGCCCTCTTCGCGCTCCCGAAGCTTGGCCAGGGTCACCTTGCCGGCCGTAACCTGCTCGCGGACCACCCCGAGGTCCCTGCGCAGAACCTGAAGCTCATCCTGCAAAGCAGCCACCCGCTCTTCGGACTCGAGCTTTTGCTGCTCCAACTGCTGCCTGCGCCGGTTGGTCTCAGCCTGCTGCCGGCAAAGCTGCTCCTGCTCTTCGTGAAGCTGTTCTTCCTCAAGGCTGAGAACCTCCAGGCGTTCATCGAACCGTTCGGCCTCAGCGGCCAGGCGGGCGAGATCCTTCTCGCCTTCCATGCCCCTGAGTTCCTTGCGGTGCAGCGCGGCTTCGACCTCGCGCAGCTGCTCTTCACAGCCCTCGAGCTTCCGGCGAAGCTCCGACCGCTGGGCCTGCAACCCGTCGACATCCCTGCCCAAGCCCTGAACCTGCAGGGTCAGTTCCTTGATCTCGCGCTTTTTATGCAGCACCCCCCGGTCCAGGTCCTGCCGCCCCCCCCCGGTATACTCGCCACGACTGGTCAGCAGTTCGCCCGCCTCGGTCACCAGGGTCACACCTTGAGCCAGCCCAGCCTCGAGATAAGGCTCCAGGTCAGAGACCAGAAAAACGCCTCCGAGCAGTCGCTGAACCAGGTCCGACACTTCTCCAAACCCTGAAACCAGGTCCACCAAAGCTTCTCCGGCTGAAAAACTACGAGCCGCCGGCACAGCAAACCAGGGCAGTACGAAGGTGCAGCGGCCCTGATCCTGACGCAACAGGGTCGCGGCTTGCCGCACATCCTCAGCCCGCAGCGCGACCAGAGCCTGCAGACGATCTGTCAACACGGCTTCCACGGCCGCCTCGTAGCGTGCCGGCACCTCCAGGCTGTCTGCGACCATGCTGCCGAAGCGCTCCCGCATGGCCGGGTCGCCAAGAAGCGTCCTGACCCCTCGGCCATAGCCTTCAAAACTCTCCTCAAGCTGAGCCAGGGATTCAAGGCGTGAACGGCTGCGGTAAAACTCTTCGCGGCGCACCAGCAAAGAAGCCTCATTGCGCTCAAGGCTCTGCCTTGAAACCTGCACCTGCTCCCGGAGCCGGGCATGCTCATGCTGAAGCCCTGCCCGGCACTGCCGGATCCCTTCCAGCTCAGCCCCCAGAGCATCGATGCGACAACGGGTCGCCTCGGACTGTTCGAGCCCCCCCACCGCTTCGGAGCGGTTGCGACAGCTGCGCTCTGCCACGGCCTTCATACGACGCTGGGCCTCGTCATGGAATGATCCGATGCGGGAGAGTTCTGTCAGAGCGGCAAAAAGTGCACTGCGTTGGCCTTCGAGGGCCGCAGTCGCCTCCCGCTCCTGCCCGGCCAACTCGTCCAAAGCGAGCTCCCCCTGACTAAGCTGGCGGATTTCCCGGGCAAGGTTGCCATCCAACGAGACCCGCTCCTGTCTGAGCTGTTCATCCTCAAGGTCATGCTCCTGCAGGCGGCGAGCGAAGTCTTCTTTTTCGGTGGTCAGGCGTTCTTTCTGCCGCTCCAGCCCCGCACGCTCTTTGGCGCTGACCTCAATGCCCCCTTCCACTCTCTGGATCTCGCCCCCCAGGTGAAAGACCTGCTCCTGAAGCCGCAAGACATCCTGCTCGGCAGCGGTATTGAGCAGGCGCATCTCCTCCGCCTTCAGCCCCTGCTGGGCAAACTGGACGTCAAGCTCCGCCAGGGATCGCTGCAGCTCCTGCTGCTGGCTGTCGGAGGCCGCAATCTGCTCACGCAATTCTGCGAAGCGATGCCTGCCGAACCGGGTCTCGATATCCCGCAGTTCCTGTCGGCAATCCCGGAAACGCTGGGCCTTCTGGGCCTGGCGTTTAAGGCTGCCGGCCTGCCGACGCACCTCGGAGATAACATCATTAAGGCGCACCAGGTTCTGCCTGGTGGCCTCGATTTTTCGCAAGGCCGTTTTCTTGCGCGACTTGTATTTTGTGACCCCGGCGGCCTCCTCGATAAGGAAGCGACGATCCTCGGGCTTGGCGCTGAGTATCATGCCAATCTTGCCCTGCTCGATGATCGAATAGGCGCGAGCCCCCACCCCGGTGTCCATGAACAGTTCGGTGATGTCTTTAAGCCGACAGGGGGTCTTGTTGATCAGGTATTCGCTTTCGCCGTTGCGGAACAGGCGACGGGTCACCATGATCTCGGCATAATCTTTATATGCTGGAGGCGCCTGCCCATCGGCATTGGAAAAGATCATCGAAACCTCGGCCATGCCGAGGGGTTTGCGGGTTTCGCTGCCACCGAAGATCACATCCTCCATGGCCCGACCGCGCAGATTTTTGGCATTCTGCTCGCCCATGGCCCAGCGGATGGCATCGACAATGTTGCTTTTGCCACAACCATTGGGGCCAAGGACCGCAGTGACCCCTGCCTCGAAATCGAGGGAAGCCTTATCGACGAACGACTTGAACCCGAGAATATCTACCCGTTTAATCTTCATTAAAAACCAAAAGCCCGCCCACCCTGCAAGGGTGCGGTAAAATGCGCAGCTAAGTATGGTAACAAGGTCTATTTTTTATGTAAAGAAATTATCCCCGGGCGCTATCTGCCGCTTGCCTGAAAACTCGCACGGGGGTAAGATGAGCCCATTATGATAACCTGGTCGGTAGAAAAAGAAGAAGATGGGCTCAGCACCCTGCAGTGGCTGCAGCAACGCATCCCCGGGGCGCCTCGCCCCTATCTGCGCCAGATGTTGCGATCGGCCAAAGTCTTGTGCGCAGGCCAGCCCCTGACCGAGGATGACGAAGTGCGCCAGGGACAGCTCCTGGGCCTGCGGGAGAGCCAGCGGCTGCGGGAGCTGATGGAGAAGCCCCTGCAACAGAGGGTGGAGATACTCTTTGAGACCCGCGAAATCCTGGTGGTTTACAAACCGCCGCAACTGGCCGTGCATCGAGGCGTTGGCCATGAGGCAGACAACCTGGCCGAGCGGGTCCGCACCCTGATAAAGCAGCGGCGGGAAGATTTTCAGACCGCACCGGTGCACCGCCTGGACGCCGAAACCTCCGGGCCGGTCCTGTTCGGCAAGGGACGCAAGGCCATCTCAGCACTCGGCCAGAGATTTATGGACGGCCCGGTTGAGAAAATCTACCTTGGGCTGGCCGCAGGCCAGCTTCCGCCCCAGGGCGAGTTGAAATCGCCGGTGGTTGCCAAGGGCAAACCAAGAGAAGCCGCCACCGCCTTTCGACGGCTTGATTACGGCGGCGGCTATTCGCTGCTTGAACTGCAACTGCACAGCGGACGCAAACACCAGATCCGCCGCCAGCTGGCAGATGCCGGGCACCCCCTGGCCGGCGATCGCCGCTACCGGGGCCCGCTACCGGCCGAACTGCCGAGGATGTTTTTGCACTGCCAAAAGCTCAGCTTTGCAGACCCCTTTTCCGGCCGCACTGTGGACGTGGAGTGTCCCCTCCCCGAGGATTTGACCAGGGCCCTGAAGAACCTGATCTAAGCCCCTGCTGCCTACCCAGAAAGCATCCCCTTTGCCAACCATGTTGCGTCGCCGTCCTATCCTAATCTGCCTGAGCCTGCTGCTGCTGACCATCGGGAGCGCACTCGCCCTGTTTCTCTACACCTTCGATCTGAATCACTACCGCAGCATCATCCAGAAGCAGCTGAGCCAGACCCTTGGCCAACCGGTGCGGCTCGGCAGCGCAGCCCTGTCCCTGCGCCATGGGTTGGCCTTTGAATTCTCCGAGGTCCGTCTCGGCGAGGAGAACCAGAGCAACCTGTTTACCGTCGACCGCCTGCGGGTACATCTCAAGCTTCGTCCGCTGCTGCAAAAGCAGATCATCCTCGACAAGATCGCCCTTGAAAGCCCCAGGGCGCGAATTCAACTGTCCGCTCCCGATTCTGAGCAGCCTTCTCACAGGCCGCAGCAACGGAAAAAGAATATTAATTTTCTGCACGATGCACAGCTGCAGCTGCTGGCCATTGAAAACGGCACCCTGATCCTTGAGGACCTGAGAGACCCGCAACGCCCCCTGTCCCTGGCGCTGACGAGCCTCAACGGCCGCCTCTCCGACCTGGGACTTGGACGTCCGGCCTCACTGGCCCTGGGTGGAGAACTGATCCAGGGCTCGAAAGCCGCCAAGGTCAACCTTCAGACAACCCTCGATCTGCCAACCGACCCGAAGGACTGGACCGCCAGCGCCCTGGAACTGGAGCTGTCCCTGGAGCAGGTCGCCCCGGCCCCATTACTTACCGCCTACCTGCCAGCCGGGTCTGAACATGGAACCAAGGGAGAAGCCTCTCTACACCTGCGCCTGCATGGCAGTCCTTCTGCCGGCCTGGATTTTGCGGCCGAGCTGATCGGAGATGCCCTGCGCATAAACCCGGTCGAGGCCTACCGCGAGCCGATTTCAATTGGCCGGGCCGCCCTCGAGGGTACTTGGAGAATAGCCGAAGGGGGCCAGAACCTTGAGAACCTCAAATTGAGCGTCGACAAGTTGCAGGTCGAGGGCGAGCTTCAGCTCAAAGGATCCCCCGAGGGGACATGGCTCGAGGGCGCCCTGAAAACACCCGCCCTGCCTCTCGCCGATTTAAAGCGGCTGTTGCCCGATCGCTTCGGGGCGCCATTTCAGGGGCTAAAAAGCGCCCTGCTAGGCGGCACCCTCAGCCTGCAGGAGGCAAAAATTGCCGGTCCCTGGCCCGAGCCGAAACTCAAGCAGGCGAGCTTGCAGCTCCACGGAACATATGGGCCGGTGGAAAAAATCGAGCTCCTTTTGGCGCTCAAAGATAACCGGCTTAAGATCGTAAAGGGGCAAGCCCTGCTGCAGCAGATACCGCTACGCCTATCGGGAACCATCGACCAGCCCTTTTCCAGCCGCCCTCAACTGGCGCTGCAGATGCGGGCCACAAGCGAAGCGGGCCGACTGCTGACCTTGCTTCCCGAAGCGGCACGAAGCCACTGGCAAGCTGCCGGAGCCATCCCTCTTAGCCTCAAGCTCAGCGGTGAGCCGAAGCGCATCGAGGCCGAACTCAGTGCCGGCCTTGAAAAGCTCTCCCTGAGCCGAGAACACGTCTTTGACCTTCCGGCAGGCCTTCCCAGCAGCCTTGAAGCCCTGGCCCTGCTGCAACCAGGGGACATTACCTTGCAACATGCCCGCCTCGTCCTGCCCCCCTTTGAGCTGCAGGCCCGCGGCACCCTTAAAAGAGACCAGGCCGCAAGCTTTGCCCTGACCCTCGATCTGCCGCCGACCGACCTGGGGCAGACCCCATCCCGGCTGCCCTTTTTGACCCGGATGCGGCCCGACGGCAAAATCTCGGGGCATTACGAACTGGCCGGCACCAGGGCCGGTATCGACCGGCGAAAAGGATGGCTGGAACTCGACCAAGCCGGCATGCACCTTACCCAGGTGATTGCTGACCTCGACCAGGTCAAAGGCACCATACTGTTTGAACAGAACGGCCTTCGAAGCCGGGATCTGCGGGCCAACATCGGCTACTCCCCGGTGCGCATCCAGGCCAGCCTCGATGATTTTTCCGCACCGCGTCTGGAGCTGGCAGTCTCGGCAAAGCAGATCAAAGCCAGCGACCTGATGTTCCGCTCGCAGACCGCAATACTTCGCGACCTCGACGGCCACCTGGCAATCGACGGTAAGGGCTTGCACTTTACCCCGGTCACGGTTCGGCTTGATGGGGGAACAAGAGCCGTGGTCCGCGGCTCGGTCAGCAACTTCAAGGCACCGCAGACCCGCCTGAGGATCGACGCTGAATACGGCAACATCGACGAGGTCATCGCCCTCTGGAAGGGACCCGACAGGGCCCGAATCAAAACCGCGAGGCAGCGCCCTGCCGCAGCAAGTCCCTTGGTCATTATGGCCAGGGCGCATAAAGGCAACCTCTACGGATTGAACTTTCAGAGCGCCGAAGGCACCATCACCCTGCGAAACGGCATCCTGGCGATTCATCCCTTGCATTTTGTGGTTGATGACGGCTATTGCAGTGGGCAGGTGGTGGTCGATGGCGCAGGCGGCCCGCCTTCGCTCCTCAAGATCTCCGGGCACCTGGAAAACTTTGCTGCAGCCCCGGTTTACCAGGACTTGCTAAGACGCCCGGGACTGGTCAGCGGAACCTTACGCGCCGACTTCAACCTCGAGGGGCGGCTGGGGTCCAGCTTTCTCGCCACCTCGAGCGGCGGGGCCAATCTGGAAGTGCGCAACGGGGTCTTGCGCAAATTCAAGGGCCTCTCCAAGGTCTTCTCCCTGCTTAACGTCTCACAAATCTTCGCCCTGCATCTGCCTGACATGGCCAGCGAAGGGATGCCCTTCAACAAACTTACTGCCAACTTCAGGCTGCAGCAGGGAGTCCTGGCCACCGAGGACCTGTTTATCGACAGCAACGCCATGAACCTGTCCCTGGTGGGCAATCTGAATCTGAACAAGAACGAACTCGACTTCATCCTGGGGGTCAAGCCGTTGCGAACTGTCGATAAGATCGTGACCAAAATTCCTCTGGCGGGATGGCTTCTCACCGGCGAAGAAAAGGCACTGATTACCGCCCACTTCCAGATCCACGGAGCAACCCAAAACCCTGAGGTCGTTCCGATGCCGATCAACTCGGTTTCTGAAAAGGTTCTGGGGATCTTCAAACGCGCCTTCAACCTTCCGGGTAAGTTTGCAACCGACCTGGGGGAAATGATTGAAGCCCAACCCCAGCAATAAAAAGAGGGGCCAGCGACTTATCGCTGGCCCCTCAGACTGATCACGGATTAATTAACCCTGCAGGCAGACCGGTTATTCAGGTCGCTCGCCCACATAGACGGTGGCAATGCCAAAGGTCAGATCAAAATGGCGCAAACGGACAAGCCCGGCCTCAGCCATCACCCCCTTAAAGGCTTCCTGATCAGGAAACTCCAGAACCGAATCGGGCAGGTACTGGTAGGCACTTCTTTTGGAGATCAGGCCGCCGATAAAGGGAAGCACCCGGCGAAAATAAAAGTAATACAGTTGCTTGAAAAACTGGTTTTTCGGGTTGGAAAACTCAAGGATGACCGCCCTGCCGCCCGGCTTGAGCACCCGGCGCATCTCCTTGAGCCCGGCGAGTCGGTCAACGACGTTGCGAATGCCAAAAGCAATGGTGACGCCATCAAACAGTTCGCCGGGGTGGGGCATCGACTCGCAGGGGGCATTCACCAGCTGAATGCGGTGAGCAAAGGCAGACTGGTCAATCTTGACCCGCCCCTGCAGCAACATCCCCTGGGTAAAGTCCTCCCCTACAATGGTCACCGAGTCGGCGGTTTGCGAGGCGATCTCCAAAGCGACATCACCGGTGCCCGTGGCAACATCGAGAACCTTGCCGTGTTCCGAAATCTGCAACTGGCTTACGGCAAACTTTCGCCAACGGCGGTCAATCCCCAAGGACAGCAGGCGGTTCAGCAGATCGTAACGCGGTGCTATGGTATCAAACATCTCACGGATACCACGCCCCTTTTCAGACAGATTAAACATAGACAATTGGCCCTTCCTGGTCTCTGGTCTCTTGCACCCCGTCGGGTAGCAGACCCTGCTTTTTTCAGCGGGGCCCTTTTACCATAGCCAGGAATACCCTGTCAGCAAAAAAAGCCCCCTTCCAAGCCTCAGCCGGGCAGGCTATAATGCCCGACCGACCCGCAACCTTCAGCCGCAGAAAGCGCAACCATGCACCCCTTACTCGTGACCGCAGCCATCATTCGCCGCCCCCAAGCGGTTCTACTCACGCAACGCCTTCCCGAAGGCCGGCACGGCGGCCAATGGGAATTTCCGGGGGGCAAACTCAACCCCGGCGAATCACCGGAACAGGCGCTGAAACGGGAAATCCGCGAAGAACTCGATCTCGAAGTCGAGGTGGGTTCCATTTTCGAGGTGGCCTACTATCGGTACGACTGGGGACCGGTCCTGATCCTCGCTTACGAATGCCGCCCCCTTTCAGAGCGAATCCGCAACCTCGAAGTGGCCGCTCACCGCTGGGTCCATCCGGCCGAACTGCATGGCTACGACATTCTGCCCGCCGACAAACCGATCGTGGCCCGCCTGGCTGCTCAATCGGAGGATTAACCCACTCCACACCTTCGACCCCTTAGTCCCCCACACTTGCCCTGGCCTTCGCCCTCCTCGATAAAAAGCCGTTCTGAAAATTGCCATCCCTCTTTGACATGGTAAACTTTTTTCTATTCACGGAAACGATTTTTCACGAGAAAAAACATCGGATTGCAGACATTAAAGTATTGCTCGCCCCCCCCTCCACCACTGGTATCGAGGTGCGGGAAAAGACTTTGCGTTAAGGCAAACATGAAACGAGACAAAACATTTCCCCCAAGCCGAAGGGCTACTGGCAAAGTTGGCCTGCATCAAAAACAAAATGTGTAATTAATTTCCCTTTTTCAAAAAATGTTTTCTGCAATTTATTTCAGTGACATAAGGAGTTCAATTAACTATTTTTGCGCCACTTTTCCTTTTTGCTTCTCGACTGGCTCTAAATACCTTGTTGACAGAAATAGAACGCTGTATTACTTTTTTGCAATATCTCAACAAATAAGACTCTAAATATCCCCGGGTCACAGCCCCGAGAGCGACGGGTTTTGGCCAGGGACAACACACCGGCGGTTCGATGCGGATCGAGACAGCAAAAAGGAGCAGTGAAGTTGCCCAGTCGAGGAAAAGATTCATACTCCATCCAATCGGTGGATAATGCATTGGACGTTCTGGAGGCCTTATGTGAGGAAGAAGACGAAGTCCGCATATCACGGCTGAGTGAGCGCCTGGGCATGAACAAGACCAGCGTCTTTCGCCTACTGGCAACCTTTGAAAACCGTGGCTACGTTGAGCGCGAAGAGAGTAGCGGCAAGTACCGGTTGGGCATTTCGGCCTACGAGATCGGCCAGAAATTTCTTTCACGCAACACCTTGCTTCGCAAGGCGCGACCGGTTATGGAACGCCTGGTGCGCGAATGCAACGAATCGATCTACCTGGTTGTCCGCCGGGGCGAAGAAGTCCTCTTTCTCGACCAGGTCGACACCGCTCAGCAGGTTAAAATCGTATCGCTGGTCGGCAAGCGCTACCCGGTTGCCGACACCTGTGCAGGAAAACTCATGCTCGCCCATGGCGACCCCGCCGAGAATGGGTCACAGATCGCCAAGGCTGACCTGCTGAAATTTCAACAACAGGGTTACTGCTTTGACACGGGCAGGCTGGGAGATGGGATTGCCAGCATCGCCGTCCCGGTTTTCAGCACCAACGACAAGCTGGCGGGCACTCTTTGCTTTGTCGGGCCTGACTTCAGACTGCCCCGGGAAAAGATCATCGAAGAATTTCTTCCCAGACTGAAAGAAGCCGGAGAAATCGTATCTTCGAAACTCGGTTTTCTGGGGCACTACCTGGGAAAGGAACTTTTCTGACACCTGAAGACTGGCATGGCAGAAAAGTTGAAGAGGGAGCAAACCGGCATGCCGATCGCCTGCTGAAATTAGGTTGCAAAAAACTGGTTTTTGGTCTTTTTTATAGTTTCACAAGACAACAGGGCTAGCTGCGGGGAGTTACGTAAAAACAAGGGAGGTTAGAGATGGCAGCCAAGGACAGAGTAGACGTTAACTTCTTCAGTCCGTCTACAGAAAACATGAAAAAAGAAACGTCCATCGCCAGGACCTGTATTCTTATCTGGTTTCTCTTGAGCTACGGCATTCCAATCATGATCTGGATTGCCGGTGCGGGAGACCCCACCGGCCTTGGGCAATCCTTCATCACCGAAGCACGTTTTCTCGGTTTCCCTCTGCATTACTGGCTGATCGCCCAGGGCTGCACGATCGGATACATCCTGATCTGCAAACTTTATTGCGTTCTTTGGGACGCCAAAATCACCAAGAGATGAGACGACAACCTGAATTCGTGAGTTTCCACCGGGCAACAGCGCAAGTCATCGACCTGCCTGAGCATTCAAAAAATCACCGACGAACCTGTGGTTGCGCCTCAGATTTTTTGAAATATTTATTCAGGCCACGCACTTGCACTCTTTTCCCGTCCCCGACTTAACGGATCCAGGTTCAAACTTGCAGAGACTGGAGGATATTGAGAATGATCAAGCGAATGCTGAGTATCTGTCTGGCCCTGGCGGTGATTTTGGGTGCCTCTGGCGCCGTATTTGCCGCTGACGCCGGAGAAGAAATCTACCAGATCGAGCAGGGCTTCAAGATGATCCCTGCACTGATCATGGTCGCCCTGCTGTGCGTCTATATCGGCGTCGGCTTTATTTCCAAGGTGTCCGAAACCTCCGGTTACTGGGTCGCCGGCCGCGGCATCGGCAAATTGGGTAACGGCGCCGCGATCGCCTCCGACTGGATGTCCGCCGCCTCCTTCATGGGAGTCGCCGGCCTGCTTTACCTCAAGGGGTGGTTCGGCCTTGGCTACATCATCGGCTGGACTGGCGGCTATGTGCTGCTGCTGTGCCTGATCGCCGCTCAGATCCGTCGCTTTGGAAAATATACCATCCCCGAATTCCTCGGTGACCGCTACGACTGCCACACAGTACGTCTGCTGGCCGCCTCGGTCACAGTCATTATCGCCATCACCTATTCGACTGCCCAGTTCAAGGGGATCGGCCTGATCTGCGGCTGGATCTTCGGCTTCAGCTACACCGGCAGCGTGTTCTTTGCCGCCGGCGTTGTCTGCGCCTATATGCTCCTTTCGGGGATGGCCGGGGTGACACGCAACCAGCAGATCCAGTATGTGGTTCTGATTTCCGCATTCCTGATCCCGGCGTGGATCCTGATCAAGAAAGCCGGGGGAGCAGGCATCCTGCCCCAGCTCGAGTACGGCAATATCCTCTCCGGATTCATGGAGGGCAAAACCGCAACCGGCATTCTCAGTGGCGAGGAGCTTGAAAAAGTACGGCAAGCCTACCTGCCCTGGGGGATGGGCGACTTTTACCACTTCGTCGCACTGGTCTTCACCCTGATGGTCGGCACCGCCGGCCTGCCCCACATCATGATCCGTTTCTACACCGTCAAGAACGAGGACGTCGCCCGCAAGTCGGTTCTCTGGGGCCTGTTCTTCATCGGCCTGCTCTACTGGACCTCCCCCGTATATGCGGCCATGGGTAAATTCTGGAACCCCATGGGCGGCAAAGAGGTGGCCGACGTCATCATCCTCTCGGCTCCCGAGCGTGCCGGCCTTGGCATCGCCTTCATCGGTTACCTCGCCTCCGGGGCCATGGCTGCAGGGCTATCGACCGTCGCCGGCCTGCTCGTTGCCGGTGCTTCGGCGATCGCTCACGACTGGTACGCTACCGTCTTCAAGCCCGACTGCACCGACAGGCAGGCGCTGGCCGTCGGGCGTATCTTCACCGCGGTTCTCTGCGGCATCGTGATCATCACCGCCCTCAATCCTCCAGCGCTGATCGCCCAGATCGTGGCCATGGCCTTTGCCATCGCGGGCAACACCATCTTCCCGGTGGTCGTGCTCGGCATCTGGTACTCCAAGTCGAACAAGTACGGCGCCATGGCCGGCATGTTCTTCGGTCTCGGCATGACCCTGCTGGCGATGATCGGCTGGATCGCCAAGATCGAAATGTTCGGAGCCACCGGCATCCTGCCGGCCACCTCCTCGGCGCTGATCGTCTGTCCCCTGGCCTTCATCATCAATATCATCGTCTCCAATGCCATGGCCGGCAAGCTCTCCGAAGAGTCCGCCGTGCGTGGAGACAACATCCTGCGCAAACTGCACAACCTGCCCGGGTATGTTGAGGAAGAAGAAACCGGCAAAGGCGGCGCCTTTGCCCATTAAGGATCCTTCCTGCAATAGCGTGCCATGCACCTGGCCCGGCGGGCCCTCCCCGCCGGGCATCTTTCCGAACTGAAAGGACCAGCAGATGAAACGGCTTTTAACCCGCAAACGTATGGCCATGACCTTCGGCGTCCTCGGCGTCGTCCTGATGGGTGTAGATCTGATGATGACCCGAAACTTCTTCACCCACATAGGTGAACTCATGGCGGCCAGCATTATTTGTTTTGTCGTTGCCATCGTTCTCGACCGCCAACCCAAACAGGTCGAGGAAAAAGCGCCCCGAAACGGCCGAAACAAACTGGCCTGAGCGAGGCGCAGCCGTTGAAAAGAGTTGCGATTTGATCGATTAATGATAATATTAGCTGCCGAACGATTATCGAGGCCTCCTGTTGCGGGAGGCCTTTGTGCAAGCGCCGCTCTTTTGTTGAAACCTCGGTCCAACGGAAAAGGTCGATGCCGCTAATAAAACATCTCCAGGATAGTGAACCCTTCAATTTTCTCCCCGATGACCTTTTTCAGGAAATCCGCTCCGGGAGCATCCTGAAAAAATTCCCCGCCAACACCTACATTTTCAGCCAGAACGACAGGCCGACCGGCTATCTTTATTTCATCAAAGAAGGGTTGGTCGAAATTACCCTTCAAACCCCCGGCGGTGGGGAAATGGTTGTCGACTATCGCCAGGATGGTCAGTTTTTCGGCGGCACCCCGGTCTTTACCGGCGATCCCTACACCGGCGGGGCGCGCACCGTAAAACCAACTGAATGCTACCTGATCCCTGACGAGATCCTCAAAAAGGCCGAGGACGTCGCTCCCCAGGTCAGCGAATATTTCACCCGGGTGGTTCTCTCAAGGGTGCGACGACTCTATGCAGACATCGTCTCGGACCACTCCCAGCAGGCGCTGACCCAGATGGAGGCTTACCCCTTCAAAAAACGCCTCTCCGAAATCATGACCTCTCCGGTCACTGTCTGCGCCCCTGAAGACACCGCCCGTGCAGTGGCCCGCAAACTCACCGAGAAGGGGGTCGGCTCACTGCTGGTGACCGATAAAAACAACACGGCCCTCGGCATTATCACCGAACGCGACCTGGTGACCAAAGTCATGACCCGTGAAAGCTGCGACTCAGAAAAGGTCACCGCCGAAGACATCATGACCCCCCATCCCCACGCCATGGACCCGGGGACCTATATGTACGAGGCGATGTCGTACATGATGGGCCACAAAATCCGTCACCTGCCGGTGATCGACCGGGGCGAAGTGGTGGGTATGGTGACCATGCGCGACCTGATGCGTTTCCGCAGCCACAAAGCCATGCTGCTGGTGGGAAAACTGCGCGAAGTCAAGGATCTGGCCACCCTGCGCCAGATCCATGGAGAAATCTGCAATGTTGCCCGGGCGCTGCTTTCGGAAACCCGCAGCACCCCCGAGGTCATGGAAATCCTCTCCTACATCCACCACGGCATCATTCGTCGGGTCTACGATTTGTGCATGGAGCAGATACAGGCCGAGGGCAAGCAGCCGCCGCCGATCCGGTTCTGCTTTCTGATCATGGGCAGCGGTGGCCGCCGCGAGATGCTGCTCGGCCCCGATCAGGACAACGGTTTTATTTTCGAGAACTTCCCCGACGAGCAACTCCCCGAGGTCGAGGCATTTTTCGTCCCCTTTGCTGAAAAGATCGTCTCCGCTCTGGCCGAGGTCGGTTACCCGCTGTGCGAAGGCAAGGTTATGGTCAACAACCCCGCCTGGCGGGGGCGGCTCAAGGAATGGCGGGCTCGCATCAACGACTGGGTCAACGACCCGGAGCCCCAGAAAGTGCGCTATTCGTCGATTTTCTTCGACTTCGCACCCCTGGCCGGTGACCCTGCCCTGGCCCAGGACCTGAGGACCATAGTGCACCGCGCCATCCGCGAGTACCAGGGATTTCTCTACCACATGATGTCCCTCGATCTGCGCTACAAGGTCCCCGTGGGGTTGCTCGGGCGCTTTATTCTCGACAAGAGCGGCGACCACAAGGGCCAGCTCTCTCTAAAACAGGGAGGCAGCATCTACATTGTCGATTGCATTCGCATGTTCGCCCTCGAAAAGGAGCTCAACGAGTCGACCACCCTCGAGCGCCTCAAGGCCCTGGTTGATCGCAACGTCTTTGCCCCCGAAACC
>CALZIZ010000027.1:22351-72365 GCA_945787465.1 uncultured Desulfuromonadales bacterium
TGCATTCGCATGTTCGCCCTCGAAAAGGAGCTCAACGAGTCGACCACCCTCGAGCGCCTCAAGGCCCTGGTTGATCGCAACGTCTTTGCCCCCGAAACCGCCGAGCATATCAGGGCCGCCCTTGAAGCCCTGACCTTTTTGCGCCTGCGCAACGAAATCGCCCTTGCAGACCAGGGAAAAAAACCGAGTCACTGCCTTGACCCCTACGCTCTTAGCAAAAACGAGCAGGATCTGCTCAAGGAGGCATTCCACGCGGTGAACAAGCTGCAGGAAGCGACCAAACGCCACTTCGGGCGGACGCCGTTTTAGGTTAAAAACCGTGACCCGTGACGGGTGACATGTAACAGGTAAAACCACCCGTCACCCGTCACCCGTCACTCGTCACTTGCCCTATGCGTCTGACCATTCTCTGCGAAAACAGCGTCCGTGCCCAGGCCGGATTGATCGGCGAACATGGCTTTGCCTGTTTTATTGAAACAAAGCAGGGCAATTACCTCTTCGATACCGGGCAGGGCCTCGGCATCCGGCGCAACGCCCGCATTCTCGACAAAAAACTCTCGGACCTGCGGGCCATCGTGCTGAGCCACGGGCACTACGACCATGCCGGCGGTCTGCCCGAGGTGCTTCATGACTGCGCCCCCATTGAGGTTTTCGCTCACCCGCAGATCTTTCGGCCACGCTACCGGGCAACCGGAAGTCTCAAACGATTTATCGGCATTCCCCACCGGCGCGAATTTCTCGAGGCTCTTGGAGCACGATTCCAGCTTTCGAACCAAGCTGTTGAGATTGGCCCCGGGGTCTGGCTGAGCGGGGAAATCCCTCGAAAAACTAGTTTTGAAAAAGGCGACCCGCAGATGAGCGCCCGGGCCCCCGATGGCTCCCAGATGGCCTGCGATCCCCTCGAGGACGACCTTTCGCTGGTTGTCGAATCATCCAAAGGCCCGATCCTCATCCTCGGGTGCGCCCATGCCGGGCTGGTCAACATTCTGCACCATGTCAGCGAGCAGTTTGGCTTCGATTCGTTTTACGCCATCCTTGGCGGGACCCACCTCGGGTTTGCCGAAGATGCCCAGTTCGAAGCCACCCTGAAGGCCCTGGAGCAGTTCAAGGTCGAAAAACTCGGGGTCTCCCACTGCACCGGCCTTGCCCGGGCCGCCCAGCTCCACGCCCGACTGGGCGAACGTTTCTTCTTCGGCTCGGTAGGAAGCGCCCTGGAGGCCTGAACCGCCCCTGCCCTATCGGTTCTCGAACTTTGGCGGCCGTTTTTCGAAAAAAGCCCTCATTCCCTCCTTCTGGTCATGGGTGGAATAGCACAAGGCGAATAGATCCGCTTCGTAGCTTGCGGCCTTGTCGCCGGGCATCTCCATGCCATTGTTCACCGCTTCCTTGCACAGCCGTACCGCCACCTGGCCGTTGGCGGCGATTTTACGGGCCATGCTTCTGGCCTCAGCCAGCAACTCTGCACCGGGGACCACCCGATTGGCCAGGCCGATGCGGCAGGCCTCAGCGGCATCGATCATTTCGCCGGTAAACAACATCTCCTTGGCCCTGCCCTTTCCCACCAACCGTGGCAGGCGCTGGGTGCCGGCAAACCCCGGCATGATCCCGAGCCTGACTTCCGGTTGCCCGAACCGCGCCGTTTCGCCGGCAATCCTGATATCGCAGGCCATCGCCAGCTGACACCCGCCTCCCAGCGCAAAACCGTTGACCGCTGCGATAACCGGCAAGGGGCACTGCTCGATAAGGTTCAGCACGCGCTGGGCCAGCAGGGCGTAGTTTCGGGCGGCCATAGGGTCTGCATCCCGCATCACCGAGATGTCTCCTCCGGCCGAAAAGGCCTTTTCGCCCGCTCCGGCAATGATAAGAACCATGACCTGAGGGTCCTCAAGAAGCCCCTCAACCGCAGCCTCTATTTCGAGCAGGGTCGGCGTAGAAAGGGCATTAAGGCTCTGGGGACGGTTCAAGGTAATCGTTGCGATCGGCGCCTCCACGGCCACCAGCAGGTTTTCGAATTCCATCGGTCCTCCTCTAGCAGACTCCGTCTCGTCCCGAAACGAAGCGTGTCGTATTGTCCCCGGATCGACCAAAACCTCCGGACCATTTTATCTAGCCTATTCAGCGGCCTTCCCTGTTACAATACATGGACTGCCAACAAAGAGTCTCAGATGACTGATCCGACATGCATAACGGACCATCCCGAAAGCTACCGGGAGCTTTCCCCTGCAGCCCTGCCGCATCTTCAGGCCGGAGCGAGCCCCCTGCAGCCCGAGGTGGCCCGAGCCTGGGCCCTGGTCCTCGAGGCCCGGGGTATCCCCTGCCATTTAGAGCCCTGCGGGTGGGGTTACCGGCTGCTGGTTCCCATTGCCGACCAGACCCGCGGCATCGAGGAATTACGCATCTACCAGGCCGAAAACCGCAACTGGCCACCGCCGGCCCCCCCCTCCCAGACGCTGGCCGAAAACACCCTGACCACCCTTTCGGTACTGGGTTTGCTGGCCATCTTTCACAACCTGACCTATCTCTACCCGGCCATTGACTGGATTGCCCTTGGAAATGCCCATGCGGGAAAAATCCTCAGCGGGCAGTGGTGGCGGCTGGTCACGGCCCTGACCCTTCACGCCGACGGCCAGCACCTGCTCGGCAACCTGCTCATCGGCGGGGTTCTTATCGTACGACTTTGTCGCCAGTTCGGCTCAGGGCTGGGCTGGTTGCTGCTTTTGCTTTCGGGGCTGTTGGGAAACTTCTGCAACGCCCTGATCCAGCCCAGCTACCACCAGGCCGTAGGCGCCTCCACGGCGGTCTTTGGAGCCTTGGGGGTGTTCGCCGGGTTGAATCTGGTGCGCGCCAGGGCCAACTGGTGGAAACCTGGGCTCTTATCCCTTGCCGCAGCATTGGCCTTGCTAGGACTGCTCGGCAGCGGGGGGGAGCGCACCGATCTTGGGGCCCACCTGTTCGGGTTCCTCGTCGGCCTGCCTTTAGGCGCAGCAGCAGCCCTTGGGCTTAAGGCGCACAGCCGGCCTCCCGCTACAACCAACGCCTTTCTGGCCGTCGCCGCGACTCTGCTGCCCCTGCTTGCCTGGATCAGTGCCCTGGGTGCAAAATAGGACCTGAGTCAGAGAGTTCTGGCCGGCAAATAGCACAGGTCATTGACCTACCTAGGCGTTACAAAAAACTCCGCCGAACCTACGGGTGCACCTCAGATTATTTGAAACAGCTATTCAAGCCAAACACCGACACTCTTTTCCCGCCCCGAAACCACGGGTCCGGCGAATAAAAAGCCGCCCCTTACCAAGGGGCGGCTTTTTAGAAAGTTTTCTGCACCGACTACCGGGTCGGAGATTGCCACATTATAAACGACCTGACATTGGCCTTGGCCTTTCAGCCCGCCTCAATGACATTCCCCCGGGTCAGAACATTGAAGATATCCATCATCGAAGAGGGGATATAAGGACATTCCTTGACCCGGTCGGCTCCTTCTTTCTGGGGGCGCTGCCAGACAATGACATTGTTGCCCCTGCGCGGCTCAATATCCAACTGACCGGGAATCATCTTTTTAAGGGAAGCCCACATCTGATCGGTGGTTACGAGTTCATATCCCCCAAACTCAAGTTTTGGATCTGCCCGGTCCAGAAATTCTTCGAGCAGTTCATAATCGATGAAATCGTTTTCTTTACGCCACCAACGGATAAATGTGTGTTCAGGCTTGCGCTCCTTCCTGACATGTTCCAAAACCTCGCTGCCTCTCATGGCTCTCCCCTTTGCTCTACGAATTGGAAGTCATCAGCAATATCGTATGAATACGGGTTGTTGTTTCTTGAACAATTCTATTAGAGTATAGCCAGCTTGCCTCGGTCTGCAAGCCCTTGACATTTAAGCTTCAGTCTAGAAGCGTCCGGTCCAGGAAAAAGTCCCAAGGAGGGGGTCGAATCTACCCTGAACCTGCTGCGTCGAATTGCTTAGACTGCTTCTTGCCGCCAAACATCCTGTCAAAAAAACCCCATGGACCGCTCCCTTTTCCAAACGCCGGATAGGCAGACCTTAAAACCCTATTAGATTTTTCTTTTATTGCAAGCCGATCTCTTTTTTTCGAATAATCCAAAGCGCAAAACCGGAAGAATATCGCTTTGCAGCAAAAGAGTTGCCGATAAAGTAAAAGGGCGCCCCTCTCTCATCTCCCCAAATGTCCAGCTTGATGAATGACCTCTGAGCATTCACGGCAGGCATTGATTTTGCAAGAAGGACCCTTATTGCACTTATTGCATCAGCCTGGACCGACAAATGAAAATACTTGGGAATTGACATTAAGCTCATCGATATGCCCGACTCGCCCGTTCAAAATCATCAGAAATTAAAACGCACCATCCTCAGGGAAGTCTACAATGACAATCTTGAGCATAGTGCAACCGAATCGCCCTCGGCAAAAGGGCACAAAAAAGCTGGAGCCAAGCCCTTGCTGCTGGCTCTAGCCCTGATACCTGCCCTGGGCCTGCTGAGCTATTTCTTTTTTCATCTTCCAGGGCACTGGAGCAGCGCCCCGGCAGCATCACTGCAGAAGGTCGCCTCCGACAATCCCCCCCTGGAGGTTGCAGCCGCGCCAACGTCCGCATCCGTTGACCATGAGAACCCAAAAGAGCTGCAGGCCAAAGACAACAAGGGCCCCGACACTGTCATCCCGCAGGATGACCCTCGGCATGAGCCCAGCATTGCTGCGGTAGCTCTTGAAGGTCCAGATCCCTTTGAAGAACCCGTCCTTGACGTTGGATTGCTTACGAGTACTGCAGAAGCAACTCCGCAACCGCTGTCAGAGGACCATGACCAAGCCGCCGCTATCGGCGAAAACCTCCCCGACCATTATCAGGCCCTGGTCGACAATTCGGACATTTCACTGGCTCATTTATTCGGCCTGAGCGTGAAGACCATCGTTATCGATGCCGGCCATGGCGGCCGGGACCCAGGGGCGACGGGGGCCGGAGGCCTAAAGGAAAAGGATGTCACCCTGGACGTCGCACGCAGGCTGCGCAAGAGACTCGAGAAATATCCGAACTACCGCATCCTCATGACCCGGGATAAAGACGTCAAAATATCGACAAGGGATCGGGTGGCATTCGCCAACGCTCAGAAGGCCGACCTGTTTATTTCCATCCATGTCAATTCCCTGCTCAAAGGACAACTGGCCATCATCGAAACCTTTTATTTCGGCGCCCAGGCCGATGAGGAGAGCCTGCTTCTGGCCGAAGCGGAGAACCAGGGCTCGGAATATCTTATGGCCGAGTTCAAGGGGATGATCAAAAAGATCGGCGACACCTTTAAACAGCAGGAATCCAAAGCCCTGGCCACTTTTATTCAGGACAGCCTGTACCGAAACCTGAAAAAACAGAACGACCGGCTCGCCAACCGCGGCACCAAAATGGCACCATTTATCGTTTTGCTCGGCGCCGACATGCCGAGTGTACTGGCGGAAATAACCTGCATCAGCAATCCCGGAGAGGAGAAAAAGCTCGCCACCGCCTCGTACCGGGAAACTTTTGCTCAGCATCTTGAAAGCGGAATCGTTGCCTACCTGAACCAGGCCCAAACCAGCGAAAACTTAACAAAAGGAGCACAACAAAATGGCCAAAAAGGAACTGATGGAAAAGGATGAAGTTGTAGCTATAGGCATCGACCTGGGGACCTCCCGGTCAGCCGTCTCGATGAGTACCGGGCAACGCAAGTGGGTGGAAAGCTACGTCGGCTGGCCCAAGGACTTTGTCGCCAGAAAATTGCTGGGCCAGCGGGTGCTGTTCGGCGAGAAGGCCCTGGAGCACCGTCTGTCCCTGAATCTCTGCCGCCCCCTGGAGAGCGGCGTCATCAAAGAATCCGCCGAAAAGGACGGGGAATCTGCAATGGAGCTTATCGGTCACTTGATCGGCCTGGCAGGAGCAACCAACGGACAGAAGATTCATGCCGCCGTTGGCGTCCCCGCAGAAGCTCTTAAGGTCAACAAGAGCGCCATCAAACAGGCGGTCTCCAAGTTCGCCGACAAACTGATTGTGGTCTCTGAACCGTTTTCCGTCGCCTACAGCCTCAATGCCCTGGACAACGCCATGGTTATCGATATCGGCGCCGGCACTGTCGATTTCTGCATCATGCACGGGACCATGCCCAGAGAGGAAGACCAGAGAACGCTCTTTACGGCGGGAGATTTTGTGGACAAGCAGCTCTTCACCCTGCTCTCCGAAAAATACCCCGAGGCCGATTTCACCATGAACATGATTCGCCGCTACAAGGAGCAGTACAGCTTCGTCGGCGATAGCCGCAAAAAAGTCGAGATCGAGATCCCGGTGCGGGGCAAAATGGTGACCCACGATATTGCCAAGGAGATGCGCAAGGCCTGCGAGAGCATCATGGCCCCCATTGCCGAGACGGCCATGGACCTGATTGCCAACTTCGACCCTGAATTCCAGGAGAAGGTGCGAAACAATATCATTCTCGCCGGCGGGGGAAGCCAGATCGCAGGGATCGCCGAATATCTCACCGAGGCCTTGGCGGATTGGGCTCCATGCAATTTCGTCTGCGTAGAAAATGCCCTTTATTCAGGAGCCGATGGGGCCATGGCTCTGGCCCAGGACATGCCGGAGGAGTATTGGGAGGCGATTTAACAGATCAGGAAACTGAGGCCAGGATTGACCTGACCGGTTTGTAACCAGAGGAGAAACGGCGGACTTCTCCGCCGTTTCTTTTTTTAGGAACCCCAGCATAGCGGGGAAAGCAAAAAGGGGCTGCGCCTGATGGCACACCCCCTGAATTTTGACTGGCGCGCGATGCAGGATTCGAACCTGCGACCTCTGCCTCCGGAGGGCAGCGCTCTATCCAGCTGAGCTAATCGCGCGTAGGAAGGGATATATACTCCATCTGATAGCCGATGCCTTGCCGGCTGAATGCTCCTGCTGCTATACTCGCGAGGCTGACTCCGGCGATTAATACGGGCCCAACCATGCCCCCCCACCCAGAGAAAACAGGTCATTCCATGCATATTCGCTCGATATTTCTGACCCTGGCGATCCTCCTCGCCCTGGTATTACCGGCCCAGGCCAAGCTGACCCTGGGAGTGGTCCCAGGGGCCAACCAATTGCTGCAGAGCGAAAAGCAGGCCAGGGCCCTGGGGTCGCTGATGGCCACGCGTCTGGGAGAGAAGGTCAAAGTCCGCACCTTCAAAAGCGAGGCCGATCTGCACGACTGGCTGGTGCGTTACGGAACCGTTGACCTGGCGGTCTTCAGCCGCGATTATTACCAGAGTCAGCCGGTCTGGGAGTTCCAGCTTCTGGCCAACTACCTGCGCATTGACCCGAGCGGCCCCGTCGACCCCGACCCGGTGGTGGCCCGCCACGGCTTGTCCCCGCAAAAAATCCGCAGCATTCAGAACGTGCTTTTGACTCTGGAAAGCGACGCCGAGGGGAACAGGCTGCTGGAAAATTTTCAGATCAAGCGTTTCGTCGCCCCAGGGGCCCGGCTCGACCTGGAAGCGCTCGATTTTCCCGTGCAGCCCGAACCTCCCCCTGTTGTAAAGCCCCAAGCACCCCGGGAAAGTCCTGCGCCTGCGCCTCCCACCCTGCCTGCCCCCTCCCCCCCCAGGGTGGCAAAGCCGGCGCCCCCCCTGCAACAACCTCTGCAGCAGCCGCCTCCCCTAAAAAAACCGGTCGCAACCGAGCAGCTCAGCTTTGCCGTAAAACAGCTGGCAGAGGGGGTCTACGCGGCCCTGGCCAAACCCGGCAGCACTGCCACCTCAAACTGCTTTTTCGTCATCGGAGAAGAATTCGTGGTGGCCGGAGGCTCGCATATGACCAGGGAGGTCGCTTCAGATCTCGCCACTGCGGTCCGCAGCGTTACCGATAAGCCGATTCGGCAGTTCATCCTGACCCATCACCACAAGGGCTTCTCGCACATCGACTTTGACTTTCCCGCGGGACAGAGCGTCATCATGTCCTGGCAGACCTGGCAATCCCTTGACAGCGAGGTACGCGACATCGGTTATCCGGCGCTGTTTTTCAGCGAAGGACTGACTCTCAAACTGGGCAAACGCACGGTGATTTTGACCAACATGGATAAAGGACATACCGACGGCGACACCCTGATCTTTGTCCCCGAAGCGGGGGTGCTCTTTGCCAGCGACCTGCTCTATGTCAACAGTGTGGGGTACATGGGCGAGGGCTATATGCAGGAGTGGGTGCTGGCGCTTGAGTTCATGGAGCGTCTGGGAGCAAAGCAGATCATCCCTGGCTTCGGCCCTGTTTGCACCACGTCCGAAATCTCCCATTTCAAGAACTACTTCAAGAGCTTTCTCACGGCGGTAATCGCCCGTATCGAGGCGGGCGACAGCCTGGAGCAGGCCCAGCGGGCCATTTCATTGCCTGAATACCGGGGCTATGCCGGCTACGACCAACTCCTCAAGCAGAATATCGCCAGGGCCTATCAGGACCTCAAGGACAACCTGCTGGGGCAGCCCGATTGATCTTTTACGCAACGGCCGAGGCTGCTTAAGCTACTGCGTTTCGCCCCCCCCACTCGCATCGCTTGCTCGAACACGCAAGTGGGTCCAGAAAACTTTTAAAAGCAATCACATAGAAAGGGGATGGAGAGGATAACCCTTGGCCCAGGCCGGTTATCCCTTCCATCCCCTTTCTCTAAAGTGCTTTGGTTCAGATCCTCCCGTAAAAGAATCCCCCCCCTACTCTTCTTCCTGGTAGGTCTTGCGCATCAACGTAAAGAGCACGCCCAAGGCCAGCAGCAGGGCCACGGCGATCCCGCCCCAGAGCTTGCGCTGGCCGAACTCTCCGCTGATCTCATCGATTCGCTCTCGCACCGTCCCCAGCTCTTTTTCAAATCCGGCCGTCTTGGCTTTTATCTGGTCGACATCGACACTGTGGAACAGGCGATGAAACTCGTTGCGCTGGGCAAAGACCTTGCCCTGCAACTCCTTGGTACGGATCCCCAACCGGTGCAGCTTGTCCAGGTCCTGGTTCAGGCCGCTGATGAGTTGGTCGGTGCCGACCACCGCCGCCTTGATTTCTTCGGCCCGCCCGTACTCGTGACAACGCGAGCAGTCCTGTGGATTGATCAGATCGGAACTGGCCTTTTTCACCGCATGGTTGCCATGGCAGGTCACACAGGTCGGTCCCCCCTCGCCTAAAGCCTGACCGTGAGCGCTCTGCAAGTAATCGTCCTTGACCCCAACGTGGCAACGGCCGCAAAAAGCCGGGATGTCCTCTTCGTCAGGAACACCGACAAAGCCCCGTTCGGGGCTCATGGCCATTTCGAAATCTGTAGGGTCACCACCGTGACAACCATGACAGGAATTGCCGTTTTCAGCATGGATACTGTCGCGCCACAGAGCGACAGGCTCGCCAAGGTAGCCCTCCTGAGCTCCGTGACATTGAATACATACGGTCTCCTCTGCCACCCCGAGGGAGGGCCAGAACAGCGCGAAGCCGGCCAGCAGAACACCCCGAATTGCTATCTTCTTTGTCGATTCGCCTATCATGAGAAGTGCCCCCAGATCGAAATGGCAACAAAAATCAGAATCCCCAACACAAAGCAGGTCACGAACAGCGGCCGTTTGGCGGGCCGCCGCTCGCGACCCCGGTCGACAAAGGGCAGCAACGCCAGAAAGGTCATCAAGGCCGCCTGCACCGCCAGCCCAAGAAACTCACTCGGGAAAATCTTCAATGTCTGGTATGCCCAGAGAAAATACCATTCGGGCTTGATATGCGGTGGCGTGACGAAGGGATCAGCCGCTTCAAAAGCCGCCGGTGGAATAAATATCTGCGGGGCAAAGAAGGTCACAGTCACCAGCAGGGCCAGAAAAAAGCTGATAACGGCGGCATCCTTAACCACATAGTTGGGAAAGAAGGGGATCCCCCCCGAGTGCTCCTGGTGTTTGAACTCCTCTGGTTCGGGGTGAGGCTCGTAGCCCGACCCGAAGGGCGGCCGGGAGATGCCTGCCCGACGCACGCAGAAAAGATGAAAACCGATCAACAGGCCGAGTGCCAGGGGCATGCCCATGACATGCAGGGCAAAAAACCGTCCCAGGGTGGCGTCCCCGACCATCGGCCCGCCTCGCAGAAAGCGCACCAGCTCGTCCCCTATGATCGGGATCCCCCCCGCTGCGTCGGTCGCAACAGTCGTGGCCCAGAAAGAGAGCTGGCTCCAGGGCAGCAGGTAGCCGGTCAGGCAAAGGCCCAGCGACAGGTTAAAGAGGATGAACCCCGAAAGCCAGGTCAGCTCCCGGGGGCACTTGTAGCTGCCCATGAACAGCACCGAAAGCATGTGCATCAGCAAGGCGATGACAATGACGTTGGAACCGACGGCGTGCAGGTAACGGATCAGCCAGCCGAAGGGCACCTCGTTCATGATCTTTTCGACACTGGCAAAGGCCTCGGCCGAATCTGGCACATAATAGATAAGCAGCAGAATGCCGGTGGTAAACTGCAGGGCGAACAGGGTCATCAGCACCGCCCCGAGGGTGTACCAGACGTTGACGTTGCGCGGCAGCAGGTATTTGGTGAGATTCTGGGCGAGGATGTCGCGGATTCCCAGGCGAACATCGATATAATCAACAAAGCGTTTGAGCATCGGCAACTCCTATCCGATAAAAATCATGTCGCCATCGAGAGCAACCGGCAGAGACTCCAGGGCCTTGGGGGGAGGGCCCCCAAGCACGGTGCCGTCCGCAGAGAACCTCCCGGCATGGCAGGGGCAGAGGAACTCGCCCTTATCGCTCTGCCATTTGACCACACAGCCAAGATGGGTACACACTGCCGAAAAGGCGGCATAGGTGCCCGGCCTGGTCTGTAACACCACCGCGGGCTGGCCGCGAAAATTGAAAAAATAGGCGTTGCCCACCGCAACACTGTCGCGAGTGACCCCGACTTTTTCCTCCGCCCCCGCCCCCTTGCGGGGCGCAAGAAACCTCCACACCGGCCAACCGGCCGCGACCGCCAATGCGGCGCTGATGCCGCTGATCATAACGGTTAGAAAGAACCGTCGCTGAGACGGCGTAACCGGGTTGTTTTCCATCGGACCTCCTTCAAATTGGGCTGAAAGCATGCATGACAACACCGGCGTGAAGAACCGGTTGCAATATCAGGCAAATCGCATATCATTATAGACGCTTATGGTCTTCTTTCAAGCCTCTTTCCCGGAAACGACTCATGGCTGCGCCAATCTCGGTTTTTCTCATCGACCCGCCCGAGAGACTCGACCCGCCTACGGACACCTCCCTGGCGATCATGCGCGAAAGCCTCAAACGGGGCCATGAGGTGCATTACTGTACCCCCAGCGACCTGCAGGCCCGTGGCCCAAAGCTGTGGGCCGATCTGCGGCCGGTAAGCTTTTATGCTGACAGAGAGCTGTTTGCTGCCGGCCCGCGCAGAAGCTTCGACCTGAACGAGGCGGACCTGCTCTACCTGCGCAAAGACCCACCGGTCGACACCGCCTTTTTGCACCTGACCTACCTGCTCGATCAACTGGAGGCCTCGGTGGTGCAGATCAACCCAGCCTCAACCCTTCGGGACCATTGTGAAAAGCTCTTACCCCTGCACTTCCCAGAGTTGTTTCCACAGACCCTGGTCACCAGTTCGGCCGACGCACTGGAGAACTTCCTCGATCAGGTCGAACATATGGTGATTAAACCGCTGGAGGATTGCAGCGGCCGCGGCATTTATGCCCTGACGCTCGGGGATGTAAACCGGCACAATCTGCTGCATCTGGCCACAGCAGGAGGCACGCGTTTCGTACAGGCACAGCGCTACCTTCCCGAAATCTCCCGGGGAGACAAACGGGTGTTGCTGCTCGGAGGAAAGGTTCTCGGATGGGTCAGAAGGCTTCCGGCACCAGGGGATTTTCGCTCAAACGTTAACGCCGGCGGCCACTGCGAGCCTTGCGACCTGACCGAAAACGACCGGGTCATTTGTCGGCGCATCGCCCCCTGGCTGCTCGACCGAGGTATTCACCTTGCGGGAATCGACATCGTTGGCAGATTCGTCCTCGAAATCAACATCACCAGCCCCTCCTGCCTTCGGGAGATAAATCAACTGACTGGCGAACACCTCGAGGAACAGATTGTCGACTATGCCGAAGGGCTCTTGGAACGAAGATGATATTGAAAATATTTGAGGAGGCGCAGGGTAGAAGAAAAGCAGGAAAAAAAGGCTGAGCCAAGGCATTTTGACTCCTCGATTGCCGCTCCCTGAACCTTCCGGAGCTCGATTGCCAGGGCCATATGCATATCCGGGTATAACTTCTGCTGTCCCTCATCATGTCAAAAAAATGAACGCCCCCGCAAGAGTACGGGGGCGTTGCTGTGGAATCGGAAGGGGCTTGAAGAATATCGAATCACTGAGAAGCGGCGGGAACGGCCACTGCACCGTATACAGGAATCCTCAATTCCGGAGTATTGCTGCTCGAAGTCTTCACGATCACATAGCCGCTGAGGCGGGTTTTACCCTGAGGGGGGGTCGCCTTGATCACAACTTCGGCAGCCTCGCCGGGAGCCAGCCGGGACACGCTCAGTTCGGCCGTCAACTCTCGAGCCGTCACCTGAATCTCCTTCAGATCAAGGACCTCAGCACCCTGGTTGGTCAAGCTAACCCTGGCCACTTTGGTGGCTCCGGGTTCCAGGGTTTTCAGATCGACCCGCTCAGGATTAAGCAACAGTTCACGCTTGACCAGACCACGAATGTGCAGTTGGGTCACTTTTTGCAAAGGATCATTGGAATAAAGATAAATGGTTTTTGCAACATTGCCGCCAAAGCGAGTGGAATCGAAGGTCGACTTGACCTCTCCGACGTCACCGGGGCCGATGACCGTTGAAGAAAGCAAGGCCGCGGTGCAGCCGCAGGAACTGCGTACCCGTTCGATCATCAGCGGCTGATCGCCTGAGTTTTTAAAGCGAAAGGTGTGCTCAACCTTCCTTCCGGCATACACGCTGCCGAAGTCAAAATCACCGCTTTCAAGAACGATTCGGGGTCCCTCGGCTAAAGCCGGAGCCGCAGGGATAAGCAGCAAGCAGATGAGGATAGCTCCAAGACCAAATTTCATTTTGTATCTTTCCTTTCTACGCGATCGAGAGACCGTTGGTCGGCATACTGGTTAATAAACGGCAACACGCCCAAACCCGGAGGAGCCAGAGCTTCATGCCCCCCGAATTAATTGACAGAGACATCTTAACTTGTTATAGAATAGCCCGCAATAGTGTCCTTTCCCCAGCCAAGAGAAATTCATGTTAGAACGAAAACTTAAGTTGCTTTATTCCAGAGACTTCATTGCCGAGCAAGTGCAGCGACTGGGCAAGGAAATCGACCAGGACTTCAAAAACGAAGAAGTGCTGCTGGTAGGAGTCCTGAAAGGCTCCTTTTTGTTTGTCGCCGACCTGGCAAGGGCCATTTCGAGGCCTGCGATCATCGACTTTGTTCGTCTTGCAAGCTACGGCTCTGAAACCCGGTCTTCGGGCATTGTAGAGATGCGCAAAGATCTTGAATTGCCCATCAAGGCACGCAACGTCATTATTGTCGAAGACATTATCGACAGCGGATACACCCTTGAGGCGCTCTACCACCCCTTATCGATAAGCGGGCCAGACGCGAAGTCAAAATGGAAGCCGATTATGTCGGCATAACCATGGATGATGGCTTCATCATCGGTTACGGCCTCGATTTTGACGAACGTTTTCGCAACCTTCCCGATATCCATCTGGTGGAAGACGCCTGAAGAGGCCTGAAGGGAGAACTTCAATGGTCATCCAATGCCCAGAATGCCAGACCCGATTCAAGCTGGCCGACGAAAAGGTCAAGCCGGGCGGCATTAAGGTCCGCTGCGCAAAATGCAAGGATATCTTCCCGGTCATGCCTTCGCCCCCCCCTGTCGAGGAAGATCAGGTGCCAGCTGCCGCCACCATGCAGCAGGATGAAACACCTGGCGAGGAGAAACGCTCTGCCTCCCTATCCTCCGAAACCGGGGCGAAGGATGAAGAACCAGCCAAAGAAGATGCCAGCGAATTTTTCTTTGGACCCAAGGCTTCGCCATCGGAAGCCCCTTCAGCGAGTCAGCAAGAGCCTGTCCCGTCACCAGAAGCCCCCTCACCTGTCGAAAGAGATGAGCATGCAAGCGACCAACCTGCGACTTTCGGTTTCGATGATGGGACTACCGCAGAGCCGCCAGAATCCGCCCCGGCTGATGAGTTCGGCCAGGACGCAGATCCCTTTGGCTTTGTCGAAGAATCATCTGAACCTGCCCTGACAACCGAACCAGAGCAGGAGCCCGATGCCTTTGCTTTTGGCGATTCACTCGCCGAAGATATGCCCGAAACATCCCTGGCAGGCGACCCCGAGTTTGAGGCCGATGCCTTTGGATTCGACGATACCTTCGCCGAAGAAACTGCTGTACCTCCGCCGTCAACCGAAACTGAGCAGGAGCCAGGGGACTTTGCCTTCGGCGATGAGTTTGCCGAAGACACACCCGGACTAGCCCAGGCAACCGGCTCCGAACAGGACTCCGAGGCCTTTGCCTTCGACAATGCCTTCAGCGAAGAGGAAGCCGAGCCGGCGCTGGAGGTTGCATCCGGGCAAGGCCCTGAACCCCTAGCCCTTGATGACGCATTCTCTACGGGGGATACCGAAACGGAGCTGTCCCAGAATAACCCCGCCGAGGAATTCTCTTTTGGCGAAGAATCTCAAGCCGATGATCTGGAGTTGACTGAAGCCGCTCCCGAAAACGCAGCGAGCGAATTTTCTTTCGCCGAGGGGGAGGACCAGGCAACAGACGAATTCGCCTTTGAGGAAGAAATCTCTTTCGACGACACTGCCGAGAGCCCCCCCTTCGAGAGCGACTCCGTGGCAGGAGATGAATTTGCCTTCGACGAAGACAGCGAAGAAACAAGCCTATCCTGGGAGACGGAATCTTCTGCCGGCCCGGTCGACGAATTAAGCCCTGGCGAGGAGGCCGGCGATGACGACTTCGACTTCAGCAATATGACCTTCGGCGAAGACGAAACGATCGCCGAACCCGAGGTAGAGGCGGGAGATTTCGCCAGCCAGACGGCTGAAGAATACCCGGCCCCCGCTACGCCTGCGCCCAGGGCTTCAGCTGAACCTCCATCAGTCGAGGAGACCAGCGAAGCCATTGAGCCCCCCCCTGCTGAGGCAAAAACCAAGCGCAAGGGTCCGCTTTCGGGCCTGACCCTGTTGCTGCTGAGTTTACTGCTGGCCCTGCTTGGAGCGGCGGGTTACTTTTTCTGGAGCGGCAAATCCCTCGACCTCAACCAGCTTATCGGCCGTCTTACAGGAAAACAGGTAGGCTCGGCAACTGACGGCCAGATCCGCCTCACCGGCCTGACCAGCGTTTTCATTACCAACAAGCAGGCCGGCCAGCTCTTTGTCATCCAGGGGCAGGCGATCAATGACTACCCCGAACCGCGCTCTGCTGTGGCAGTCAAGGGAACCCTCTTTGACAAGGACGGCAACAAGCTCATGCAACAGACCGTCTTCTGCGGCAACCCGCTGGAAGAGGACACACTTAAAAACTGGCCCTTCAGCAAGATAGAGGAGAGCATGAACAACCAGTTCGGCGACTCTCTATCCAACCTCAATATTGCCAGGGGCAAGGCCATACCCTTCAGCATCGTCTTTAAAAACCTGCCGCCCAACCTTGCCGAATTCGTTGTTGAGCCGGCCGATTCAAAACCCGGGTCCAAGCCATAGCCGATCAGATCGGACGATCAGCCAATAAAAAAGCCGCACTTATGTGCGGCTTTTTTATTGGAGCAGCCAGAAACACCAGAACGATCAGGGTTTCTTGTCGTCCTGCTCGTCGGCTTTGGGGGTCACATCAATCTCGTCGGGCTCATCCACCGATTTTTTAAAACTGCGGATCCCCTTGCCGAGCGCTCCGCCGATTTCAGGCAGCTTGCCTGCACCGAATATCACCAGCACCAGCACCAGTATGATGATCAACTCTGTGGTACCAAGTCCGAACATTATGGCCTCCTGCCCCGGCACGGCGGGACACGGTTGAAGGTAAAAAAGCAAGAAGGGCGACCCCGAAGGGCCGCCCTCATCGAAACTCAGGGAGTATCGATGGCCTCCACGGGGCAGGTATCGACACATGCGCCGCAGTCAGTGCAGGTGGCAGCGTCGATCACACGAACGTCGCCCTTTTCGCTGATGGCGTCAACCGGACATGCGGGCTCGCAAGCCCCGCAGTTGATGCACTCGTCATTGATAGTGTGAGCCAAGGAAATCACCTCCTCTTCAGGTAAAGTTTGGACCGCAGTCACTCGCGATATAGTACACCAGCCCCAGCAAAATTGTCCAGCCCAAAGCCCGACACCCCGAGCACCATGAAAAGCCTTTCTGGAGCCCCAAAAAGCTGTCCCCCCAACCGGCATCCAGGATTAGACTAAAGCCTTATTTAAAGTATTTACTTAGACTAAACACCGGAAACTATGTTTGAAAATCTTCCACCGCGGATCATTCCAGGGGACAAAAAGCCTTGCAATCATGCCCCGCTTACGTTAGGATTTTCGGATATGTTTTCTAATGTAAAGAATAGAACTTCAAGAGTGACAAATCTCTAGAACCTGTTATTCAATTAAAAGTTCTCATTTCTCTCATTTTCCACTAAGTAAAAAATTTCACTGAGGAGGACCCGTCCTATGGATATCCTTGCATTGAACTGCGGAAGTTCTTCGCTCAAATACCAACTTTTCGACTGGAAGAAGAAAGAAGTTATCGCCAAGGGCATGGTCGAACGAGTCACCATTGGTGATTCCTTCATCATCCATGAAGTGCCCGGACGCGAAACCTACCGTGAAGAATACGAGTGCCCGACCCACGAAACGGCTATTCACCTGATCATCAAAACCCTCACCGATAAGAAACACGGGGTGGTGGAGGATATGAGTCAGATTTCGGCTGTCGGCCACAGGGTCGTTCACGGTGGGGAGAAATTCACCTGCTCGGTGCTTATCGATGATGCGGTTCTTGAAGCCATCAAAGAAGTTCAGCACCTGGCGCCTCTGCACAATCCGCCGAACATCGCCGGCATCGAAGCGGCCAAGGTCAACCTCCCTGACGTCCCCCACGTGGCTATTTTCGATACCGCATTCCACCAGACCATGCCGGAGCACGCCTACACATACCCCCTGCCCCATGATTGGTATGAAAAGCACGGAGTCCGCCGTTACGGCTTCCACGGCACCAGTCACCTCTACGTGTCCAAACGGGCCTCGGTGCTGCTTGGCAAAGCCCCCAAGGACTGCAACATCATTACCATGCACATCGGTAACGGCGTCTCTCACAGCGCCATCAAAGGCGGCATTTCCGTCGATACCTCCATGGGACTGACCCCCCTGGAAGGAGCCGTCATGGGGACCCGCTGCGGGGATATCGATCCCGCGATTCCCTCCTTCATCATGGAACGGGAAGGCTTTACAGCCAAGGAAATCGACAGCATTCTCAACAAAAAAGCTGGAGTCCTCGGCATCACCGGAAAGTACACTGACCGCCGGGATGTCATTGAAGGAGCTGAAAATGGCGACCGGCTCTGCAAGCTGGCACTTGAGATCGAGGGCTACCGGTTGAAAAAATACATCGGCTCCTACGCGGCCGCCATAGGCGGCATCGATGCCTTGGTCTTCACCGCCGGAGTCGGAGAGATGGCATGGCTGGTCCGCGAAAAGGCCCTTGAGGGGCTTGACTTCATGGGGATCCATCTGGACAAAGAAAAGAACCGCAACACCATGACCCGCAAACGCGAGAGTGTCATTACCACCCCCGACTCCAAGGTCAAGGTTTTTGTCATCCCCACCGACGAGGAACTGGTCTTCACCGAGGACGTCGTCGCCATTCTCGAGGGCACCTATACTGACCACATGAACTTTCAGTACACCTTCGGTGGCCGGGATTTCCAACGTAAATAAGTCTTTACCCCATTTTCTTTACCATTCAGGAGGCCGGCCCACCCGCCGGCCTCCATTGCCTTTGACGTGCCCGCCCTCCTCTGTTAAGATGATTCCCCGACCGGCCTCCCTGATTGTCCTCCCAGGTCGTTACCAGATATCATTCACCCCAAAGAGAAACAGGCGTATGATCGGCATCAAAGACATCGGTTACTATATTCCCGCCGGAAGAATCTGCAACTACGAACGTAAAGAACAGTTCGGCATTGACGACCACTTCATAGCCCACAAGATCGGCGTTGAGCAGGTCTCCCAAAAAGCACCGGAGGAGGAGACCTCTGACCTGTGCGTCAAGGCCTTCGAGGACCTTTCGCGCAGAACACCCATCGATCTCACAACGATTGAGGCAGTTATCGTTGTCACTCAGAACCCTGACCGTAACATCCCCCACGTTTCGGCCATGGTTCACGGCAAACTCGGCCTGCCCGAACGCTGTGCCTGCTTCGATATCTCCCTGGGGTGTTCAGGGTTCGTCTATGCCCTTTCGACCATGCTCGGCTTTATGACGGCCAACGGCATGAAAAAGGGACTTCTGATCACTGCCGACCCCTATTCAAAGGTCGTCGATCCCGACGACAAGAACACCACCCTGCTGTTCGGCGACGCCGCTGCTGCAACCCTCATTTCGGACAGCCCCCGTTTCACCATGGGCGCAACGACCTTTGGCACCATCGGCAAAGAGCATGAAAAACTGGCCGTCAACGACCAGGGAATTCTGTTCATGAACGGCCGGGCGGTCTTCAACTTTGCGGCAAAATACATCCCCGACGACATCAGACTGATGGCCGAAAGAAACGGCATCGAGCTTGAGCAGATCGACCGATTTCTGCTTCACCAGGGCAGCAAGATCATCGTCGAAACAATCGCCACCAAGCTCGGGGTGGACCAGGAGAAGGTTCCCTTCACCACCCAGAGTTACGGCAATACCATCGCTTCGACCATTCCCATCCTGCTCCAGGACGAACTCGAAGGCTCCGCAAAAAAGATCGCCATCAGCGGCTTCGGCGTCGGCCTCTCCTGGGCCAGCAGCCTGCTGCTTAGGGCAAGCTGACCTGGGTCCACAATAAAAAGAAAAGGCCGGCGAAATTATCGCCGGCCTTTTCTTTTGCTACCGATCACCAATTGCCAATCACCATTCACGGCCTTTTTACATCTGGGCCTGAACCGCGGTAATGGCGGAGACACTGATAATATCTTCCACCGAGCAGCCGCGGGAGAGATCATTGACCGGCTTGGCCAGGCCCTGAATGATAGGCCCGACGGCTTCGGCCCCGGCCAGGCGCTCAACCAGCTTGTAGCCGATGTTGCCGGCATCAAGGGTGGGAAAGATGATGGTATTGGCCTTGCCGGCCACCGCAGAACCGGGGGCCTTTTTCTCGCCGACCTTGGGGATCAGCGCAGCATCGGCCTGCAATTCGCCATCGATCTGCAGCTGAGGATCCATCTGCTTGGCAATCTCCAACGCCTTGAGCACCTTGTCGGCATCTTCATGCTTGGCGCTGCCTTTGGTGGAAAATGACAACATACCGACCCGGGCGTCAACCCCGAGGAAGCTCTTGCAGCTACGGGCGGTCGAAACGGCGATCTCCGCAAGGGCCTGGGCATCGGGGTTGGGATTGACGGCGCAGTCGGCAAAGAGCAAGGTGCCGTTCTCACCGAATTCTGGGGTCTTGGTCACCATGAGAAAGACCGAAGAGACTGTCTTCATCCCCGGTGCTGTGCCAATAACCTGAAAGGCTGCGCGCAGCACATCGCCGGTGGTATTATAAGCACCGGCTACAGCGCCGCCGGCATCACCCTGGCGCACCATCATGGCGCCATAGAACAGGTTGTCGCTGCCGGTCAGCAGCGCCTTGGCGTCTTCACGGCTGAGCCCCTTTTTCTTGCGGATCTCCACCAGTTCGTCGATGTAGGCCTCGAGCGTGGGAGACGCCTTGGGATCGAGCAGAGTGACGCCCTCGATGGAGGCCCCAAGCTCCTGTGCCTTGCTGCTCAGAGTCTGCGGATCACCCAGCAGCACCACTTTGGCCAACCCGTCGGCGACGATCTGGCCTGCCGCCTGCACCATCCGGTCGTCATAGCCTTCGGGAAGAACTACGGTCTGCAGGCTCTGGCGAGCCTTGGCCTTGATCTGGTCAACTAAATGCATGGTAAATTCCTCCTCAAAAACAACTGGTTAAATTTGAAAATTCATTTATACCCGATGGACCGGAAACGGTCAACCGATAGCGACAAAATCAACCTTCTCCCCACCTCAGGCCAAGGATGAAGTTCCCTGCCGGCCGGGCTTCATGTATAATGGCCGCGAACCTGACTTCTGCACCCTGACCAAGAACAGCACAGCATGGAAAAACATCGTCGACAAAGCCACCTGCTCTGGGGCTTCCTCATCCTTTCGCTGCTGCTGCATCTCGTGCTGATCTACCTGCTGCCGCAGCATTCGCTGATTCCCGATTATGTCCCCAGGGAGCCGGTCTATGTCGAGGTGCGCCCTCCCTCGCCGTCCCCCAAACCTCTTGAACGAGAACTGGACTTGCCGCCGCAGCCAGAACCGGAGCAGCCGCGCAAAACCCCGGCCAAACGACTGGGCCCCGCAGACCAGGTCATCGTCAGGGAGACGGCCCCACAGGGCGATGCTCCCGAGGACCGTCGGCCCCCCAAACCCAGGCCCGAACCGCAGCCCCAACAGCAACCCAAAGCCAAGCCCCAACCCACACCGTCCCCTGTCGTCCGGCACCCCGAACCGGCAAAGGTCGCCCCTGAAGGGCAAAGCCCTCCCCCCCCGACGGCGACGCCTGCACCTCAGAGCAAACCTCTGCCCGATCTGCGGACGCTGACCCGACTGGCGCCCCAGACCCTGGCCCGACTCGAGGATGAATGGCGCACCAAGTACCGCGCGGACGTCGAAAAAGGCGATGCGGTCTGGCTGGACACCGAAAAGGACATCCTGATTTCCTTTTTCCAGCGCTTCCGCACCCAGGTCTACAATGTGTGGAACTATCCGGCCCGCTCCGTAGAGCGCCAGGAGGAAGGCACCTGCCTGGTCAAGATTACCGTCAACCGGGCCGGTGAAGTGGTCAGAGTTCAACTGCTCGAGTCCTCGGGGTATGCCACCCTGGACGAAGAAGCCCTCGACGCGGTTCAAAAGGCCTCCCCCTTCGGCCGCCTGCCCAGGGCCTACCAAAAGGACGAACTCAACATCTTCGCCTTTTTCAAATACAATCTTACCCGCCGCGCAATTTTCTAATCCGCAAACAACAAAGGGCGCCTCGAAAAGGCGCCCCCTGCTCATTCTATTCCTCCCAGATCAGGCAGGGCCTTCGGGCTGCGGCAGTTTCATCCAGCCGCCTGACCTTGGTCTGAACCGGCGCCCGTTGCAGCAGTTCTGGGTTCTCGGTGGCCTCGCGGGCGATGGAAAGCATCGCTTCACAGAACTCATCGAGGACTTCCTTGCTTTCAGTTTCTGTCGGTTCGATCATGATTGCCCCCTTGACCACCAGGGGAAAGTAGATAGTAGGCGGGTGATAACCGTAATCGATCAGCCGTTTTGCCACATCAAGAGTGTGGCAGCCCCCCCCGAGGTTGCGCTCGGAAAAGACGACCTCGTGCATCGAGCGCGTTGCATGGGGCAAGTGATAGACCCCCTCGAGACGGGCCCGGATGTAATTGGCATTAAGCACGGCCATCTCGGTGGCATGCCTCAGCCCCTCGGCGCCCATGGTGCGAATGTAGGCATAGGCGCGCACCATTACCCCGAAATTGCCGAAAAAGGCCTTGAGGCGCCCGATGGAGCTTTTCATTTCCAGGTCCAGGGCATATCCGTCCCCCTCTTTGACCACCACCGGCCGCGGCAAAAAGGGCGCCAGCGCTTCGGTCACCCCCACCGGGCCTGCCCCCGGCCCGCCGCCGCCGTGGGGCGTGGAGAAGGTCTTGTGCAGGTTGAAATGCATGCAGTCGATGCCCATGTCCCCCGGCCGGGCGATCCCCATCAGGGCGTTGAGATTGGCCCCGTCGCAGTAGACCAGCCCCCCCTTGGCATGAACGACGTCACAGATTTCACGTATTTCGGACTCAAACAGCCCCAGGGTATTGGGGTTGGTCACCATCAGGGCAGCGACCTCATCGTCCATCAACTCAGCCACCCGGGCTGCACTGAGCACCCCTTCGGAGGCCACGGCAACGACCTCGTAACCGCAGAGGGCCGCAGTGGCGGGGTTAGTGCCGTGGGCGGTATCAGGGATCAACACCTTGGTGCGGGGATTGCCCCGGGCTTCGTGATACGCCCGGACCATCAGCATCCCGGCCAGCTCACCCTGGGCCCCTGCGGCAGGCTGCAGGGTGACAGCAGGAAAGCCCGAGATTTCAGCAAGCTCGTCCTGCAGCCGAAACATGAGCTCCAGCGAGCCCTGGGCCAGGTGCCCGGGAGTCTGGGGATGCACGGCAGCCAACCCGGGCAGTCGGCTCACCACTTCGTTGATCTTGGGATTGTACTTCATGGTGCAGCTGCCCAGCGGGTAAAATCCCGTATCAACCCCGTAATTCCAGGTCGAAAGTCGGGTAAAGTGGCGCACCACGTCGACCTCTGACAACTCGGGAGCCCCGCTCACCTCATCCCGGACCAGTTCTTCGGCAAGGGTAGCCTCGGGAACATCGAGAGCAGGCAGGCTGTAGCCTTTGCGGCCGGGATCGGAATGCTCGAAGATGAGCTTTTCGTTAAGAACCAGACCGCTGTTTCCTGGGACCTCGCTCATGCCGCACCTCCACCCAGGGCCGCCACCAGGCGGTCGATCTCCTGCCTGGTATGTTGCTCTGTTACGCAAACCAGAATCCGGTTGCCCATCTCGGGGAAATAGCGCTGCAGGTCAATCCCCCCCAGGATTTTGGCCTGCTCCAGGCGCTGCAGCACCTGGGATGCCGCCTCGGATGTCTCGACCACAAATTCGTTAAAGGTCGCAGCGGCAAAGGGCAGGCTGAAGCCCGGCAACGCACCAATGCCCTGCTTGGCGTACTGCGCTTTGGAGAGGTTCTGCACAGCAACCTCGCGCAGGCCTGCTTTGCCCAGCAGCGAAAGATAGACCGTCGCCATCAACGCGCAGAGCCCTTCGTTGGAGCAGATGTTGGAGGTCGCCTTCTCCCGCCGAATGTGTTGCTCGCGGGTTGCCAGGGTCAGCACGAAACCGCGGCGGCCTTCCTGGTCGAGGGTCTGCCCCACCAGCCGCCCGGGCATGGAGCGCACATCCTTCTTGCGCGAGGCAAAGAACCCCAGGTAGGGGCCACCGTAAGCGACGGGGATGCCAAAGCTCTGCCCCTCGCCGACGACGATGTCGGCGCCGAGCTCACCGGGGGATTTGAGCAAACCGAGGGAAATCGGCTCCTGAACAGCAGCCACCAGGCGCGCCCCACAGTTGTGGGCTGCCTGGGCCTGGGCGGCGAGGTCTTCGATAACCCCGAAAAAATTCGGGTAGCCGCTGATCATTGCAGCGGTATCGCTGTCCAGAGCGGCCTCGAGCGCCGCCTGGTCGGTACGACCGTCGGCCCCGACGGGAATCTCGGCCAATTCGATCTCGAGATACCGGCAGTAGGTTTCAACCGTCTCGCGGTATTCGGGATGCACCGCGGCAGAGATCAGCACCCGGTTGCGCCGGCTCGCCCGGGCCGCCATCAGCACCGCTTCGGCGCAGGCCGAAGCTCCATCATACATCGAGGCGTTGGCCACCTCCATCCCGGTCAACTGGCAAACCAGGGTCTGGTACTCGAAAATCGCCTGCAAGGTGCCCTGGCTGATTTCCGGCTGGTAGGGGGTGTAGGCGGTGTAGAATTCGCTGCGCGAGATAAGATGATCGACGACCGCAGGGATGAAATGCTGGTATGCTCCGCCGCCGAGAAAACTCAAATGGGTTTCGCAGGTGGCATTGGCGGCGGCAAGCCGTTTAAGTTCTTTAACCAGTTCGGTTTCCGAGAGGGCGGAAGCCAGATTCAGGGGCCGTTGCAGACGAACCGAATCCGGCACCGTGGCAAACAACTCCTTTACGGAATCGACCCCGACGGTCTCCAGCATCTGCCGGATATCCTCTTCGGTGTGGGGAATGTAGCGCATGACATATCTCCTGGGATGCGGCCTATTCCTGCTCCTCGACAAAGGCCTGGTAGGCGTCGGCATCCATCAGGTCTTTAAGCTGGGCCGCATCGGCAATGCGCACCTTGATCATCCAGCCATCCTCGTAAGGAGAGGTATTGATGGTCTCGGGAGCATCGACAAGCTCCTCGTTGACCTCGATCACCTCCCCGGAAATCGGGGCATAGATGTCGGAGACGGCCTTTACCGACTCGACCACCCCGAACGGCTTGCCATCTTCGAGAACGGTGCCGACTTCAGGCAGTTCGACAAAAACGATATCCCCCAGGGAGTCCTGGGCGAAATCGGAAATCCCGATCAGGGCCATCTCATTGTCCTCGACCAGAACCCATTCGTGCTCTTCGGTGTACTTCAATTCCTCCGGAAATTCCATGATCATCCTCCACATACAAAGGCAGGGAGCAGGCGAGTCCCTGCAGTTTACAGGACAGGGTCAATTGTCGACTTTTACAAACGGGGGCTTGACGATTTCGGCTTTGACCTTTCGCGAACGGATACCGATGAGCAGTTCGGTGCCCAGAGCGGCATGGTCAGCGTCGACAAGGGCCAGACCAATACCAACTCTCAGCGAGGGCGACATGGTTCCGCTGGTCACAACACCGACCTGCCGGTCGCCGGCGAAGACGGGATACTCGGCACGAGGCACCCCGGCTTCGGTCAGCGAGAAGGCGACCAGACGGCGGGGCACCCCCTGCTGGCGCATTTTAACCAGGGCTTCCTTGCCGATAAAGCTCGGCTTGTCGAGCTTGGTTATCCAGCCCAGGCCAGCTTCGAGGGGGCTGATTTCGGGACTGAGCTCATGACCGTAGAGGGCGTATTTCATCTCCAGGCGCAGGGTGTCCCGGGCGCCAAGGCCGACCGGTTCGAGGCCATCCGCGGCCCCAGCCTCGAGCAGCGAAGTCCAAAGCTGTTCAGCGAATTCCGGGGCAAAATACAGCTCGAACCCTCCAGAGCCGGTATAGCCTGTGCGAGAGATAATGACCGGCACACCGGCCACCAGGCCCTCGTAAAAGTGATAAAAGGCGATCCGGGACAGGTCGGTATCGGTCAACCGGGCCAGAATACCATCGGCAGCCGGGCCCTGCAGGGCAAGCTGGGCAAACTGGTCGCTGACATTGTGCAAGGTCACATCGGCAAAGTCACCCTCCTCGAGAACCTCTTCCATCCAGGCGAAGTCCTTTTCGATGTTGGCGGCATTGACGCAGAACATGTAATGCTCTGCATCGAAGCGGTAGAGGGTGACATCATCGACGACGCCGCCGTGGGGATAGCACATGGCACTGTACTGCACCTGTCCGTTGCTGAGCCGAGAGGCGTCATTCACGGTCAGCTCCTGGATGAGGGCCAGGGCGCCCTTGCCCTTGACTTCGATTTCCCCCATGTGGGAGACATCAAAAAGCCCGGCGGCATTGCGCACGGCAAGATGCTCATCGATAACCCCCCGGTATTGAACCGGCATATCCCAGCCGCCGAATTCGACCATGCGGGCCCCGAGCTTTCTGTGGGCAGCATTAAGCGGGGTCTGTTTCAGCATGTCTCCTCCTCAAGTGAAAGGCCATTGTAAATTCTGAATTTTTAATTTTGAATTAAGGGCAATCCTAAAAACTAAAAACTCAGCACTCAGAACTATCCCAGAATTTCCGGGATCCGCTCCTCATGACCGAGGGTCATCAGGTGAACCCCCTGGCATAGCCGGCGGGCGTGCCCGACCATGTCCCGGGCAATGGCCACCCCTTCTGCCAGGGGGTCCGCAGCTGATTCGAGCCTGGCAATAAGCTCCTGCGGAACCCGTACGCCGGGGATATTTTCGTTTAAGAAACGGGCCATTTTGGGGCTTTTGAGCAAAAGCACGCCAAGCAGAACGGGGCGTCCGGCCTGCCGGGCCGCATCCATGAACTGCTCAAGCTTCAGGGGATTGAAAACAGCCTGGGTTTGAAAAAACCGCGCCTGAGCCTCGACCTTCTTGCTGAATTTCTGGAACATCAACTCGAACGGTTCCGCCTCAGGGGTGACTGCCGCCCCGGTAAAAAAACGGGGCAGGCCCCTCAGAGGCTTGCCGACCATATCCCGCCCCTCCCCCAACGCCCCCAAAACCTGGAGCAGTTGAACCGAGTCGAGGTCAAAAACAACCCTGGATCCGGGGTGGTCACCGAAGCGCACGTGGTCACCGGAGAGCACCAGAAGATTTTCGATTCCCAGGGCGGCAGCGCCCAGAAGGTCGGACTGAAGAGCCATGCGGTTGCGGTCGCGGCAGGTCAACTGGTAGATCGGCTCGACCCCTTCACGCACCAACAGCGCCGCCATCGCCAGGGCACTCATGCGCATATTGGCCCCCTGATTGTCGGTGACGTTGACCGCGGTGACTCCAGTCAGGGCCTTTGCCTTTTGCAGTTCGCCGCAAGTCTCGACTCCTTTGGGAGGCGCGATTTCCGCAGTCACAACAAACTCTCCGGCAGCCAGTTTTTGTTCAAGCAACGACATCGGTAAACTCAATTCAAAATTGCCTGTTAAACTTTATGCCTGCCCGGCTTGCCGGTCTTGCTCCAGTTTTTGGGAGCCACGATACGGGAGAACACCCCTTTGCGGTTCTGTTTTTTCAGGCGTTCGAAAATCAGGTGCCAAGCACAGTCGAGCTCACGGTTGGCTTCGCACTTGCCCTCCTCCATGCCGCCGCAGGGGCCGTTGAGCAGACCCTTGGCACAATTGGTCACCGGGCAGATGCTGGCCGTTTCGTTTAGAATGCATTCCCCGCACAAGGAACATTTTTCTTCATACTGGCCGAAGCGCCGAACGTTACCGAGAAACAAGGAGTTCAGCCCCCCGACCACACGTTTGTCGGTGGCACTGGAAAGGGACTGGATGCCGGCGCCGCAGGCCAGCACCAGCAAGGCATCGGCCTCGTCGATCGCCGAGCGGTGCTGGCGCAGGTCGCGGGCGGCGCGCATGATATGGCAGGCCTCTTCGATCACCAGGCTTCCGCAGACCTGCTTGCCTTCGCCACCGAGCCACTCCTGCAGCTGAAAAACCTCATCCTCGCCGCCAGCCTTACAGGCGGTGGCGCAAGCGCCGCAACCGACCAGAAACAACCGGTCCATGCCGTCGAGGAGCTCGAGCAACTCTTGTTTGGTTTTTTGTTCGCTTATAATCATAATGAAATCGTGAGCCAGGAGCCAGGAGCCAGGAGCCAGAGAAAGTATAAACAAGGTCCGGCGGTTTGAAAAGCAACGCCCGAAGCAGAATTGCTGCTTCGGGCGTTTTTATCGTCGACTTCTTACTGGGCAGATGCGCGCCGCTTGGCGCTTTCGACCGTGTTGTAAAGCAGCATGGTGATGGTCATGGGCCCGACTCCACCCGGAACCGGGGTGATGGCGCTGGCCCGCTCCTTTGCAGAGGCGAACTCCACGTCGCCGACCAGCTTCTTCTCTCCGACCCGGTTTACCCCGACGTCGATCACCACCGCGCCTTCCTTGATCCAGTCGCCTTTGATCATTTCGGGGCGCCCGACGGCGGCAATGACCACATCGGCACGCCGAACCTGCTCGGGAAGATCTTTGGTGCGGGAGTGACAAATCGTCACCGTGGCATGCTTGGCCAGGCACATCAGGGCCACGGGCTTGCCGACAATGTTGGAGCGGCCGACGATCACGACTTCCTTGCCGGTCAAATCGACGCCGGAAACCTCAAGCATCTTCATCACCCCGTAGGGAGTGCAGGGCTGGAACAGGGGGCTTCCGGTAGCCAGGCGACCGACGTTGTAGGGATGAAACCCGTCGACGTCCTTATTTGGCGATATCGCCTCGAGCACCTTGTTTTCGTCAATATGCCCGGGCAGGGGCAACTGGACCAGAATTCCGTCGATCCGCTGATCCTGGTTTAATTCGTCGATCAACGCCAGCAACTGAGCTTCGGTGGTCTCTGCCGGCAGTTTGTGCTCATCGGAGAAAATCCCGGCCTGGGCACAAGCCTTCTCCTTCATCGACACGTACACCCGGCTGGCCGGGTCCTCTCCGACCAGCACCACAGCCAGCCCCGGGGTGGTTCCCTGGGCCTTCAATTCAGCCGTGTCCGCTGCAATTTTTTCCCGCAGCTGGGCTGCAATCGCTTTACCATCAATAATATTGTTCACCGCTAACACCTCCCGTGATGTGAGCCCGAACCAGCAGAATCGAGGTGCCGACCCGGGGTTAAACCGAAACTATACGCAAGGGGTATGAGATTGTAAAGGGCAGATAAATGGTATACATAACTGTGCTGTTCGAGTGAATCTGACCAACCAGAACGAAATGATCGCCCCCCGATTTCACGGGTCAAGGCAAAGAGTCAAAATCACGGCTCCCCCAGGGCCAAAACCAGGCATTTTCCGACAACAGGCAAAAGTGTCAAAAATACGACGACCCTTATCCCGGCCAAGACTCATTGCAAACAGCCCCCTCCTCCGCAGCAAAAAACCAAAGCCCCCTCAAACCCAAGGGTTTTGTTGCATTTTTTCGGGCACTTGCAAACCCCAAAAGGTATCTGCAATCACGACCATCAACAAAAAAACAGCAGCAGAATGAACCTGGCATGTTCAATGCATTTCTCAGTTTCAAACACTTAACAAACAACAAAAACAGATATTTAGAAAAAAATGACCACTGGATTAAAAGACGATATGAGAAAAGGATCTGCCATGACTGCAACCAGCCTCATTATTGGAGAATCGAAAGATCACTGCAGGGCTATTTCTGGAATTATCGAGTCGACCGGGATTTTCACCCAGACTCTCTGCAGCACCAATGATGACCCGAAAGCCCTGGAGCGACTGCCCGGCTATCCCGTGGATATGATTTTTTACGGAGCCCGGCAATTTTCGAAGCAGGGATTTGACTGGCTAAGAAGACTGACCCAAAAATCCGAATGGATCGATGTCCCGGTCCTGGCATTTTCATCAGAGGAATGCGAAGAGAGCAGAATTCTCGGCCTGGAGGCCGGGGCCAATGATTGCCTGAGCTACAGGACCTCCCCCAAGGAAGCCGAACTGCGCATCCGCCGCTCCCTGGAGAACAAGAGGCGCCTGGAGCAGTTGCGTCAGGCCAACGACCTGCTGTCCCGCCAGACGATGACTGACGACCTGACGGGATTATATAACCGACGCTTCTTCAACATGACACTAGACAAGGAGTCTGCTCGCTGCACACGCACCGGCGAGCCATTTTCACTGCTGATCCTTGACCTGGACCATTTCAAGCAGATCAACGACACCTTTGGACACCCGGCAGGGGACGCAGTCCTTCGAAAAGTGGCGGCCACCCTCCAGCAGAGTATTCGCAAGCCCGACACCGCCTGCCGCTACGGAGGCGAGGAATTCGCCCTGTTAATGCCCGGAGCCACGGCCGCAGCAGCCCACCGGGTGGCCGAGCGCGTCCGCTCCCGCATCTCGTCCCTGACCAGTGAAGCGCTCACGATTCCGAGGCCGGTTACGGTGAGCATCGGTATCCGCTCGGTGAATCGAAATGAAACCCTCAGCCCCTCACAGATCATCGCCGAAGCCGACGCGGCCCTGTACACCGCCAAGCACAACGGACGCAACAGGGTCGAACTCCACCCCCGAAAGGAAAGTTTTTTCGCCAGACCGGTTCTTGCCGGCGGCTTTGCCCCTCCCTTTGCCCAGGCCCTCTGATACATCATCAACAAAGAGCAAAAAAAAATCCCCGGTCCAGAGAACCGGGGAATTTTTTATTCGTTGACAGCCTTCGGACAGCCACCACAGCCTCCCGTGGCACCCGCCGAAGGACAGGCGGCAGGCTTTGCGGCCGCGCCACCGCCATAACCCTGCTGATACCATCCCCCCCCCTTAAGGGAAAAAGCCGTCTGAGAGATGATTTTTTTAACCGACCCACTACACTCGCGGCATTCGGTCAAAGGCGCATCGGAAAACTTCTGGCGAGCCTCAAACACGACTCCGCATTCGTCACACTGATATTCGTAAACAGGCATATTGCAAACCTCCGCTGGAAATTTTTGTCGGTAATTTAATAACGGAACAACCTCTTGTCAAGAAACGACCGCCCAGCCAATCCAGCTCTGACCCCAGCGCTCAGTTTCCCTCTGAAGTTCGCATGATACCAAATCTTTTCGATTAAAATCAACCTGCCAGAAAATCTTGCCTTACCCGCAACTGCGCAGAAGGGGCAAACTATGCTATATTGTTAAAGTTACTCTAAATTCAACCATCAACCACCTGCGCCTTGCCGCATTAAATCTGCGAGGAAGCCAAACCCAGCGGGGGATCACATGGAACAACTCGATCACATCACCAGCATTATCGCCCTGACCATGGGAGTCGCCTGGGCCAGCGGCATCAACCTCTACGCCGCCATTCTGGTTCTGGGTCTGCTGGGCACCACCGGGCACATGACCCTCCCTCCCGACCTGGAGATCCTCATGGACCCCCTGGTCCTGCTGGTGGCAGGGGCGATGTACATGGTGGAGTTTGTCACAGATAAAATCCCCGGCGTCGATACCGGCTGGGACAGCCTGCAGACCTTCATCCGAATCCCGGCAGGCGCTTTACTGGCTGCCGGGGCGGTGGGTGATGTCTCTCCCGCCCTCACCTTAGCTGCGGCCCTCGGAGGCGGCGGACTTGCTGCAGCGACTCACGCAACCAAGGCCGGGGGACGGGTCATCATCAACACCTCCCCCGAACCGGTCAGCAACTGGGTCACCTCGCTGGCCGAGGACGTCTCGGTGGTCGGCGGCCTGCTTCTGGCCCTCAACTACCCGTGGGTCTTCCTCGCCCTGCTGATTGTCTTTATTGTCTTTATGATCTGGCTGTTACCGAGAATATGGTCCGGGATCAAAAAGATTTTTGGCTTTTTAGGCCGACTGTTTCGCGACGATAGGTCCCTACCCCAATAAACCGGCCCATTGCATCCTGCGCTGACAAACGGTGCGCAAAACATAAAATAGGGTTAAACGCCAACGTTCCCACCTCGGAAAACATGGCCGAAATTGGCCCCAGCACCTGATTATCGGGTGTGCCTGGTTGAGGCTACCTGCTGGGTGCGACAAAGCCGTTTAACCAAATGAAATGTTGCTGCTGTAGCGACATTGGTCCCCCCCCCCCGAAAAAAGGAGGGGCAAATGGTAAAGAATAAGGTTTTACTGGTAACTATGATGGTCGCAGTGACTCAGCAGCCGTATCCGCCGTTTACGCCTACCTGATTGCGATTTTCGTCTACCGCGATATGGGCCCGCTCAAAGGTGTGCCATGGCGGGTCAACGAAAGCGATTCGACTGCCAAGACACGCACAAGGTCTTCAGGGATGCCTCCAAGGTCTCCATCATGCTCCTGTTCATCATCGGCAATGCCATGCTCTTTGCCCATGTGCTGACCACCGAGCGTATTCCTCACCATATTGCCGAGATCATCGTCGGTTGGGGATTGCCCGCATGGGGGTTCCTGGTCGTTGTCAATATCCTGCTGCTGATCGCAGGAAACTTCATGGAACCTTCGGCCATTCTGCTGATCATGGCTCCGATCCTCTTTCCCATCGCTGTCCAACTGGGGATCGACCCGATCCACCTCGGGGTCATCATGGTCGTCAACATGGAGATCGGGATGATCACCCCACCGGTCGGCCTCAACCTGTTCGTCACAGCCGGCATCACGGGAGAGAATATAACCTGGGTGCTGCGTGCCGCGTTGCCCTGGCTGCTGATCCTGCTGGTCTTCCTGATTCTGATCACCTATATCCCGCAGATCTCACTCTTCCTGCCCGAATATATCGATCACCTCAAGGGATATTGACCGGAACAACCACAAAACAGCAGAGGGGAGGCATGGCCTCCCCTCTGCTGTGTTCACAGCCATATCAGTGTCCTGGATTGTTTTTGCCACCCACTCGCTTCGCTCACTCGAGACTCAGAGGCACAGAGAAAGCCCTGTTTTTGGCAAATTGGCTGGTAAAAACTCTGTGTCTCTGTGCCTCTGAGGCAAAGTTTTTTTGCCCTTGGGGGCGAAACGGAGCGATAGAAAAATTCTTACAGGACAATCCTGAGTCAGAATCAACTTTATTGTAAACTATCTTCAAGACTTGACGATTAAAGAAACTCTGAAGTCTTCACGGGGAGGAAATCATGCTGCCGAATTACAAAAACATCCTGATCACAACCGACCTGACTCCGAACTCCGAGCATGCCTTCAAACACGCCGTGATCCTTGCCAGACAGTCAAAGGCAAAAATCCACCTGCTGCACATAGTCCCTGAAATCGACGCAGGCTTTCGCAGCTACGTCGCCTCAGTCATGGGCGAAGGCACCCTGGAAAAGTTCGAATCGCAGCATGAGGAAGAGGCACGCGCGGAAATCAAACAGGAGCTGGAAACTTTTGCCCGCGAGGAACTGGCGGATCATCCCGAGGACTTCAAGAATCTCGCCAACATCGAAGTGCTCCACGGCCACCCGGTCTCCGAAATCCTGGAGGCAGCGGATCGCCTCGAGGCCGATGTCATCGTCATGGGCACCCACGGCAAGGGCGCCATTGCGCACACCTTTTTGGGCAGCGTGGCAGAGAAGGTTCTGCGCAGGTCCCGGCGACCGGTGTTCGTGGTTCCGCTGCCTGACTGAACCTCACCAGACCACCACGCTGCGGCCCCAGGCGGGCGGACTCGGGGCATTCGCTCTCCGCCGGAACCCGTTCGGCCCGTTGCACTGAAATCCATTTGGGTGTAGCTTAACCTAAGCTAAATGGCTTTGCCGGACCGAGCCAAACCCTGCTCCGGAAACAGCATCTGTCCATGGTTCCCGTTTTTTGAGGAAACCCTATGCTTCGCTTGCCCCGCTATCTGCCCCATCTTCTGCTGGCCCTGGCTCTGGTTGCCGCGTTGCTGCCGCGAACCGGCGAGGCTGCCAAAACCCGCTTGACCTTTTCCGGCGGCCCCGACGGCGGCACCTTCCAGGTTTTTGCTCAGGCAATGTCGAAACAGCTCTCGCAGGCTCAGACCATCGCGGTTTCCGATATCGCTTCAGCTGGCTCGGTCGAAAACATCTTCCGGATTCAATCCGGCGATGCCGATTTCGCCATCGCCTACGCTGGTGACGCCTTTTTGGCCCGCACCGGCAATATGCCTAAGGACAGCCGCCAGTATAAAAACCTTCGTGCCCTGGCCTATCTTTACGGCGCCCCTGCCCATCTGGTCACCCTCGCCGATAGCGGTATCGACGACTTGACCGACCTTAAGGGCAAACGGGTGGCCGTAGGCGGCGCAGGCTCGGGTGCAGCAGCCGCCGCTCAGCGTTATTTCGGAACCCTGGGCCTGTGGGAGTTCATGAAGGTGGACTATATCGGCTACAGCAAGGCAGCGTCCGCTCTTGCCGAAGGACGCATCGATGCGTTCTGGGTCTTTTCCGGAGTCCCCAACACTGCGGTCAAGCAGGCCGCCGCGGGCAGCAAGATCAAGATCCTCGACACCTGGCAGAGCGGCACTGCTGAAGGATTTTTTGAGGACTATCCCTTTTATTCGGCGGTGACTATTCCCGCCGGCACTTACCGAGGGATCGACGCCCCGGTGCAGACCTTTCAGGACAGCGCCCTCTGGGTCGCCGGAAAGCATGTCTCCCCGCAAAACGTCCGCACGGCCCTCGAAAGGATCTTCAGCCCCGAGGGGCTTGCCGCCATGCCGGCGCTCGAAAGTAGCGCTGCAGCCATGTCCGTCGAGAGGGCATTGATCACGATCGCCCCCCCCGTTCACGAGGGCGCCGCACAGTTCTGGAACGCCAGGAGCCTCGATCGCCGCAACGTGAAGAGAACCGATAATCCGTCAGGGAAGAGGCTGCCCCCGAGCCAGTAATTCCCGGCGAACCGCCTCATGTCTTTTTTGCAGCTCGACGCTGGCGTCACCGCCCCTTTGCCATTGGGTCACGCCGACTCCTACACCGACTGAACTCCCCGAACTTCCCGCGCCAAGGCCAAAGCCCACCGAGGTGCTTCCCTTTGGGGCCTGGAGGCGTTTGATTTCTGCATCAAGCAAGGCATGGTATTCGAGCAGTTCGGCATCGCTCATCGCCAGAAAGTCCCGCTCGAGCAAGGGGTGGGGTGACGGGGATGATCCCAGACACCCCCCCAGAAAAATGATCATCATCACCAATAGAGCCTGAATCGAGTATTTATTCATGGCGTCATCACTGCCTTTCAACGCTTTTTGCGCCGGGAGCAGACGGAAAAAAACCGGGAAAAGTCCCGGTTAATCCAAGTTTTCATTTCCCCCCCCGGCGGAGCGATGTCTTAGCTGAAAAAAACTTTTTGTTTTAAGGTACTCCTTTTTGAGGTTTTACCCCAGCAGCACTTTGGCCACCATATAAACCAGAGCCGGCCAAAGAACCAGCAGGGCCATAAAAATCACCAGCACCGCAATAACGAAATTGATCACGTGATCCATGCCGGATTTCAGCGATCCGTTGGAGCGGTAGGTGAACAGAGGAACCTGTCTGTCCTTCCATTGACTGACGTATCCCATACCTGTCCTCTCTTTCCCGGGCCACCGGCATCCACACTTCAGACCACACCACTAACGACCGGTCCACGCCACCGATCCAGTTTTGCATGTATAGCCCGATAAACCGCTCCGCCTCCCTAACTTCAGCTTACCATGATCTTGACAAAAATTAACCACTTCAAATAAAAAAACTTGAGCAGATCACTTTGATCCGGCCTCAGCCCTCGTCGCGACCGAAATTATGAAACTCGCCGAGGTTGCTGAATTCGCCCCAGGCCAAAAATTCATTGGGAGCATTGACAAAATCATAAATATTGTTGAGGCTTTCGAGTTCACGGCGTTCTTCTGCGGCGATTTTCAGCAAGAGCCTTTTGGCATCGGTATTTGTCTCCTTGGCCGCGGCGCTCTCATATAGGCGGCAGATCTCCCTTTCAATCTCCATGACATAATTATAGGCATCCAGATCGTTCGCCAACCCCAAAGCCAGTGCATCCTGCCCAGCCAGGTTGGTAAAAACATTTGTAGAGGTGTCAAGGGCCCGGGAATCCTCCATCATGGTGGCCTGAGCAGAAGCCTTCATCGCCTGGAACTTCTCCATAAGCTTTTTCTCATCTGCCGCCATCATGGAAAAAATCCGCTTGATCCCGGCGTGGCTGTGTTTCTTGGACAGTCGCTTAAAATACTCCATTCCACTACGCTCTATATCTATGGCAAAATCGAAAACGTTCATTATGTACTCCTCTTCGTCTCCAGGGGATCGGCTTAATATCAAGCCATCCCCTGAACTGACAGGGTTTAAACGGAACGCTTGCAGATGGCACAAAGCCTTTATTTCACAACAACTTACACGTCTTACTGCAATCATATCTACAAAACCTAACCTGTCAAGAAGGACTGGGAGCCCAGGGCGTACGGCACAGCAAAAACGAGCGCTTGGATAATTGAGGGGGGGAAATGCAGTAGAATTAATAGGAAAGCTCTGCCCCGCTGAGACATCAGAAGAGGAGCAGGAGGCTCGAAAGACACGGCCACATCCGGAAGCGTGCTTTTTACAGCCAGGCCAGCGCCCTTGAACTACCCAGGGGACACGGAGGAGCAAACCTACTCCCAGCGCCCCCCGCGGCGATGCAGGCTGATCACCTCGATCCGCCCCCGATCGCTGACCAGAGAGGTCAGCCCCCAGCTGACCAGGCTGATAATCAGAGACCCCAAAACCGCGGGCCAGAACCCGTGCACGCTGAAACCTCCGATCACCCCTGAGGCCATCATCAGCATCAGGGCGTTGATCACAAAGGTAAAAAGCCCCAGGCTGAGGATATTGACCGGCAGGGTCAAGATCAGCAGGATGGGGCGGAAAAAGGCATTTAGAATGCCGAGCATAGCTGCGGCTAAAAAAGCCGAAAAGAACCCGGCAACCTCAATGCCGTCGAGAACATAGGCTGCGGCCAGAATGGCCAAGGTGAGGATGAACCAACGAATCAGTAGGCCCGGCATGTCTTTCTCCTTGTTTAAGGTCTGTCTAAGCTGATAACATTACACGCGTATTTTGTAAAGCACCGGCAAGGTCTCACCCTGCATCCCCGGAGGTCATGACAGCATGCCAGAACGTCTCGAAATCGCAAGGAACTGGCTGCCCCGCTATACCGGGATGCCCCTCGAAGAGTTCGGCAGCCATATTCTGCTGACGAATTTTCGATATTACCTCAGCAGGTTCGCAAACATGTTCGACTGCGAGATCCGTGGTGAAGACAAGCCGATGCAAGCTGCGACCAATGCCCATGGCCTGACCATGATCAACTTCGGCATCGGCTCGGCCAATGCGGCCACCATCATGGATCTGCTCATCGCCTGTCAGCCCAAGGGAGTGCTTTTTCTTGGCAAATGCGGGGGGTTGAAAAACAGTACCGAAATCGGTCACTTCATACTGCCCATAGCCGCCATTCGGGGCGAGGGGACCAGCAACGATTACTTTCCCCCGGAGGTGCCGGCCCTGCCCTCTTTCAAGCTGCACAAGTTTGTTTCCGAAAAGATCGTCGCCGAAGGGCACGAATACCGGACCGGTGTCGTTTATACCACCAACCGCAGGCTATGGGAACATGACCAGGTCTTTCTTGACAAGCTCAGGCGCATGACCTGCATCGCCATCGACATGGAAACCGCCACCATCCTCATGGTCGGGCACCACAACGAGATCGCCCGCGGTGCGCTGCTGCTGGTCTCGGATATGCCGGTCACCCCCGAGGGAGTCAAGACCGAAGAATCGGACGCCCAGGTGACCGAACGCTGGGCCGACATTCACCTGCAGATCGGCATCGAAGCGATGACCGAACTTGGTGAAAAAGGCGAACAGATCAAACATTTCAGGTACTAAAACATAATGCCCTGGCCGCACATACAATTATCCCTTCCCGACTGGGTGGACGTCTATATTGCCGCGCATCCTTCAACCTTTAAAAAAGTTGAAGACCGCATGGCTCTTGTCGTCGAACTGGCTCGGCAAAATGTCATCCGGGGCACCGGAGGGCCTTTTGCTGCAGGGGTTTTTGAACTGGAGACCGGGCGACTTATCGCCCCGGGCATCAACATGGTGGTCAGCAGCAACTGCTCGGTGGCCCATGCCGAGATCCTCGCCCTGGCCATCGCCCAGCAGAAACTCGGAACTTTCAACCTGAGACGGGACGATGCCATGGAGTTCGAACTGGTCACCAGTGCAGAACCCTGCGCCATGTGCCTTGGCGCCATCCCCTGGTCCGGTGTGGTATCGTTGGTTTGCGGTGCCCGAGACGAAGATGCCCGCAACATCGGATTTGACGAAGGCCCCAAGGTGGCCGACTGGGTCAAGGAGATGACCGACAGAGGCATACGAGTCCAGCGCGATCTGTGCCGCGAGCAGGCCCGGGAGGTGCTGCGCAGCTACCACGAGCAGGGTGGCCCCATCTACAACGGGCGTTAATTGCACCAAGGAGGATCATGGACAACTTCACTATCGTCAGGCCGGAACACCTTAATCATCACGGATATTTGTTCGGCGGGGCCATGCTCAAATGGGTGGACGAATATGCCTGGCTGGTCGCCTCCCGGGATTTTTCCGGCTGCACCCTGGTCACCATCGCCATGGACGACATCCAGTTCAAGCACCGGGTGCTTAACGGCTCGATCCTGCGCTTCAACATCCTGCCCCGCCAGCAGGGCAACTCGTCGATCACCTACGCTGTCGAGGTCTTTGCCGACGCTCCCGGGGCAACCGAGGAGACCAAGGTCTTTACGACCCGGATCACTTTTGTGCGCCTGGACGAAGAGGGGCACGCGCAGCCCCTGGCGCGCCAAGAGCGATTGCGATCGCAGGAATAAAGAGCCCCCTTGCTCCTGCGCTATGAGCCCATGGGCCTGGCCACCGCCAGATTCTCCACCGACAACAAAGGCGGTCCACTAGCCCGCCTTTGATCCTGCTACCTGCCCACCCCGGATCTGCCCTTGGGCGTTTAGTTTTCATTCAAGGGATAACGAGCGAAGAAGGTTGTTCCGCTGCCTTCAGTACTCTCAAAACCAACCTGCCCGCCCAGCTTTTCGCTGAGCAGCTTCATGCTGTAGGTCCCCAGCCCCCTGCTGCGCCCTTTGGTCGAAAAAGAGCGGCGAAATATCTGGGCCTGATCATCGGCCCTGATGACCCCCGGGTTATGCACCCAGAACTCGGCCTGGGTCCCCTCCCTGCGCGCCCCCAACGTCACAGTCGCCCCTGGCTGAGCGGCCTCCAGGGCGTTTTTCACCATGTTGCCAAACACCCTGCCGAGCAGCACGGGGTCGCTTGCAAAAACGACCTCTTCTGCATCGGGAGCAATCGCCAGGGTTCGCTCCCGGCAGGCATCATGGTGCGCATAAAGTTGGGTGATCTTCCCCAGGACCATACGCGAACTGAGAAGTTCGTTACTCACTGCCAGTTCGCCGGTCTCTGCCTCCATCAGGGCCCGCTGGGCCTCGATCTCCTCGATAATCCGCTCGGAGGTGGCGTGGATCATATTGAATATGGCCACCTTGTCCTCGGGATCATAGTCCCGCAGCAGTTCGGCAAAACCCCGGATACTGCCTGCCACATTGAGTACGTCGTGGAAAAAGATCTGCTCCAGGTTGCGCCGCCGCTTCTCGTGGCTGATGTCGGTGACGGCAAAAACACAAAAACTCTCGCCCGCATGTTCGAGAGGCTTCACCCAGACCCGCAGGTTGAGCAGTTCGGTCTGGCCTTCAGCTCTTACAGGCCTCGCTGGTGCCGCAGCCGGACTCGGCCTCCAGGGCCTGGCTGCAGCCGAGAAGTTCCCCCGGACGCTGGCCGTAGAGGATCCGCTCGTCTTCGGCCCCGAGCAGATCGACCAGGGCCCGGTTGGTATAAACCACCTGGCGCTGTTCGTTGAGCACCATCAGGAGACTTGGCACGGAATCAAGCAGGGCGCTGGTGATTGAGGTCTTTGCAAAATGATCGATCTGGGGGCGGAGCTTGTCGGAGCAGGCACGCTCGGCGGGAGCAAAGTGCGTCACTGGCGTTGTTTGTGCGGACATGGCGATTTCGATCCTCTCGCAAGGGCAGGGGTGACCAAAGATTGCAGAACAAGCCCGTATTTCACCACAAACCTCTTTGATCTGACAAGAGGATGGAAGAATTTTTTCACCGATCAGGGGCCATAGGCAACCCCTGATTAATCATTATTATTCTTGCCCGGCCCCTTGGCGAATTTCCGCACCGCCTCGGCCATCTGCAGCAACCGCTTGTCGACCCGGGCATTGATGCTCCCCTCGGGCCAACTGCCATCTTCGAGCCGCTCGCCTGCTGGAAGCCCGGTGAGCAACTCAATCCCCTCATCCACCGAAGAGACTGCCCAAACGTGAAACCTGCCTTCGGTCACGGCTTCGATGACCTCATCGCGAAGCATGAGGTTCTTGATATTTTGCGCCGGAATGATCACCCCCTGCTCGCCGGTCAAGCCCTTGGCCTTGCACACGGCATAGAACCCCTCGATCTTCTCATTGGCCCCCCCGATGGGCTGGGCAAGAGAGGAGAGCAGGCCGTAAAGTTCGGCAGAAGAGGCGCTGTCGCCTTCAACCCCCGAGTAGTTCTGCTCGAAGCATATCGAAGCCGCCATGGCCAGGGGCTTGTCCTGGGCGAAGCGTTCGCCGAAAAACCCCGAGAGAATCATCACGCCCTTGTCATGCAGGGGACCTGAGAGCTTCACCTCTCGCTCGATGTTCACCACCCCGCCCTTGCCCAGGTAGGTGCGCACCGTCAGCCTCGAGGGCCGTCCGAAGGCGTAATCGCCGAGCATGAAGACAGACAACCCGTTGATCTGTCCCACCGCTTCTCCTTCGGTGTCAATCAGCAGCGTGCCATCCTCGATCAGTTCTTCGATACGTTCTTCGACCTTGTTTGAACGATAGACCTTGGCCTCGATGGCGAGATTGACATGATGATCGGAGACCAGTGCACGGCCCTCCTGCTCAGCGTAGAAGGAAGCCTCGCGGATCAGGTCGGCGATATCGAGAAACCTCGAAGAGAGGCGCTCCTTGTCTTCGATCAGGCGAGCCGAATATTCCACGAGCCGCGCCACCCCTGAGGGATTAAAGTGCCTTAGATTTTCGTCCTCGCACTTGGCGGCCACAAACAGGGCATACTGCTGCACGTTCTCCCAAGTGTTGCGCATCATTCGATCGAAATCAGCCTTGACCTTGAAATATTTGCGGAAATCGTTGTCGAGATTGTACAGCAGGTAGTAGAGCATGGGGGTGCCGATGAGGATAATCTTGCACTTAAGAGGAATCGGCTGGGGCTTAAGGGTCACGGTGGCGATCAGTCGAAACTGCTCGGCCATGTCTTCTATCTTGATTTCACCGTTGCGGATGCAGCGTTTGAGGGCCTCATAGGAGAAGAGGTTGATGAGCACCTCCCGGCAATCGAGAATCAGGTAGCCGCCATTGGCCTTGTGCAGAGCCCCAGGCTTGACCATGGTGAAATTGGTGATGGCATTGCCCATCTGGATGACGTGTTCGATACGGCCAAAGAGGTTAAAATAGGTCGGGTTGGCCTCGTAGACGACCGGGGCGCCCTCAAGAGCCCCGTTGTCGATAAACAGGTTGACCCGGTAACGGTCGAAGGAAGGTTCCTGTGCGCCCATTTTGATCCCCGGCAGGTTGATCTGGGGGCCCTGGGATGGACGAAATTCATCAACCCGATCAAGGATATCCTTTTTGCACAGGTCGAAATGCTCAAGTACCGTCTTATGCTCGCGATATGTGCTTTCGAGGTCTTCAAACAGGTGCCCGCTGACCCGCTGCAGCAAGTGCTTCTCCATCTTGGCGGTGGCTTCGCGCATCTCCTTTTCTAGATCCCGCACCCGGCGCAACACCTGGTTCAGCCGGTCCTGCAGTTCAGTCCCCTTGCGATCGAGTTCGGCCCGCTCCTGCTCGGGGAGATCTTCATATTCCTGCTGGCTGATCGGGTGCCCGTCACGGGTTGGCACCAGCACCATGCCACTGACCGAACGCTGCAGGATAAATCCTTCCTCGCCGGCCTGCTCTTCGAGCTGTTCAAAGAGTTCCTTGTTTTTCTCCTGGTATTCGCTGGCGATGCCGTTTTTCTGTAGTTCGTACTCTTTGCCCTCGAAAACCTTGGGGATCTCCTCGGCCAGCCGAGCGACCAGGTTCTCCATATCCTTGTGCAGTTCGGCACCCAGCCCGGCCGGAAGCTTCAGGTAGGTCGGGCGGGTCCCGTCACTGAAATCGTTGAGGTAACACCAGTCCGGGGGCTCAGCCTCCCTGTCGGCACGGGATTTGAGGATTTTCTTGATGGTCGAGGAGCGCCCGGTGCCCGGCTCACCTAGAATAAAGATGTTGAATCCGCTATCCCCGATACCCAGGCCGAACTCAATGGCGGTCACTGCCCGGTCCTGGCCGATGGTCCCCTCCAGGGTCGGCAGCGAGCTGGTCGATTCAAACTCGAGTTGCGCCGGATCGCAGCGCCAGGCCAGTTGCTCTGGGGCTAATCGGTACTGTTCCACAGGTCAACTCTCTTCCTTGCCATAATGGCAGGTAACCAGGGTCACAGGGGCCTCGAGATAGCTCTTGAGGGTGGCCAAGAACTCCGCAGCATCGGCCCCATCGAGGATGCGGTGGTCGGCCGACAGGGTCAGGCGCAGCATGGGGGCAATTCCCGGCTCCCCCTTTTCATCGACAATCACCTCGCCGCGAATGGTTCCCACAGCCAGCACCGCAGCTTGAGGCGGAGTGATAATCGCGCTGAACGACTCGACGCCGAGCATGCCCATGTTTGAGATGGTGAAGGTTCCACCCTCAAGATCCTCGGCCTTGAGCTTCCCACGATGGGCCCGATCGGCAAGTTCGGAAGCCCGGTGGGAAATGTCCTTGAGGGAGAGTTCGGCACAATCCCTGATAACCGGGTTGTAGAGGCCGCGGTCTGAGGCCACGGCTAAAGCGATACTAACCAGCGGTTGCTCCACCGCCTCGCCCTCGACCCAGTAACTGTTCACCCAGGGGTGCTCCTGAAGGGAGCGGGCCGTAGCGGCGAGGATAAAATCGTTGACTGTGACCCCAAGATCCTTGCGAAAGCGGATGATATCGGTCATATCCACTGCCACGGTCACAAAAAAATGGGGAATGGTCTGCCAACTTTCGACCATTTTCCGAGCGACGATACGACGAATTTTCACCGACTTACCCCCACCCGCCGCAGGCTCAGAAGGGAGGCCCCCCGTAGCGGGCAAAGGTTCTTTTACCGCCCGCTCCACATCAGCCAGCACGATGCGACCGCCAGGGCCGGTCCCCCGGATAGTATCGATGTTAACCCCTTTTTCGCGCGCCAGCTTGCGAGCCGCAGGTGAGATACCGGCGGCGCCGGGGGGCCCAACGGCCTGCTCGGACTCAACGGGCCGGTCCGACTGGTCCGACTGGTCCGACTGGTCCGACTGGTCCGACTGGTCCGACTGGTCCGACTGGTCCGACTGGTCCGACTGGTCCGACTGGTCCGACTGGTCTGACTCTTCGGGCTCTTTGCCTTGTGAATCAACATCCAGCACCGCAATGATCGAACCGACCGCCACCACATCTCCTTCTTTGACCCGCAACGCTCCAACGACCCCATCGTCGAAGGCCTCCATCTCCATGGCCGCCTTATCCGTTTCGACCTCAGCGATAATATCCCCCCGGGAAACCCGGTCACCTTCCTTGATGTGCCACTTCAGAATGGTGCCTTCTTCCATGGTATCGCTGAGTTTGGGCATGCTGATTTCAATCGACACGAAACATCTCCTTGAATAAAAACGTCACAGGCGCCTGCTTGCCCGCCCTGAGCAACTTTTGGCAGGTCGCCGATTACAAAAGTTCCCGAACCCGCGCCACGACCTGGGCCACATCCGGGATCGCTGCCTTCTCCAGGTTCTGCGCATAGGGCATGGGCACATCAGCGCCCCCGACCCGCAACACCGGCCCATCGAGGCTGTCGAAGGCGTCCTCCATAATCCGGGCGGCAACTTCTCCGCCCCAACCACCGGTCAGCCATGACTCCTCAACCGTCACCGCACGATGGGTCTTGGCGACCGATTTAAGCACAGTCACCATATCGAGGGGGTTGAGGCAGCGCAAATCGACCACCTCGGCCTCGATCCCCTCGGCGGCAAGGGTTTCTGCGGTCTCCAGGCAGACGTAGACCATACGGGAGACCGCGATCAGGGTGATATCCCGCCCCTGTCGTTTGACATCGGCAACCCCTAGCGCAACCGTATGTTCTTTGTCGGGGACTTCCCCCTTGACGGCGTAAAGCCCTTCATGCTCAAGAAACAGGACCGGGTCATCAGAGCGGATGGCACTTTTCAGCAGGCCCTTGGCATCGGCGGGCACTGAGGGGACCACCACCCTCACCCCGGGGCAGTGCATGAACAGGGCGTCGAGGGTATGGGAGTGCTGGGCGCCAAGCTGATGCCCGGCGCCGCCGGGAGCACGGATGGTCAGGGGCACCTTGACCTGGCCCCCGAACATATAAGGAATCACCGCGGCATGATTCATGATCTGGTCCATGGCGACAATAGCGAAATTAACCGTCATCATCTCGGCAATGGGCCGCAACCCTGCCATGGCCGCCCCGCAGGCCATGCCCACGATCCCGGCCTCGGCGATCGGGGTATCGAGCACCCTTCGCTCTCCGAACCTGGCCAGCAGCCCGCGACTCACCTTGAATGAGCCCTCGTAAAGGCCAACGTCCTCGCCCATGATAAAGACGGCGGGATCCCGCTCCATCTCTTCACGCAGAGCCTGGTTAAGTGCTTCACGACAGGTGATTTCCGGCATAGTGCAACTCCTGACCATCTTAAGGCAACTTGGCCCCGAACTCACGATCTTTCGCCCCTAGCCCCTGGATTCTACATACACATCAGTCCACAACTGGTCCAGGTCCGGCTCAGGGCTCTTCTCGGCAAATTCGATCGCTTGGCGGATCAACTGCTTTTCCTGCTCTTCGATCAGCCTTAGATCCTCGGGCCTGGCCTGCTCCTGGGCAAGGAGCCATTCGGCGAAATTGGGTATAGGGTCGCGCTCCTGCCAGATTTTCTTTTCCTGCTCGCTGCGATAGGTTCCGGGATCGGAGATGGAATGACCACGAAAACGGTAGGTGATCGCCTCGATGTAGGTTGGCCCCTTACCCCCACGGGCCTTGTGAACCGCCTGGCGCACGGCATCATAAACAGCCAGCACGTCCATGCCATCCACCCTCACCCCCGGGGTTTCATAGGCGCAGCTTTTTTTGTACAGCTCTTCGACGGCACTTGCGCGGGTCACACTGGTGCCGATACCATAGCCGTTGTTTTCACAGACAAACACCACTGGCACCTGGTACAGCGCCGCCATGTTCATCGCCTCGTGAAACACCCCCTGGTTGGTGGCACCGTCACCGAACAGGCAAACCACGACCTCGTCGTCTTCACGATACTGTATGGCGTAGCCGATTCCGACCGCCAGGGGCAGATGCCCGCCGACAATGCCGTAACCGCCCATGAAGCGCAAATCCGGATCAAACATGTGCATCGAGCCACCCTTGCCCCGGCTGACCCCGGTGGCTTTGCCGAACAACTCGGCCATGACCTTATCGGGCCGGGCGCCCTTGGCCAGAATCAGACCATGCTCCCGATAGGCACTGACCATATAGTCGCTTTCGTTGATGGCATGGGCCACCCCGACACCGACCGCCTCCTGGCCGCTGTAAAGGTGCAGAAAGCCACCCATCTTTCCCTCGCTGTAAAGCTTGGGACAGGATTCTTCAAACTCCCGGATGCGGAACATGTCCCGGTAAATCTCCAGAAGCTCCCGGGGCTCCGGCAGGGAACGCTCGTTTTTTTCTTTGATCACGGCTCGTCAAGACCTTTCACCAAAAGGGGCTCTCACAGAGGGCCCATTCAGTTTCACAGGGTGCTAAAAGTCTAACAATTTAAGAACCGTTGGCAAGCGCGGGACACCGAACACAGAAAAGGCCGGAGAACTAGAGTTCCCCGGCCCTTGAATTCGTCATAAAATCTGTTTGTTAACCGAGAAACAGATTTTGATTACGCGCCCGATTCGCAAGAATTGTGGGATCGAGAACCTCACCACACGAACAGCACTTCCATGCATCAAAAGAGCGTACGAAATCATAATACTTCTCTGCGTACATCCTACCTCTGCATTTTGGGCATTTCATCGATGTTTCCCCCTTGGTCAGTTTATGTGAACAGTCTTTGCTCCCTTATTTCTTGTTCCGGGAAATATATATTACACAAGACGTGCCACATCATGCCGCAGAGGACAAACAATCATTACCGGACCGGTCTTATTTTTATTTTTCCTTTATTTTTCGACTACTTAAAGCCGGAGCTATGGCTCAAAAAAATTCCGACCATGCCCGGATTCGCCCTCTGCCCACCCCCTTAACCCGAGAGAGTCCCTCCAGAGAACAAAAAGCGCCATTCTGCTGGCGGTTCTTTTCAATCCGTTGGGCGGTGACCACACCAACCCCCGGTAAAACCAGCCAGTCTTCCATCGCCATGCGGTCCACATGCAACGGCACTCCAAGGGCAATGCGCCTCCCCGCAGGCATAAAATCCCGCTTTATTTCAATCACTTTACCCCAATATCGGACAATTTCAAGGCGTTCACCGGAAACCAGGGGGCGGTTTTCGCTGAGGTTGCCGTTAAAAACAGGCGCCATTGCCACACCCGTCATTTCAATGACGGTCGAAGGAGAGACACCGTCATAAAATTGATGAATTCCAGGAGAGGGAAATCCTTCCCCCAACTCGACCCAGATCCCCGGGTCTTTTTCCATAAAAAAAGCCGGGGGGCCTTCCTTGGGAAGAACCGCCCGGCTCCAGATAAAAACCAGGTAAAAAACCAGCAGGGTGACCAACAATCCGGTCCCCGCCCGCGAGGTCACGAGGCCTTGGCCTCCTGGTCCTGAATCAGTTTGTAGAGCAGTGCATCGATCAAGGCCTGGTAGGAGGCGGCGATGATGTTATCACTGACCCCCACTGTGCCCCAGCGGCTGTTTTTATCCCCCGATTCGATGAGCACCCGGGTCACCGAAGCGGTCCCCTTCCCTGCAGGCAGCACCCGCACCTTGTAATCGAGCAGACGCATCTCCTTGATGTTCGGATAAAACTTTTCAAGGGCCTTGCGCAGGGCGTTATCCAGGGCATTGACCGGTCCGGCCCCCTCGGCGGCGGTATGTTCGATGTGCCCACCGACCTTGACCTGAACTGTCGCCTCGGATAGAGGCATCTCGTCCTCATGGCGCTTGGTGTCGATGACCCGAAAGCCGATGACAGAGAAAAAGTGCCGCAGGTTGCCCAGGGCGCGGCGCATCATCAGCTCAAAAGAGGCTTCGGCGCCTTCAAACTGAAAGCCCTTGTTCTCCATCTCCTTGAGATCTTCAAGGATCTCCATTGTGACCGGATCCTTGCTGTCGAGATTGATGTTGAACTGCTCGGCCTTAGCGAGAATATTCGAACGACCGGACAGATCGGAAACCAGGACCCTGGTCAGGTTGCCGACCAGTTCAGGCCGGATATGCTCGTAGGTTTCAGGGTGGCGCTGAATGGCGGAAACATGAACGCCCCCTTTGTGAGCGAAGGCCGAGTTGCCGACGTAAGCCTGGTGCTTGTTGGGCACCAGGTTGGCAAGTTCATAGATGTAGCGGGAGATCTGGCGCAGGTTGCGAAGTTGCTCACCACTGACGCACTCTTTGCCCATCTTCAGACTCAGTGCCGGCAGAATGGAGCAGAGATTGGCATTTCCGCAACGCTCGCCGAAACCGTTGATCGTTCCCTGGACATGGACGATGCCGTGATCTACCGCCATTAGCGAGTTGGCGACTGCGCATTCGCTGTCATTGTGGGTGTGGATGCCGAGATCGGTGGAAACGACCTTTTTCACCTCGGCCAGAATTGCCGGGATCTCATAGGGCATGGTGCCGCCGTTGGTATCGCAGAGCACGATGCAATCGACACCGGCCTGCTGGGCGGCCTGCAGGGTCTTCAGGGCATATTCGGGATTGGCCTTGTAGCCATCAAAGAAGTGCTCGGCATCGTAGATGACCTCGGCAACGTTTTCTTTGAGATAGACCAAGGAGTCGTGGATGAGCTCGAGATTTTCCTCCAGGCTGATGCGCAGCGCCTCGTGGACGTGGAAATCCCAGGTCTTTCCAAAAATCGTCACCACATCGGGCTCAGCCTGAATCAGGGTCTGGATATTGTTGTCCTTGGCCGGGGTGGTTTTGGCCCGGCGGGTCGACCCGAAGGCCGCAATCTTGGCCTGCTTGAGGCTGACCTTCTTGATATCCTTGAAAAAGGCGATGTCCTTGGGGTTGGAGCCAGGCCAGCCGCCCTCGATGTAATGAACCCCCAGTTCATCGAGTTTCTGGGCGATGCGGATCTTGTCCGCCACCAGAAAGGAGACATCTTCGCCTTGGGTCCCGTCCCTCAGCGTCGTATCGTACAACTTGATCAAGCTCATTCACTTCATCCCTTTCGGCAAGGCTGAGCGTGTTAAGGGCACCCCTTGGGGTGCCTTGTTTAGGGGCACCCACAAGGGGTGCCCCTACGCTTCTCTTCGGCCTTACTCAGGCTTTACGTCCTTCTTGGAAAGCCCGAAGGCTTCGTGCAGCACCCGGACCGCCAACTCGGTATATTTGGCGTCGACCACGCAGGAGACCTTGATCTCGCTGGTAGAAATCATCTGGATGTTGATCCCTTCCTGCGACAGCGACTGGAACATCTTGCTCGCCACCCCGGAATGGGAGCGCATGCCGACCCCGACGATGGAGACCTTGGAAATGTTCTCATCACTGCGGACCCCGCCGGCCCCGATCTCCTTGGCCGTCTCTTCGACGATTTTCAGCGCCTTTTTGAAATCGGCCTTGGGCACGGTGAAGGTCATGTCGGTGAAACCTTCGTGGGAGACGTTCTGAATGATCATATCAACAGTGATGTTGGCGTGGGTCAGCGGCGAGAACAGCAGGGCAGCGATCCCCGGCTTGTCCGGCACACGCATCACGGAAATCTTGGCTTCATCCTTGTTGTAGCTAATCCCTGAAACCAGAACGGTTTCCATATCTGCATCCTCCTTCATCACCAGGGTACCTTGATTGTCATTGAAACTGGAACGGACATGAATCACCACGCCATACTTTTTGGCGAATTCCACGCTGCGGATCTGCAGCACCTTGGAACCCAGAGAAGCCATCTCGAGCATTTCGTCGTAGGAGATCTTCTCCAACTTGGTGGCTTCGGGAACCATTCTGGGGTCGGTCGTGTAGACCCCATCGACATCGGTGTAAATCTCGCAGACGTCGGCTTTGAGCGCCGCGGCCACAGCCACTGCCGAAGTGTCGGAGCCGCCGCGGCCCAGAGTGGTGATATTTCCTTCCGGATCAATTCCCTGAAATCCGGCAACCACCACGATATTGCCGTTCTTAAGGTCTTCGCGGATCTTTTTGTCCTCGATTTTGTCGATGCGAGCCTTGGAAAAAGAGCTGTCGGTGACCATGGGGATCTGGTGCCCGAGGTAGCTCTTGCCCTTGTACCCCATCGACTGCAGGCACATGGAGAGCAGGGCGATTGTGACTTGCTCCCCGGTGGAGACCAGAACATCGTACTCGCGCTCGCTGGGGAATTCGCAAACCTCGTTGGCCAGAGCCACCAGCTTGTTGGTTTCACCGGACATGGCAGAGACAACGACGACGACATCGTTGCCGTCATCGTAGGTTTTGGCGACGCGCCGGGCCACGTTGCGGATTCTTTCGATAGTGCCTACCGAAGTTCCACCGTACTTCTGCACAACCAGGGCCATATTGTCATTTTCCTCCTTGTAAAAAGGCGGCCGTTTCGGTCGCCAATAATTCAATCTTTTTTGCCGGCACGGGCACGGGTCTGACGCGTCACCTTGTGGACGGCAAGCCCCAGGGCATCCTCAGCGGCTTCTTTAATCATCTCCGGAAGGGTCGGATGGGCATGGATCACCTCGGCAAGCTCCTGAACGCTCACCTGCGCATGCATGGCGGCGGTCACTTCGGCGATCAACGCAGAGGCATCCTGGCCAACGATGGTGACGCCAAGAAGCTGTCCGTTCCGGGCTTCGGAGACGACTTTGACCGTACCTTGGGTTTGCCCGTCGCACAGGGCTTTGCCGGCGGCCTGGTAGGCAAACCGCCCCACGGCGATCTCAGCCCCCCGGGCCTTGCAGGCCTCTTCGGTCTCCCCCACCTGGGCAATCTCCGGCGAGGTGAAAATCACGCTGGGAACCACCCGGTAATCGACCGCAAGATCGCCGCCGAGGGCGTTTTTCACAGCAATATCAGCCTGGTATGAAGCGACATGGGCTAATTGAATGACATCGATGAGGTCACCAATGGCATAGACCCCCTCCATGGAGGTACGCAACCGATCATCGACTTTGACCGCACCGTTTTCCATATCGATGCCGGCCTCTTCAAGACCGAGGCCGTTGGTATTGGGCCTCCGGCCAACGGCCACCAGGGCCTTTTCGGCGCTGACCGTTTCGCCGTTGGAAAGCCGCGCTCGCACCCCGCCTTCGATGCTTTCCAAGGCTTTTACCGAGGCTGAGGTGAAGGTTGTCACCCCGCGGGATTTAAAGGCCTTCTCCACCTCGCGGACCGCCTGGCGGTCGCTTGTGGCAAGCAGCCCAGGCAGCTGTTCGACAATCGTGACCTGGCTGCCGAGAATCGAAAAAATGCTTGCAAATTCACAACCTATATAGCCGCCACCAATGACCAGCAGACTTTTTGGAAGTTCTTTAATAGCAAGAATTTCATCACTGGTCAAAATATTTTTCCCGTCAATCGGCAGGGATTTAGGCTGCGCCGCTACCGAGCCCGTG
>CALZIZ010000028.1 GCA_945787465.1 uncultured Desulfuromonadales bacterium
GCTCCCCTCTTTGCGCTTCTGCAGGTTCTGACTCTGTCGTTCGGTTATTCCATCTGGTGGCAGTTTTCGCAATCCTCCTCGACCGAAAAGGCCGTGCTGCCATCATGACAGGCACCGCAGGAGGCGCCTTCGGCCATCTGATCCATGGTCACCCTGGGGTTGCCCTTGCCGGGGGTAAACAGGTCGGGGTGGCACTCGCGGCAACCGAACATGGCAGTGTGGGCGTCGTGGCTGAAGGTGACATCGCCGGTCTCCTCTTCTTTGAACAGGATGTCCCTTGTCGGGTGGCAGGTGGAGCAGTCTTGCTTGACACTAAAAGCCTGCCGCCCGTTATGGCAGGCGCCGCAGGATTTGCCCTTGGCCATTTCGGCCATGGTCACGGTGGGGTTTTTGCTGGTAACGACGTGGAAAACCTGATTATGACAGGTCGGGCAGTTGTTGCCGATCGCCTCAAGGTGGTTGTAGTGGCTGAATTCGACGGTACCGACCGACTCGGTGTTAAAGCTGACCCTGTCTTTAATCCAACGGGCGTACAGGCTAGAGGGTAAAACGATCAACAGCAGCAGAATCACCAGCAAGCGCAATTTCATGAAGACCTCCGATAAGTGAGCAATGCGTAGGTCCGGTGTTTTGCACTTTTTGGGCCAAGCCTAAGGGCCCTGGCCGGTTAATTACGAGCCTCCTGGTGCTCCGCACAGGCCAGCCGCCCGCCGAGGTCGGCGATGAACTGACTGGCGACCCGGCCTGAGCGGGTCCCTCGCAATTGGGCCCACTGCAGGGCTTCTGCAACCAGTTGGTCTTCGGCGACCGGCAGCTTCAACCTGGCGGCCATATGCCTGACGATGGCGAGATAGGTCTGCTGGTCCATGGGAGAGAAGCCGACGGCAATTCCGAAGAGGTCAGGGAAAGAGAGCTTTTCCGGGACCGCCTCTTCGGGGTGGATTTCTGATTCTTCGATATTCTCGGACTTGCGTTCAGGCATCAAGTGGCGACCATTGCTGGTGGCATAGACCAGAACATTGGCGGGTCGGGCTTCAAGGCTGCCTTCGAGCAAAGCCTTGAGCTCGGGGTAAGCGAACCGCGACTCGCCGAAGCAGAGATCGTCGCAGTACAGGATGAAGCGCTGGGGCAGGGCTCGTAGTTGGGCGCAGATCATCGGCAGCTGGAACAGGTCCTTCTTCTGGACTTCAATCATGCGCAACCCCTCCGGGGCGAAGGTCTTGAGCAAGCTTTTGATTGCCGAAGATTTTCCCGTACCCGGCTCGCCCCACAGCAGCACGTTGTTGGCGCTGTAGCCTCTGGCGAATTGGCGGGTATTCTGCTGCAGCCGGGCCAGGGTTCGCTCCATGCCCAACAGGTCGCCCGGGTCGGGGATGTCAGGGCTGGTGATTTCCCTTAAAAAGCCGCTTTGACCCTGGCGTTGCCAGCGCAAGGCGACAGCCTCTCGAGCAATCTCAGCCTGAACCTGGTCGGCCATAATCTGGCGCGCAAGGGCCTCCTCTGCCAGGTCCATGAGCCCCTCCAGGCGCTCGAGCAGGTAGCCCCAGTCGATGTCCAGGTCATCAAAATTCATGGTCGCTCGCTCCTTGGTCGGCGGGTTCTTAATCATGGTAACAGAATTTGCAGTAAGTGGCTGCCGGCAATTTGCGGGGCGCTCCGAACATTGCCAGTCCGGGCCCCCTGTGCTAGTTTGAGGCCGTTGCTTGGGCATGGCGTTGCAGGAGCCGCTCCTGCAGGTCTTAGCAATATTGGCCAGGATGTTATATTCTGGTCCCCTCTTCATGGGGCAGGCAGCTTGCCCAAGGCACGCGGAGATCCGCCGGAGCATCAAAGGAGCCAGTCTGTTGAAAAAGAAAATCGACCAATTGTTCGCGGTAACTGCACCGGGCCTCGAGGAACTCTGCGCCGGCGAGTTGCAGGCTCTGGGCATCGAAGATGTGCGGGTAGAGCCCGGCGGGGTCGCCTTTAGCGGGGCGCTTCGCGAGCTCTACCTGGCCAACCTCTGGCTGCGGACCTCCAGCCGTGTTCTGGTACGGGTCGGGCAGGTGCGCAGCCGCGATTTTCCCGATCTCTTCCGGCGGGTGCTGGGTTTGCCCTGGGGACGGTTTTTGCGCTCCGATACCAAGGTGCGGGTAAAGGCGACAAGTCACCAGTCCCGACTCAACCATACCGGGCGCATCGCCGAAACCGTCTCTGCTGCCATCGATCGCGCTCTGGGGCGCCCCGTGCCTCCGGCAAAGGGGGGCGAACAAATTGTCATCGCCCGCTTCGACGGTGATCTCTGCCAGTTGTCGGTTGACAGCTCGGGGGCATTATTGCACCGCCGGGGGTATCGGCAGCAGGGGGAGGCGGCCCCGCTGCGCGAAACCCTGGCCGCAGCCATGCTGCAGCTCGCCGGCTGGGACCGGACCTCGCCTCTGGTCGATCCGTTATGCGGCTCGGGAACCCTGGTTATCGAGGCGGCGCTGCTCGCTGCCAACCGCGCTCCGGGCCAGAACCGGGAATTCTCATTTATGAACTGGCCCCGCTATCGTCCCGGGCTCTGGGAGGCGTTGCTTACGGGCGCCCGCCGCGCCGAGGAGGTGCCCGGTGCGGCCTTATGCGGCTTCGACCGGGCCGAGGTTGCTGTAGCGGCCGCTGTAGCCAACGCCGAAAGGGCCGGGGTTGAGGGGTGGACGGCTTTTTCGCAGCAGGAGTTGGCCGATCTCGAGGCTACAGCCCCTGCCGGCTGGGTTGTGTGCAATCCCCCCTACGGGGAGCGTCTGGGGCGGGGAGAGGATTTAGCGGGCCTTTACCGCGACCTCGGCGAGGTTTTACAACAACGCTTCCGGCACTGGCGCGCAGCTGTGCTGTGCCCCGATGAAGAGCTTGTGCGAGCCATGGGGGTGCCGATGACCCGGATCGCCACCTTGAGCAATGGCGGCATAAGGGTTGGGGTGTGGGTAAATTTTTCTTGAAATGCGCCGGGAATTAGCTTAAGATGGTTCCTTGTCCCGTGCCTCTGGGTGCGGTTCTAAATAGAAGTGAAAGCGAGGTGAGGTACCAGTGGAAATCCATGTTGTCGACAATAACGTCGAAAAGGCCATCAGGGTCCTGAAGCGCAAGCTGCAGCAGGAAGGTCTGTTCCGTGAAATGAAGCAGCGCAAATTTTACGAAAAGCCTTCGGTGAAGCGCAAGCGTAAGGAAAAAGAGGCCCAGCGCCGCCTGCGTAAAAAGATGCGTCTGATGCGCAGAGACTAAACCTCGCTTTTTTGAAACTTGCAAACGAAAAAGGCCGATCCCCAGGGATCGGCCTTTTTCGTTTTTATATGTCCTGGTTTTTTAATCAGGCTGCGTGGGGTGACCACGCAGCCTCAGGATCAAAACTTACTTACTTGGGAAAGTTGGGCAGTTCGAGACCAGCCATTTTGTCGAGCATGCGCACCACCTGGCAGCTGTAGCCGAATTCGTTGTCGTACCAGACATAGAGTACGCAGCGATTGCCCTCGACAATGGTCGCCAGCGAGTCGACCACGCCGGCGTAGGTCGAACCGACAAAATCGGTGGAAACCACCTCGGGCGAGTTGGTGAAATCGATCTGGTGCTGCAGGGGCGAATCGAGGGAAACGTCCCGCAGGTAGGAGTTGAGCTCTTCTACCGTGGTGCTCTTGCCCAGGGTCAGGTTGAGAATCGCCAGCGATACGTTGGGGGTCGGAACCCGGATCGCATTGCCGGTCAACTTTCCGCCAAGCTCGGGCAGCGCCTTGGCGACTGCCTTGGCTGCACCGGTTTCGGTGATGACCATGTTCAGTGGGGCCCCCCGGCCGCGGCGGGACTTGTTGTGGTAATTGTCAATCAGGTTCTGATCGTTGGTGTAGGAATGGCAGGTTTCGACATGGCCGTTGACGATGTCGTACTTGTCATTGACGGCCTTGAGCACCGGCACGATGGCGTTGGTGGTGCAACTGGCTGCCGAGACGATCTTTTCGTTTTCGCTGATCAGTTCATTGTTGACCCCGTAGACGATATTGGGGATGTCCCCTTTGCCGGGAGCAGTCAGCACGACCTGGGAGATCCCCTTGGCCTTCAGGTGGCGGCCAAGGCCTTCCCTGTCGCGCCATTTGCCGGTGTTGTCGACCAGGATGGCGTTGTTGATGCCGTACTGGGTGTAGTCGATATTCTCCGGTGCATCCGAGTAGATGATGCGGATCATGTTGCCATTGACGACAATGGCGTTTTCTTCTTCATCGATGCGGATGGTGCCCTTGAAGGGACCGTGAACCGAGTCGCGGCGCAGCAGGCTGGCGCGCTTTTCAAGGTCATCGTCGGCGCCTTTGCGGACCACAGCGGCGCACAGGCGAAGCTTGTCGCCGCCGCCGGTCTGCTCGACCAGGATGCGGGCCAGCAGGCGGCCGATACGGCCGAAGCCGTAGAGAACCACGTCACGGGGCTCGGTGAGCATGGCCTGCTTGCCGGTGTTGATCTCTCCCAGTTCCTGGCGAACGAAATCGGCGGCTGTCAGATCGCCTGCCTGGGCCAGGTAGCGAACGGTCAGCTTGCCGAGATCGATCTTGGCCGGTGCCAGGTCGAGTTTGGTCATCGCCTCGAGCAGCGGGAAGCTGTCACGGACCCAGAGCTCGGTGTTCAGCACCTGGCGGGCAAAACGATGGGCCTTGAGAATGTCGATGGGCGAACAGTTCACCAGGGAGCGTCCGTACACCGAGGTGACGACACCGTGATTGCGGTAGAGTCGGCCGATCAGTGGAATCATCGCCTCGGCGAGTTCCTCACGGCTCTTCCAGTCCTTGAAATAGCTTTCCTGCTTGGGTGTGGGCATGACAAATCCTTTTTTTGAAAAAATCCCGGTATAGGAGGCTGGTGACTTAACAAGAACCTACTGCGAAATCGGTTTCTCGGCCCAGATTCTCGACAATTTTCGACAAATAGCCCTGCTATTCGCTCTCAAATTCTCGAAAATCTGGTCTCGAACATCCAATTTCTCGTTACGGTCCGTCAAGTCCGACAGCCTCCTGACAGCCGGTTAAATCAAGTCGGCGGTATCCTAAACAAACTTTCACCTTTTTTCAAGCTTCTTTTCCCCCAAGTCCTTGACTTTGGGCTGGACTTGCCCCATCTGAATTGATATTAATATCTGCTGGTCCCGCAGGGATCAGGTTTCTAAAGACCGGCTCCCGCAAAGAGGCGGGCGGCCTGGAAAATCTACTGTCGAAGCTAAGGAGGTCGGAAGCAAATGGGCGATACGGTGCACTACAGCGAACTGGGCCTGGTCAACACCCGCGACATGTTTAAAAAAGCGGTTGGCGGCGGTTACGCCATTCCCGCTTACAATTTCAATAATCTCGAGCAGCTGCAGGCCATCGTGACCGCCTGCGCCGAGACCTCATCACCGGTGATCATTCAGGTCAGCAAGGGGGCCCGCAACTACGCCAACGAAACCATGCTGCGCTACATGGCCATGGGGGCGGTAAAGATGGCCCGCGAGATGGGCTCCAAGATTCCCATCTCTCTGCATCTGGATCACGGTGATTCCTTCGAGCTCTGCAAGTCCTGCGTCGAGTCGGGGTTTTCGTCGGTCATGATCGACGGCTCTCATCTGCCCTACGAAGAAAATGTCGCCCTGACCCGCAAGGTCGTTGAGTACGCCCACGCCCATGATGTCACCGTCGAGGGCGAGCTCGGCGTTCTGGCGGGAATCGAGGACGAGGTGGTGGCCGAGCATTCCACCTACACCAAGCCCGAAGAGGTCGAAGATTTCGTCAAAAAGACCGGGGTCGACTCTCTGGCCATTTCCATCGGTACCAGTCACGGCGCATACAAGTTCAAGCTCAAAGAAGGCGAGGAGGTTCCTCCGCTGCGCTTTGATATTCTCGAAGACGTTCAACGTCGCATCCCCGGCTTTCCCATCGTGTTGCACGGGGCCTCCAGCGTGGTGCAGGAATACGTCAAGCTGATCAACCAGTATGGCGGCAAGATGGACGGTGCTGTCGGGGTGCCCGAAGAACAGCTGCGCAAGGCGGCGGCCAGCGCTGTGTGCAAGATCAACATCGACTCCGACGGGCGTCTGGCCGTCACCGCCAAGGTTCGCGAGTTTATGGCGAACAACCCCGGCGAGTTCGATCCCCGCAAGTATCTGGGCGAGGCTCGCAAAGAACTGGTTCAGCTTATCAAGCACAAGAATGAGGTGGTTCTCGGCAGTGCCGGAAAGGCCTGATCCTAAGGGTAAGCATTAGATCCCCGAAAAAAAACCGCTTCGCTGGTCGAAGCGGTTTTTTTTTTGGCCTGGATCCAGCGTTGTACGGTTAGTTTTTTGCAAAATCCCAAATTTCAAGGCCAAAGGCACGCATCTACCCGTTAGAGGGCAAAAGGCGTGATAAGAAATGTGTAAAGGCCACAACCTTGACGCCTTTGCGCATTACTCATCACACATTACAGATCACGCCCTTAAGCTGGTGCAGGTTGGGCCGAGCCGACAGACAAGTGCAATTTCCTAACCGGAAACTGTTGGCCTGGATCCGGGATTTGGGGGCGGGAGCATGGGGCCGCCTTCCAGTCTGGGGCGCTGATCGAGGCACGGGAAGAACTCCCGAACTGGTGGGTCAGTTGTTCGGCGTCTTCTGTCGGGCAGATACCCTCGCTACGGCGGTGGTCGATCGGGGCAGGAAGCTGGCTGGACGGGAAAAAATACGATTCCGGAATTTCTTTTTTAAGGTCTTGATATTCAAGCGTCTTTGGTGGGGAGACGGTTTTTTTAAGAAAAAATATGACCGCCTTGGTCTGTTAATGTGGCACCGGATATGCTATATGTTAATACATGTAGGGTATAAGGCCCGGTTGATCCAAGGGCCCCTCGGGGCTAAAGATATCGAGAATATTTGCCGATAAGATCGGTAGGAGAGGATGCACACCGGGTATTTTATGATTTCGCCTCTTGAGGGCGGTTTGCGGATTCCAAGGGAGGGGAAATGAGCTGTCTTTCAGGCGGCGCCTAAGGAGTCCAGAGCATGCATAAACATCCGAACGAATTTACCCGCAGGCAGATCAGCAGGTATTTTTCCACCCGCTATCTGGATGCTGAAGTTAACAATATTCAGAGCGGCTACGTCATTTTTATCCACCATTTCAGTGCGATCGAGGCCTGTACCGTTGATGAAGCTGCCGCGCGGCTGATTTTCGACACCGAGCAGGGCAAGTGGTCGGTTTACTGGATGAGCGGACGGTTCCGCTGGCACCTCTACGACCGGTATGATCGACTGGATCAGGCCCTTGATCTAATGTTCAGTGAAAAGGCTTCGAGCCTCTTTCATAACGTTCTATGAGTTTCGTCAATAGTTAGTCCTGGCGGTCGGTGGAGTCAAAGCCCCGACAGCCCTGGTTGCAAAATAAAAAAGGCCGCCCTTCACCAGGCGGCCTTGATTTTTTCAATCCTTGGGCGGGTGAGCCCCCATCCCATGGACCCCTGGGGCTTGTGGGGCAAACTCGATTGTGATCTGCAGCGACTCCCCCTGGCGATCGACTTCAAGCCTGGCCTGATCGCCGGGTTTTTTCTGTTTGACCTCATAGACCAGGTCAAAGTTTTCCTGCAGCGGGGTCGAATCGAAGCGGACCAGGATGTCGTCTTTTTGCAGTCCGGCCCGTTCAGCATTGGAGCCGGGCAACACTCCGGTAATCCCGACCCGGCCCCCGGTGTCATCGAGGAGCACCCCGAGTTTGACCTCCTGCTTGCCGAGATCCTCGTACTCGGTGAAGGTCAGGTAGTCGTAGGGCGGCATGGGAAACTTGGGCATTTCCACATCCATCAAGCGATCCTTTTTGTTTTCGGGGATCACGATTTCCGTCGATCCGACCAGGGCATATGAAGACGGCAGGCGCCGAAACACCCGCCGGGGGATACCAAAGCCAAAGCGGATATGGTTGCCTCCTGCCACCACCAGCATGCGCACCTGTTCCCGGCCCTGGGCGCCAAGGTAGGCCGCTACATTGGCCGCCATGGTCTCATCCCAGAGGGTCTGGGCCCGCACAAAGCCGTCGAGTTGGCTGCTGCCCTGGGAGTGGCCGCCGAAAATCGCTTCGACAAGGGCGCGCTGGTAGGGGTCGGTCATGTCCATCTGGGGCAGGTTCGCCTGATCGCTCTCTGCAAGCTCTGCGAGATCGGATTGGGCAACTTTTCGGACCAGCGCTTTTTCGGCGTTGAGGCCGATCACCGGGATCTGCTGCTGGCGCGCAAAGTCGAGCAGCGGGCGGTAGAGGTCGAAATCCATCCGCCAGACCTGGTACCAGCGGGAGGTCTTGAGAAATTCTTTCTCGCTCAGCTCTCCTGCAACCCAGCGGTCGAGAGCCGGTTGCTGGCTGGGGGTGAACATCTCCATGCCCAGGGCGACCTGGCCCGGATAGCGTTCGGCCAGGGTTCGCAAAACCGCGAGTTGCAGGCGGTGCGCGGCGGGATTGTCGTGGGTTTCACCGACGTAGACGATGCGGGCGTCGGCCACGGCCTGGAGCATCTGCGGCTCTTCGACAAAGACTCCGGTGGGCAGGTGAAGCACCTGCCCGACCGAAGGTTCTGTGGTTTGCGGATAGGGTTTTTCAGGATCGGCCAGCATTTTCGGGGCGGAGCAGGCACCCAGGACCAGAGTGGACAGGGCGAACAGGATTCCCAGGGCTTTGTTTGTCGACCATGGCATGTAGCGCCTCCTCGTTTACCGATAGATGTTTTTGGAATAGAAGATCTCGGTCATTTCCCGCTTGAGGTTCTCTTTGACCCGCGCCTTTTCCTCATCGCTGAAGTCCTGGGCGGCGGTGGAAAACAGGTATTTTTCGAGATCGATGTCCTTGACCAGCATTTTGGTGTGGAACAGGTTCTCCTGGTGGATGTTGATGTCCACGCACTGGTACATGTCAATAATCTTGCGCTCGACGTACTGCTGGATACTATGAATCTTGTGGTCGATGAAGTGCTTTTTGCCCTTGATGTCGCGGGTGAAGCCCCGCACCTTGTAATCAACCAGGACGATATCCGACTCAAAGGACTTGATCAGGTGATTGAGCGCCTTGAGGGGGCTGATCTGGCCGCAAGTCGAAACGTCGACATCGACCCGAAAGGTCGAGATCCCGAGCTTGGAGTCGGTCTCCGGGTAGGTGTGGACGCAGAGGTGGCTCTTGTCGAGGTGGGCAAGAACCTGATCGGGTTTGGGGTCGACGGGCTCTTCGGCGATCAGCACGGTGACGCTCGCCCCCATGGGGTCATAGTCCTGGCTCGAAATGTTGAGAATATTCGCGCCGATGATATCGGACACTTCGGTGAGAATCTGTACCAGGCGCTCCGAATTGTACTCTTCGTCGATATATTCGAGATATTCCTTGCGCGCCTGGGGGGCCCTGGCGTAGCAGATATCGTAGATGTTGAAGGACAGGGTTTTTGTCAGGTTGTTGAAACCGCGCAGTTTGAGCTTACGAGGCCTTTTGGCGCGGGGTCCCTTGATGGTTTTACCGTTTCGTTTTGCACACATGGGCAGGATCCTCCCCGGAGTTTCATTTGTGATCTTTGGTCTGGCCAAAACAGCTAATTAAATCACAGCAGGGGGTTCTGGAACAAGCAAATATCTCAGTTTTCGGCACAAAAAATATATCCGTGGGGGCGTTGATTACGGTCGGGAATCTACCCCTTTGGCCGAGCGCCCGGTGATGGCTTCGCGCAGGCCCATCAGCAAGCTGAACAGAGCCGGAACCAGCAGCAGGGTGAAGACCGTGGAAACCGCCAGGCCGCCGATCACCACGCTGCCCAGCCCGCGGTAGAGTTCGCTGCCGGCACCGGGGAAGAGCACAAGGGGCAACATTCCGAAGACTGAGGTGCCCACCGACATGAAGATCGGCCGCACCCGGGTGCGCACCGATTCACGCAGGGCCTCGTGGGTTTCCATCCCCTCGTTGCGCATGAAGTTCAGCGCCTGGTGGACGATGAGGATGGCATTGTTGACCACGGTGCCGACCAGAATGATAAACCCAAGCATGGTCAACACGTCGAGGGGCTGGTAGGCGATCAGGTGGCTGACCAGCCACAGGCCGCACAAACCGCCGGCCATAGCCATGGGTACCGAGAACATGATGACCAGGGGATAGAAAAAGCTCTCAAACAGCGCAGCCATCAGCAGATAGGTGATGATCAGCGCCAGTAGAAAGTTCCATTTCAAAACGTCGAAGGTTACCCGCAGTTTATCGGCGGTGCCGGCCAGCCGCACCCGCATGTCGTTGCCTAAGGTCCCCTGCCTGCGAAATGTTTCGATTACCTGGGCCTGAATGATTTCCATCGCGGCCTCGAGGGGCGTCTGGTCGGGGGGGCGAACTTCCAGGGCGATGGTTCGTTGCCGCTCCGAGTGGTTGATCTGTTCGGGGCCGGCGACCAGTCGCACCTGGGCCAGCGAGCCGAGGGTGACCTGCTGGCCGCCAGGGCCGCGCAGCAGCAGATTGCCAAGATCCTGGGTCCTGGAGGCGAATTGCACATCTCCCATAACGGTCAGATCGAGCTCGTTGCCGTCAACGTTGACCGTGCTTGCCCGGGTGCCGTCGAGCAGGGCATCGACGGCGATTCCCAACTCGCGGGCGGTTATCCCCAGATCGGCCAGCCGCACCCTGTCGGGCACCACCCGCACTTCAGGGTTGCCGAGATCGAGGCTGGGGACCGGCCGAACCTGCGATCCGGGTATCGCTTCGCGTATGGCGCCAAAGGCCTGGCCGCCGACATCGACCAGCCGACCGAGGTCAGAGCCGGAAAACTCGACATCGATGGTGCGCCCCCCTGAAAGCCCCCTTTCGAAGAGCGAGGTTTGCGAGACGATGGCGATCATTCCCGGTACCTGGGCCAGTTGCTCTTTCATAAACGGGATCAACTCGCGAACCCGTCTCGGATCGCGCGCCCTGACCCCCATGAATATCTGCCGGCCCCGGGCGACATAGAAGAAGTGGACGATCGCCGGGGTCGGGCCGGTATCCTGGTAATCGGCCTGCCACAGGGGGGCAAAGCTGCGTTCAAGCTCCTGGCCGATGCGGGTAAATTCGCCCACGTTGTACCCCGGCGGCGGCAGCAGCAGGCCGATCAGCAGGTTGCGGTTGCCGGTGGGCAGGTACTCGGGCTTGGGGGCCAGCCACCAGGCCGAACCGAGGGCGGCGCCGGTCAGCAGTACGACCACCAGCAGGCAGGCCAGGGTGCTGCGGCTGATGCGCAAGACGGCGTCGGCCAACCCCTCGGTGAAGCGCTCGGCCAGCGCTGCCAGCCCGAACAGGTTGCGCAGGCCGTACTTGCCCTTGCGGCCTGGCTGTGCGCCAAGCATGCGAGCTGCCGCTGAAGGAATAACGGTGATCGAGATGAGCAGCGACAGGCCGACTGCGGCGCAGATGGCGATAGCGATGTCGCGAAACAGCTGGCCGGTCTCCTGCTCGATGAAGAGAATCGGCAGAAACACAGCGATTGTGGTCAGGGTCGAGCTGAGCACCGCTCCCCAGACCTCGCCAGTGCCGTCGATGGCGGCTTGTTTTTTCCCTTTGCCCATCTGGTGGTGGCGGTAGATGTTCTCGAGCACCACGATGGCGTTATCGACCACCATCCCTACGGCAAAGGCCAACCCGGCCAGAGAGATGACGTTGAGGGTGCGGCCGAAGAGGGCCATGACGATAAAGGTGCCGACCACCGAGATGGGGATGGCTGTGGCGACGATCAGCGTCGGCGCAAAAGAGCGCAGAAACAGCAGCAGCACCGCCACGGCGAGCAGGCCGCCGACCCAGAGGTTCTGCTGCACCAGGTCGATGGCTGACTCGATATATTCAGTTTCGTCGTAGACCTGCCTGAGGCTCAGCGCCTCTTGGGCCAGAACCCCCTCGTTGAGTTCGGCCAGGGCCGTTTTGAGCCCGGCCATGACTTCGAGAACATTGGTCCCCGACTCGCGCTGGACGTTGACCGCGATAGCCGGCTCGCCGTTCTGGCGCACCGAAACCGTCGCCGGTTCGAAGCCGAACCGCGCTCTGGCCACATCGCCGACGAAAATGCGCTGCCCGGAGGCGGTCTGCAGCGCGATCTCCTCGACCTGCTCCGGGGCGGTCAACTCGGCCAGGGTGCGGACGATGTAGCGGCGTTTGCCCTCGTCAAAGCTGCCGGCGGAGATGTTGATGTTTTCATTGTCGAGGGCGCGGATGAGCCCGCCGAGGCTCAGGCCGAAGGCCGAGAGCTTCTCTGGGTCGACGACAACCTGAAGTTCGCGCTCTCGGCCGCCGAAGACGTTGCTGCGGGCCACTCCCGGAACCCGCTCGAAGCGGGCCTTGATGTGGTCCTCGACGAACAGCTGGTAGCTGTAGACGGGGTTGGGGTTGCCGGGGGCCGGCTTGAGGATGAACCAGGCGATCGGTCGATCGTCGGTGTTGACCGTAGAGATAACCGGCCGCTCGGCGTCTTCAGGGATGTTCTTGACCTGGTTGAGGCGGTTGCTGACCTTGAGCAGGGCCGCGTCCATGTCGCTGCCGGGGGCAAAGGTCAGCACGATCCGGCCGCTGCTGTCCCGCGACTCGGATTTCATCTCCTCGACCCCCTCGACGCTTTTAAGCTCGTCCTCCTGGCGCTGGATGATCTCCTTTTCGACCTCCTCGGGGCTGGCCCCGGGCCATTCGGTCTGCACCGAGATCTCAGGCCGCGACACCTCGGGGGTGAGCTGGATCGGCGTGCGCAGCAAGGAGACCAGGCCAAAGAGTACCACCAGCAGCACGCCGACGGTAACGCCGACCTGACGCTGAACCGATAGGGTGATCAGGCTCATGCTACTGCTCCGCCGCAGGGCGGTATTCACGCACCCGTTGACCGGAGCGCAACCGCTCGTTACCGCGGACCACCACCCGGTCGCCCGACTGCAGGCTGCCGGTTAAAGGGCTCACGGCGAAATCTCCCTCCGTTGCGCTATCGATCCGCACTGTAACGATATCGGCTGCGCCTTCAACAACCTTCACCACGTAGCCGCCGCCGTCAGGGCGCGGAACCAGGGCGTCCTTGGGAACCAGCAGGCTCTGCTGGCGGGGGTCGCTGGAAAATGTGACCCTGGTCAGCATTCCGGGTAGAATTCTGGCCTGAGGGTTGGCCAGGGTGACCTGCACCGGGAAGGTTCGTGCTTCGAGGTCGCCCTGCGGGATTATCTCTGTGACCTCGCCGGTAAAGGTTTCCTCCGCCAGGGCGTCGAGGGCGATCCTCGCCTTTTGCCCCTTAACGATCTTGTGCAGGTGCTGTTCTGGGACGGGGATCATGACATGGATTACCGACAGATCGACCAGTTCAACAACTGTAGCGCCTTCCTCAAGCCACTGTCCCACCTCGGTGGATTCTCGAACCACCCGCCCGGCAAAGGGTGCGCGCACGGTCAGCCTTTCCAGCCGATCGCTGAGAATCCGAATGGCCGCCCGGCGGCGGCGTGCGGCCTGGCGAAGCGCATCGAGTTCGGTGTCGCGGCCCTGGAGCTCTTCTTCGGAGATGAATTTCTGCGCAAACAGTCCCTCGGCCCGCTTCAGGTCCGCCTCAGCCTTGCGGATGCGGGCTGCAACCTCCTCCAGCCCCGCCCGGGCTTCTTCGAGCTGCAGGTTCACCCGATAAGGGCGCAGCCTTGCGATGACCTCACCCTTGCTGACGCTTTGACCCCGGCGAACCGCCAGTTCCTCCACCAGACCCTCGATTTCGCTGGCCACTGCGGTGCTGTAACGGGGCTCGGCCGTGCCGATAAAGGTTTGAGGGGTACGCAGCCGGCCCTCGCGAACCGGAGCGGTTTCGATAAGCGCCGGCGGGCGGCTGTTGGTTTTCCCAGGTTGAGGCTGGGCCTGGGCCGTGGAGGCGATCAGGGCAAACAAAATCGAGAACAAGGACAACATCTGCATGGCGGGTATCCCCTGAAAGGTGGGCCGGGGGGGGCGAGTTGGCTGGCTCCCGGTGAGAAACTTGCCGATTTCTCTATATTTCCCCGATCGCGGTGTGGGTGTCAAGGGTGCAAAGGGGCGGGGGAAAAAGATCTCTTGGGAATAATCGGCAGGGCGTCCCCAGGGGTTGGTCCAATTCGGTCTCCTCAAGGCCCTCGAGGGGCAGTAGGAGCCAGGACTCTTGTAGAACATGTTATGGGCTCAATCGGGCGCTGACTTTAACTGTCCCGGGAAAATCGTCACCATAGTATTATAATTTTCTTGGCGAAAATTTTTTTTATCATCTATATGGCGGCGATTCACCTTCATTTTAACAGGATGAATTGCCTCCGGGTTGTACCGTTCAGGTACAGGCCCGAAAAAACTCATCAGGCCAAGAAGACGTTGGTCAGTTGAGGCTGTTAATCGAGTTTGAGGGACCCAAACCTGGGCTCACCCCAGGTCTCGGGGGCATTCTCCCTTTGTGGGGCTTGTGGGAAACCCTGTAAAAATTGCAATAAGTTCGTGGGAAAACATTTCAGCACAAAAATTAAGACGGACCCGACCATTTCTGAGGGACCGTTTTTTTTCTTGATTCTGACAAAATCCGTAAGCGATTTGTAATTGCGTCTGTATTAAAAAAGAAAGCAAATGTAGAAGGAGCTAAGTCCTTTGGCAATCTATGTCATTCGCATTGACTGGGGTGAAAGGACAATCCTTTGCTCGGCCATAGGAAGGAGAAAACCATGAACACTACGATTCCAAACTCAAGGCCCCACAATCTTTTTTTTTCGAACCCAATCTTGAAGGACTGGAAGTTTCAGAGGACGCTCTTCCTGCTTCTCGGCGCATTCATCCTGGTTGGGTGCGCGACAAAACAGACCGAGCCCCGGTTTTCGGACGCAACGCGGGTGACCTGCGATTCCGAGGTGTTCACTGCCGCGGCCAAGAGTCTCATCGAGCCATGTAACAACCCGGCGGAATTTGGTCGCTGTGGTTGCTATCTAAACGGATTCAAGACGTCGTGTGACTTCGTGAATCGCTGCCTGGAGATAGGGCTCTGCGAGGTGGCACAGAGCGAACCAAAAGGTACGATAGTGACAAGTAGTTCTAAAATGTTCACCGCCACGGCCAAGAGGCTCTTGGAGTCCTGCAACAATCCTGCGGAATTTGGCCGCTGTGGTTGTTTTCTTGACGGACTCAAAACGTCGTGCGCCTTCGTAAATCGGTGTCTCGAAGTCGGGTCTTGCAAGGTGGTGGCAAACTAGAAGGGGGGCGGCGGCTGAACTCAAGCGTTGAGTCTGTAGAAAAACTGTGCCATAAATCACCACTTATCAGACATCCATGAAAGTGGCCCACCTCAAACGCTGGGTGGGCCATTCTCGGCCTTTTCAATCCCGCCCTCATCTCCCGGAAGAATCATTCATCGTTAACCCTACTGGATGGACAATTTTAAAGGGGTTTGGCCACCTCTTGACCCGCTCCGAACTATGACTTGGGCTAAATAGTCCCCTTCGACCCAAGTACACTCTGGTATATCTACAAGTTCGACTTGAACCTGGTAAGCACCAGTCCCAACATCGTTAAAGTTAGTTATGTTGTTACTGAAACCACATAGTGCCCCTGGGACAGAAAAATGGTTAATGATCGTGAATTCTGAATCAATTAGACCAGTTATTGGAGCACCAGTTTGTGGATCAGTAACTAAAATCAAAAAGTTTGCAGGTGCTCTGTTGCCAGGAGTCGCTAAGCCTTGAGCTGCCTCGGCCTGAACTATAAGAGCATCTATTTCAGCCAAAGCTTCGATTGAGTTCGATATGTGGGCAATGTCTTCAGACAAATCCGCAAGGTCACTACGTAGATCACTTATTTGATTTTCTATGGTTTTAAATGGTCCAACGAAATGAAATGTTCCTGTTCGCCCTGCCAGACTCTGTATTGGTACTGAAACAACAGCCAGAGAAAGAATAACCGCCATAATTTCTTTTTTAAATTTCATTTCCTTCCTCCCTTTTGGGTTTTAAGAAAGAGGGTGATATGAGGAAAAAACATAAATATGAAAAGGCCTATTCCCTGCAAAAGAAATATTGATAAATGGAAAAACGATTTATTCTCTAATTAAATCTACATGTGCCAAGGGGGGGGATTTGTTGTTTGCTTTCCCGGTAAAATTGACCAGTAGTGGAAAGGTGTAACCCCCTTTATTTATGACAAACGGTTTTTTCTTTTTTTAAAGAAAACCCTTTCTCTTTGATTTTTGTTGGTTGGTTGGTTAGATTGACCCGATTGCCTAAAAAAATTGACAATTCTAAAGACGATTGTTAGGCAATCCTCTTGGATTGGAAAAATTTTCGATTCAACAAAATGTTCTTCCCCAATAAAGGGGCCTAAGGTTTGTACTAGTATTTTATCAATTGGTAGGTATGAATCTTTACGTATATTGTCTTTTTTTTGACGGATTTTGTCATTTTCTTTATTTTTTGTGGAGGGAAGGTTAGGAGGGGGGCGGACAGGCCACTGTTTGGGGGAGGCAAATTGAAGGATGTGAAAGGGGGGGGAAGAAACGCCCGAGAGAAAGTTGCTCAACCCTGGTGACGAAGGGGCAAAAGGAATGTTCCTGCTTTATTGCTTCAGCAAGAAAGGTCTGATAATCATATAAAAGGCACCTCTTGCGTCACAGGAGGTAAAACCTTCTTGATATGCTTCAAAGAGAGTAATCTTTAAAAACAAGAGGTGCCTTATGAAATTGTACGCTGGTAACGATCTCCATTCAAGCAACAATTATTTGGCAATTATTGATGAGAATGGAAAGAAGGTTTTCAAAGGGAAACTGGGAAATAACCCTGATATTGTCCTCGAGACACTAAGGCCCTACAAAAAGGATCTTGTCGGAATCGTTGTTGAATCTACATTCAATTGGTATTGGCTGGTAGATACTCTTATGGTTGATGGATATACGGTCCATCTGGCAAATCCGGCAGCTATTCAAAAATACGCTGGGCTCAAGCATTCCGATGACAAACACGACGCTTTCTGGTTGGCCGAAATGTTACGATTGGGAATTTTGCCCACAGGCTACATCTACCCAAAAGAAGGGCGGCCTATACGCGATCTATTGAGGAAACGAGGACACCTCGTAAGGCTAAGAACCTCGTTGATTCTCAGTTTGCAAAACATAGTCAGCAGAAATTGCGGCTTTGCTCTTAAATGCAACGATATCAGGCGGCTGAAAGAGAATAGAGTCAACCCTCTCCTGGAAGACAATGAGGACTTGGCCCTGGCAGGTCAGGTTAGCAAGGACGCTATTGATTTTTTAACTCGCAAGATTCGTGAAATTGAAACCGCTGTTGAAAAAAAGGTCAAACTGTCTGAGCCCTACAAAGGCCTACTGGGAGTCTTCGGGATTGGGAAAATTCTGGCTTTGACGATCATGTTGGAAACTGGTCCTATAGAGCGTTTCGATAAAGTTGGCAACTACGTTTCGTACTGTCGAAAGGTCTCGACAAAGTGGTCAAGTAACGGAAAGACAAAGGGCAAGGGGAACAAGAAAAACGGAAACAAGTATCTGGCCTGGGCCTTTTCGGAAGCAGCTGAATTTGCTCGACGCTATCACCCAGAGGCCAGAAAGTATTACAACCGCAAAATGCAAAAGACCAATTTCATGTGTGCCCACAATGCCCTGGCGCACAAGTTAGCCAGAGCGGCTTACTATGTCATGAGGGATCAAGTCCCCTTCATGCCGGAAAAGTTATTCGGGTAGAAAGTGGCTGGAACGGTGAACCACGCAGTGGGGTTGGCAAAACCAACAGGTCTGATTGGTAAGCCGTTTCACCCAGCAGTTATAAAGTTATCGACATCTTTACTGCCCACGCCGTGAGCCACCGTGGGGCTGGTTGACAACCATTAGACCTGATAACAACCTATTGGACACGGCCTGGAACCGAAGATTTTCTGGTCCGCTTAAAGCGGAAAGGGGTATGGGATGATGGGTGACTGGTGCAGCAAAGACTGACACCGCAACCTGAAAGAAACTGCGGCAAGGGTACGGGTGTAGGTAACTAACGAGAAATAAGGCAAAAAACTCATTTTTGCATAAGGAGTGTTTTTGCTCTTGACGGGCAGCCTTTTAATGGGTGACCTCTTCTGATGTTTTTACAATTCGAAAATGGCGGGCCGGATTCGGCCGCCCTGCTGACACAGGGGGATCCTTTATCTCCTGGGGATATTTAGAGCAGCAAAGGCGCCGGTTACCCCCCATGCACTTCGCTTAATAGGGCAGGTTAAACAAGGGCCTCCAGGTCATTGAGACTTGGCGGCTCTTGCTGTTTCGGGCTGGGAGGGTCAACACGCTGAGTATACCATTTGCAGCCACCCGGCGGCGTTGAGGGTAATCACCTACGTTGTATGGCCTGTAATTGTCCGCAGGGTTAGGTTCTTGATGGTTCTGAAGGGGGCACAACCGTCTTTGCCAAGGCGCTCTTGGGTGAAAGAAACCATTTTTGCCGGTTTCCATGCTTGCAATGATCCAGCAAAGGTGGAATAGTCGACCGAGGCAAAGCAGTCCTGAGGCGGCGAATAAAATGTCGAAACTACCCTTGGCGAAACATTTTTTTAACCGTTTCTGAGTATGCCGAAATGTTGTCCATTGAAAAAACACACAAGGCCCCCGGCAAAGTATTGCCGGGGGCCTTGTGTGTTATTGGTTCAGCAGGTTTTCGATCAGTTTGCGCTCTGCTTCTCCTTGCGCTCATTCATCACCTTGTAGGCGCAGAACTCGCCGCACATGGTGCAGGCGCCGTGCTCCTCGTCGACTCCGGATTCGGCGCGCAGGCGGCGGGCCTTCTCGGGATCAATGGCGAGAGCGAACTGGCCTTCCCAGTCGAGCTCTTTGCGGCACTTGGCCATGGCGATGTCCTTGTCGATGGCACCGGGCACGCCCTTGACAATGTCGCCGGCGTGGGCCGCGATGCGGCTGGCCATGACCCCTTCGTGGACATCCTCTACGGTGGGCAGGCGCAGGTGCTCGCTGGCGGTCACGTAGCACAGAAAGTCTGCTCCGGCGGCTGCGGCGACGGTGCCGCCGATGGCGCAGGTGATGTGATCGTAGCCAGGGGCGATGTCGGTGACCAGGGGGCCGAGCACGTAGAAGGGCGCCCCGTGGCACAGGCGTTTTTGCAGCTGGATGTTGGCCTCGATCTGGTTCAGCGGCACATGGCCCGGCCCTTCGATCATCACCTGGACGCCGACATCCCAGGCGCGCTGGGTCAGTTCGCCGAGCAGGATCAGTTCGTGGATCTGAGCCCGGTCGGTGGCGTCGGCCAGGCAACCGGGGCGGAAGCCGTCGCCAAGCGACAGGGTGGCGTCGTAAGGCTTGACGATTTCAAGCAACCGGTCGAAATGTTCGAAGAGGGGGTTTTCAGCGTTGTTGTGGGTCATCCACTCGACGGTAAAGGAGCCGCCGCGGGAGACGACCTCCATGATGCGTCCTTCTTTATCCATGCGTTCGACAGTGGCGCGGGTGACCCCGCAGTGCACGGTTATAAAGTCGACGCCGTCTTCGAGATGTTTGACGATGCCGTCGAAAATCTCATCCACGGTCATATCGACCATGGCCTTGCCCTTGCGGGTCACGGTGTCGACGGCGGCCTGGTAGAGGGGAACTGAGCCGATGCAGGCAGTGGTCTGGTTGATAATCGCGGCGCGGATCTCGTCGATGGGGCCGCCGGTGGAGAGGTCCATGATCGCATCGGCACCTGCGGCGACGGCAACCCGGGCCTTCTCGAGCTCTTTGTCGATGCTCTTGTCGTCCTTGCTGGTGCCGATATTGGCATTGATCTTGGTGCGCAGGCCTTTGCCGACGGCCAGGGGGATGCCATTGGTGTGTTTGACGTTGTGGCAGATGATGGCAGTGCCTTCAGCGATGCGCTGGCGCAGAGTCTCGGGGTCGATCCCCTCGGTGGCGGCGGCCTGCTTCATTTTGTCGGTGATAATGCCCTGACGGGCAGCTTCGAGCTGGGTCATTTTGAAACCTCAAGGAGTCAGGAGCCGGAAGCCGGGAAGCAGATGCTGATTCCAGGCAATGGCTGTTTTTTGTCTTATAACCAATTACTAATCACGGATCACGGCTCTAGCCGCCTGCCAGTGGTTGACAGGGCCGTGGCCCGAGCCCAGGGGCAGAGCGTTGGCGATCGCCTGGGTGATGAACTCTTTGCCGCGGCCCACCGCCTCGGGCAGAGCAAGGCCCTGGGCCAGAAAGGTGGCGATGGCTGCCGAGAAGGTGCAGCCTGTACCGTGGGTGTTGGGAGTGTCGATGCGCGGCGCGCGGTAGTGGTGCACGCGGTCCGCGGCGAGCAGCAGGTCGACCGCTTCGCCTTCGAGGTGGCCGCCCTTGAGAAGCACGTTGCGGGCTCCCATCTGCTGAAGGGTTCGGGCAGCCTCTTCCATGTCGGCCTCATTGTGAATCTGGATGCCGGTCAGGGCTTCAGCCTCGGGCAGGTTGGGGGTCAGCAGGTAAGTGCGGGGCAGCAGTTCGCGCTGCAGGGTTTCGATGGCCTGCTGTTGCAGCAGCGAGGCGCCGCCCTTGGCGATCATCACCGGGTCGACCACCGCAGGCAGGGCATAGCGTTCGATGGCCTCGGCCACCACCCGAATGATCTCTGCCGAAAAGAGCATGCCGGTCTTGATCACATCGGCTCCCAGATCGCAGAGCACGCTGTCGATCTGCTCGGCGACGAAGGCAGCCGGGCAGGGGTGGATCCCCTGAACCCCCAGGGTGTTCTGAGCTGTCAGGGCGGTAATGGCGCTCATGCCGTAGCTGCCGAGCAGGCTGATGGTCTTGAGGTCGGCCTGGATGCCGGCCCCGCCGCCCGAATCGGAGCCCGCCACGCTGAGCACCCTGCCGCGCGGGCTGGCCGCGCGGCGGTTGAACTGCAGGGCGATCTCCCTGGCTGCGGCGGTCGGACAGGGGGCTGCCATAACCGCCGAGACGACCGCCAGACAGTTGGCACCGGCGTCGATGGCCGCACCTGCTCCCTCACGGTCGATACCGCCGATGGCAACGATCGGCAGGCTGACCGCCTGGCGGATCAGGTGCAGGCTGTCGAGGCCGATTAATTTTGCGTCCTCTTTGGTGCCGGTGGGGTAGATGCTGCCCACGCCGATGTAGTCTGCGCCCTGGGCCTCGGCTTGCAGGGCCTGTTCGGGGGTGCGGGTCGAGACGCCGATAATCGCCTCGGGGCCGAGAAGCTGGCGGGCCTCGGCAGGGCTCATGTCCTGCTGGCCCAGGTGAACCCCATCAGCGCCGCTTGCTATGGCCAACCGGGGCTGGTCGTTGACCAGAAAAAGGGCCCCTGCCTGGTGGCAGAGTTCACGCAGGGCCTTGGCCAGGGCCAGCCTCTCATCGGCAGCACCGGTTTTGTCCCGGTACTGAACGATGCGAGCCCCGCCGCGCAGAGCCGCCTCGACCCGTTGCAGCAGGCGCTCATCCCGGTTGTGGTCGGTAATCAGGTAAAGTCCGCTGAGCAAAATTTTATCCATAAATAAATACTTTGATGATCAAAAAAATTAAGTAACAAGAATATTTGCCATCAAGCCACCAAGAAGAGCGAAAAACCTTTTTTCCTGCCGTTCATGCTGAGCCTGTCGAAGCATTGTTCAGAAGACGCTTCCAGGGCCTTCGACAGGCTCAGGCCGAACGGAGTGGGGCCTACGTATATCGAAACCATGGCTGCAATTTGATATAGGATTATGGCGGACTTGATGTCTTCGTGAGCCTTTATTTTGCTTTTTCAGAAAAAAACGCCGCGGCCAAAGGGGCGCGCGGCGTTTCTGTCAACCTCAGGTTGGCAGCTGCCGCTTCCCTACGCCGGTATGACCCGGATCAGGTTCCAAGGGTCGTTTCGCCTGTCGCGAAACTCTCAGTATAAAACTCCCCTAGCGGTGTTGCGATCTGTTGTGTTCAACTATGTGGATATGGGGTTTTCAGTCGAGCACGATCCGCTTGTTCAGCAGGTCGATTTCGCTGATGCTCCCGGGGATTTTCTGAATTTTGCCGAAAACGTCGACCAGCTTGAGTTCTCCCGCTGCGGGGATGATCGAGGAGACGTGCTCGAGGGAGACTTCTTCGCCCTTTTTGATCAGCAGGAAGGGGCCTTGGTCCATGCACATATTCTGATACCTCCTTTTATAGATAACAGAAAAAGCCTAAAGGAATCGGCATATGGTGTCAACCCTATTGTCGGAAAACCGTTTGTGCCATGCGAGCTTTGCCCTTTACAGGAGTCCGGGGGCATGCTACTAAAATTCTTTTTAAGCCCCGCTTTGCTGGGGGGAAGGAAATTGTTATGAGCGCCCAGCGTCCCACCTTTGCTGAAATCAATCTCGCGGCCCTGCGGCATAACCTGGCGCAGGTGCAAAACCATCTTGTCCCCGATCAGGAGGTCCTCGCGGTGGTCAAGGCCGATGCCTACGGTCACGGGGCGGTGCCGGTGGCCAGAGCCCTGCGCGACTGCGGGGTCGGTCTTTTTGCCGTGGCCCTGCTCGAAGAGGCACTGGAGCTGCGCCAGGCCGGCATTGATGAGCCCCTGCTGGTTCTCGGCGGCCTCTATCCCGGGCAGGAGGAGGCGATCCTCGAGCATGGGCTGCGCCCCTGTCTGTTCGACCTTGCGGCGGCCCGCCGCCTCGACCGTTTGGCCCGCACCAGGAAGATGCGCTGCCCGGTGCATGTAAAAATCGATACCGGCATGAGCCGGGTCGGTTTTCGCCTCGAAGAATTCGGCGAGGCGCTCAAGGTTCTGACCGCCTTGCCCGGACTCATTGTCGAAGGGGTCTGTTCCCATCTTGCCCTGGCCGATGAGCCGGAGCACCGCTTCAACGACGAGCAGGTTAAGGTTTTTCGGCAGGCCCTGGCCATGGTCGATCAGGCGGGACTGCAACCCGCCTACATTCATCTGAGCAACAGTGCGGCGATTTTCTCCCGGCAACTGCCCGAGTGCAACCTGGTGCGGGCGGGGATCGCCCTGTATGGCGGGCTGCCCTCTGAACATTTTGCCGGGCGCATCGATCTGCAGCCGGTGATGAACCTTCGTACCCGCATCGCCCAGCTCAAGCAGGTGCCCCCTGGTGCCGGGGTGTCTTACGGGCACAGGTTTGTCGCTGAGCGAAAGACCCTGCTTGCGGTGTTGCCCATCGGTTATGCCGACGGTTACAATCGGCTGCTCTCCAACTGCGGCGAAGTGCTGATTCGCGGGCAGCGGGCAAGGGTTGCAGGCACCGTATGTATGGACTGGACCCTGGTCGATGTCACCGACGTGCCTGGGGTCTGCCTTGGAGATGAGGTGACCTTGCTGGGCCGTTCCGGCGATCAGATGATCAGCGGCGAGGAGTGGGCCGGGAAGGTTGAAAGTATCTCCTACGAGGTCTTCTGTCGTATCAGTCGACGGGTGCCGAGAAAATACCAGGAAGCAGGATTCAGGAGTCAGGAGTCAGGAGAAACCCCGGAGTCGTGAATCAGGTGTCAGGGAGTGAAGTATGAGCGAAATCGGCGTGTTTCTTGCTCTTGATCTGGGAACCACCACCCTTGGTGGCTGCCTTCTCGACCCAACAGGGACCGTGCTTGCCGAGGGCAAACTGCCGAATCCCCAGGCCGAGCTTGGC
>CALZIZ010000029.1 GCA_945787465.1 uncultured Desulfuromonadales bacterium
GTTGTTGGCCATGACCCCGCCATTGCACAGGGGGTAGCCTATTCTGGCGTAGCCTTCGACGAGTTTATCGGTAAAGGGGACAAAAAATGCCTCGACCTCCTCAAGCATTGCATCGGGGAAATTCTCGTAGATGATGCCGTTGTCCTGATCGGGGCCAAGAAGCATTTCCTTGCGTCCGCCGCTGCCCATAATGACCAGGCAGAAACGGATGTCCGGGGGAGCCATCCCCTGCTGCTTCATCTCTTCGAGAACAATCTCAAAGCAGCGTCTCAGAATGTGGTGATGGATGTAGGAGAGGATCTCCATGGTCTCGAAGGCCGAGCGCGACTCGCTCATCAGGGCCCGGGCAACCTTGACCATCTCCGCCTTGGTCGAGACCAGCTCGTCGATGGTCTTTGCCTCTTTGACACTGCCGACCAGCAGCATGGACTTCTGGCTTCGGTAGCGCATCAGGTCCTGCAGGGTCACAATCCCCACGATCTCGCCCTGGTCCATGACCGGCAAATGCCTGATCTTGTGCCCCATCATGAAGGTTGTAGCTTCATACATGTAGGTGTCGGGCGTCATGGTGAAGGGGTTGGCCGTCATGACATCGGCAGCCGTAGGGAGCCTGCAATCAACGGTCTCCAGGGCGAGGACTTTTGAGACCAGGTCGCGCTCAGTCACTATTCCTGCAGGACAACTGGTCTCATCGCAGACGATTATGGCGCCGATCCCCTTTTGCGTCATTCGTTGCGCGATCTCTCTGACGGGGGTCGAGGGGGGACAGGTTTCCGCCGGCGCGGACATGATCTCGCTGAGACGTTTCTGAAAAGGATAGGCCTCCATCTGGGCCAGGGTGTTTTGCGCATGGTCGCCGACCATGTCCGAGTAGAGGCTGCGGACCCGGGAAAATATGGCGCGGCTCAGGTGTTCGTAGATCTGGGGATAGAGTCTGGCCGCCTTGGCAACCAGCTCCTGGGGGATGAGGTAGCACTCGGTCGGCTTGACGGTGCGGGCACCGGCGGTATAGGGCTCGTTGGTAAAGACGGGCGTCCCGCCGAAGAATGACCCCTCCTTGCGGTAGTCCACCACCATTTCGACCCCTCCCGGGGTCAGGGCGACGATTTCGACCAGACCTTCCTTGATCACGTAGAGAAATCCGGTCGGTGGATCGTGTTGATTGAAAATGTGGGTGTGGGGAGGGAATCTCTTGAGAGAGGCCGCCTGACTGAACTCTTCAAAAATCTCTTCGGGCAGGTGGTTGAACGGTTCCGTCTCTTTTAAGTGCTTGATCAAACCCATGGTGTGCTCCCGTCCCCTGATCTGAGAGAAATCTGTTCAGACAGAAAAGGCCTCCGCAAGGGAAGCCTTTATCACATGTGCATGCAACGATATCATAAGCACGGCGGGAAAAAAAGAATGAAACCTATTGGGTAAGGTTCATGCTGAAATGCCAAAGCAGGCCATCATGCTGCCTCACTGGCTTTTTTTTTGCCGAAAGTAAAGGGGTGCGCCTGGCGGCTCAAGATGAAGTCAGCGAAAATTTTGCACCAGATCGTCACGCCGGCCATGGCGCTCCATGTTTCATAGTGAAAGTAGCCGATGAGGACGCCGCAGACAATCGTGACAGCCATGGAGCCGGCGCTCAGATTGATCAATCCGGCCATGAGAGCCCATTTTTCCGGATTGGCGGGCGACTCCCCGCGCTTGAGGGCAACCTCGGTATAGTTGCGCTTGATAAAGATTCTCCAGGCGCGTCGCAGCCAGAAAAACGCCATGGGAAAAAGAGCCAGAAACAAGATCCATGTCATTGCGATGCTGACGTCGAAAACCATTCAAGACTCCAGTTCTGCCCGACAATGCGGGGGTTAGGGGTACGTTCAGCTCTCTTTGTACCCGGCGCTGCAGGGACAGGCAACAGAAACGTTTTTGGAAAAAAACCCCGCCAGCGTTACTGGCGGGGTTCAATTGTCATGTCAAACGCTCAGATCCGCATATTGACTTCAGGATCAGTGCCCGCCGACCGATTCCTTGGAACCGCGGGGGATACGGACATCCTCGACCATGGCAGCAATGTGCTCAGGTACAGGAGAGGTCATGTTCTTGACAGCGAAGGCCGCTGCGAAGTTCACCACGGCACCGATGGCACCGAAGGCGTTCGGCGAGATGCCGAAGAAGAAGTTCGGTCCGCCGATGGCGTTAACAAACTCGGTTCCCTTGATGAAGAAGATACCTTTGTGGGCAAAGACGTAGAACATGGTGACGGCAAGACCAGCGAGCATACCTGCGATAGCGCCTTCGCGGTTCATGGTCTTGCTGAAGATACCCATCATCAGGCAGGGGAAGAGGGAGCTACCGGCCAGACCGAAGGCGATGGCCACGGTTCCCGCTGCGAAGCCCGGAGGGTTGAGACCGAGGTAACCGGCGACACAGATGGAGCAAGCCATGGCGATTTTGCCGGCCATCAGTTCGCCCTTCTCGCTCAGACTCGGCATCCAGATTTCCTTGAGCAGGTCATGAGAGATGGCCGAAGAGATGGCCAGCAGAAGACCTGCAGCGGTCGACAGAGCAGCAGCCAGACCACCTGCGGCCACCAGGGCGATAACCCAGTTGGGTAGCAGGGCGATTTCGGGGTTGGCCAGAACGATGATGTCGCGGTTGACGTCCAGCTCGCTGCCTTGCCAGCCTGCAGCGGCAGCCTTGGCTTTAAAGGCCTCATCAGTGCTCTTGTCATTGTAGTACTGAATGCGGCCGTCGCCGTTCTTGTCCTCGAACTTGAGCAGGCCGGTCACCTCCCAGCGCTGCATCCAGGCCGGGCGCTCGCTGTAGACGATGCTGTTCTCGGCGGCAAAGAGATCTCCGTCGCTCATGACGGCGGTGTTGACGGTGCTGTGCAGGTTCAGGCGGGCCATGGCGGCCACGGCAGGAGCGGTGGTGTAGAGGATGGCGATGAAAACCAGAGCCCAACCGGCGGAGGAACGAGCACCCTTAACATTGGGAACGGTGAAGAAGCGGACGATAACGTGAGGCAGGCCCGCGGTACCGATCATCAGCGATACGGTGTAGACGAACATGTTCAGTGTACTGCCTGGAACCGCCGTTGTGTACTTGCCGAAACCGAGGTCGGTCACGACCTGGTCCAGTTTAGTCAGCAGCGACAGGTCGGTGCCGGCCAGGTCAGAACCGAGGCCGAGCTGGGGCAGGGGGTTGCCGGTGAGATTCAGCGAAATGAAGATCGCCGGAACGGTGTAGGCCAGGATCAGGACGCAGTACTGGGCGACCTGGGTGTAGGTGATCCCTTTCATACCGCCGAAAACCGCGTACATGAAAACGATGCCCATACCGATGTAGATACCGGTAGCGTTGGAGACGCCGAGGAAGCGGGAGAAAGCGACACCGACACCGGTCATCTGACCGATGATGTAGGTGATCGAAGCCGACAGCAGGCAGATAACCGCCACGGTGCTGGCTTTCTTCGAGTAGAAACGGTCACCGACGAACTGCGGTACGGTAAATTTACCGAACTTACGCAGGTAGGGAGCCAGCAGCATGGCCAGAAGGACGTAGCCGCCGGTCCAGCCCATCAGGAAGAGGCCGCCGCCGTAGCCCATGTTGGCAATCAGGCCGGCCATGGAGATAAAGGATGCTGCGGACATCCAGTCAGCACCGGTCGCCATGCCGTTCAGAACAGGATGGACGCCGCCGCCGGCAACGTAGAATTCTTTGGTACTTCCCGCACGGGCCCAGAGGGCGATGCCGATGTAAACCGCAAAGGTAAAACCGACAAAAACATAAGTAATAGTCTGAAGATCCATTTATATCCCCTCCTTACTGCTCGTGAACGTCAAATTCTTCGTCGATCTGTCCCATTCTTCTAGCGTAGTAGAAAATGAGGATCACGAACACGTAAATCGAGCCCTGGTGTGCAAACCAGAAGCCCAGCGGATAGCCACCGAGATGAATGTTGTTGAGTACCGGCGCCAGGAGAATGCCGAAGCCGTAAGAGACCAGGGCCCAGATGATCAGAATTTTTGTTAGTAACTTCAGTACTGTCGACCAGTAGGCTTGTGCACTCTTGTCCATAAAAACCTCCCCTAATAAACGTGAGCAAATTTTGAAACCTGAAAACGAACAGTCGGCCCGAAAAAGAGCTCCGGGCCATGGTGGTCTGTCATGAACCTTTTTGCTCCCCCTTCCTCCTTTTCTGTGGTTCGTCGTTAAAAGCGCTCCCGGCTTCAGCAGTCTCCGAGATAACCGAGCTTTGAAGAAGTCATCCTCCCCGCCTCCCGAAGGCAGGGAAGAAACATGTTGTTTATCGTATTCTCTGTCATGCGAAAATGCGGCCCGACAAAACAGTGGGCCCCCTGCGGGTCGCCCCCGCTACTGAACAAGAGGACGGCGGCGCTAGTGATTTTGTCTCCCATGGCTCCCCGTTCAAGGCAAAGTCCCTGACGGCGGATGTTGTCGAGATTGCCGAACTCTCCAGAGTATGTCCAAGGCGTTGTCCACGGACTGGATGGAATATGAATCTTTTCTCCTGGCGGGCAACGAATGGCTCCTTGGTTTCTGGTTCGCGAGTGATGCCATCCCTCTTTACCGTTGGTACCGGGGACTTGAGATGGAAAGCTGTTTTGAAAGGCACACATAAGACCCTGTATACATTGATGGGTGGAAAAGTAATACAGCGTTTTATTTCTGTCAACAATAATATTTAGTCTAAATGAATGCGAGAATAAAAAATGGATTAAAAACAAATGGTTGTATGGGAAAAATAGCCTGATGGTCAGCAAAAATATATTTTATGGAAGGTAATAAATCCCACATAAAATATCCTGGATAGAGAAAAGATCACTTGTTTTATTCGTGGCCTATGGTTGGGGCTTTGTTTCATGCCGCCGGAAGTGCCGTGCCTTGTAGGCCTGGTTTCGGGTCATTTGGGGCGATTTGTTGACATCCGGGAAAAAATGCTGTTTTTGGTGCTGTGTAATAGAATGAAGTTTACCGCAGGGAGCCGAGTTTGCATCCTTGTATAACGGGTTTTTTTTCTGGCTAGTTTGTATTAGGGTTTTGTCAGGGTGTTTCTTTGTAGGTCTGGAAGGGCGGCATCCTTTGCATAATGTTCAACAGAGAGGGGGCTGGGGCTGGTCATTCAAACCTTTGGCATGGAAGTAGGGGGGCAAATGGGGTACAATCGCAAATTCGACCGAGAGTCGCAAGGATCATTGGTTTTAACCTCCAGCGTCTGTAGCAGGCCATGTCTATCGAAGATCTCAGGGGGTTTGTCAGTTTGCTCGAGGAAAGCGGCGAGCTTTGCCGGGTCGCGGTACAGGTCGACCCGGTTCTGGAAATCGCCGCCATTACCGACCGGGTGTGCAAGGCCCCCGGGGGAGGCAAGGCGCTGTTCTTCGAGCAGGTCAAGGGGCACAGTTTTCCGGTCCTGACCAACCTCTTCGGCTCGTACCGGCGTGTCGCCTGGGCGCTCTGGAATGACAACCTTCAGACCCTGGCGGCGAGGCTGGAGCGGGAAATTGCCCAGGCCGGCCCGGGTGGCGCAGAAGAACGGCTGCGCAGACTGGTCGAGGCCCCCGGTTTTCTGCCAAAGCTGGTGACCCAGCCCCCCTGCCAGGAGGTGGCCTGCCGGCAACAGGCCGACCTGGGAATGATCCCGGCACTGCAATCCTGGCCTGATGACGGGGGTCGTTTTCTGACCCTGCCGTTGGTCTTTACCCGCAATCCGGCAACCGGCCGCAGCAACTGCGGCATGTACCGGGTGCAGATTTTCGATGGTCAAAGCGCGGCTTTGCACTGGCGCAAGGGTTCGGACGCAGGCCGCCACCATGCCGCCTGGCAGGCCCGCGGCAAGAGAATGCCTGTGGCCATTGCCCTGGGCGGAGATCCGGCGCTGATCTACGCCGCCGGCGCACCTTTGCCCCCCGGCGTCGATGAGGCTGCCTTTGCCGGTTACCTGCGCCAGCGTCGGGTTTCCATGGCCAAGTGCCTGACCTGCGATCTCCACGTTCCGGCTGCGGCTGAATTTGTCATCGAGGGTTACGTCGAGCCGCAGGAGGAGCGCCTTGAAGGGCCTTTCGGCAACCACACCGGCTACTATGCCGAGGCCGCTCCCTGTCCGGTATTCCATGTCACCGCCATCACCCATCGCCGGGACCCCCTTTACCCCTGTACCCTGGTGGGCCCGCCGCCAATGGAAGATTGTTACCTGGCCAAGGCCACCGAGCGACTTTTTCTGCCCTTGTTGCGCCACGATCACCCTGGGCTTGTCGACATGAACCTGCCGATGGAGGGGATCTTTCACGGCTGCGCACTGCTGGGCGGCCGAAGGCTGATTCGCGGCCTCTGGACCAAAGGGGTGCTGAAAAATTCGCGTCTGCTGGTCGCCTGCGACGAGCAGGTCGATGTGCAGAACTGCTCCGAGGCCTTCTGGCGCGCGATCAACAGCGTCGACCCCCAACGGGATGTACTCATCGAAGGGGGGCGGCTTGGTATCGACGCGACAGGCAAGGCCGGGCGTCCGCAGGTTGTTGAAGATGACCTGGTGACGCGACTGGTGCAGCAGCGCTGGGGCGAGTACGGAATAAAACTTTGAGGGTCCGATTGATTAGTTGCACAATGACAAGGTTTAACCTTGGTTGCTATTCAGTCCGTGGCCGTTTTGGCTTAAAGAATCACCACTGATCAGACTCAGGATGACTCAGGATGACTCAGGATGACCCGGATCAAGAAAAAACACTGGGGTGTTAAATCCTGCGACATCCAGAGCAATCCTGAAGCTCAAAGAATCTTGTCTTTAGCGCCCCTTACGTCCTATAAGTGCGGAGTAGACTTCTTAGGGTTAAACCCACATAAAGGTCGTTCGCCCGGCGCTGTATGGTGTCGGTCAGTGCCTGACTTTCGGAATACGAACACGTAGGGCGGCCACTGGCCGCCGACAAGCACTGCCGCTCAATCGGAACCACCCCATTGGCGTACAATTGAAATCCCCGGAGATGGGTGCGTCGTCCTTTCGTCTCCGTTCGAGTCTGGCTGCATGTCGTCGGGCGGTGCCCGACCTACTCAATCGCCGCCTTTAGGCGGCCCAGGGTCTGAGGCCACCGCTTTGAGCGGTTCACCCTTAAAGCCCCCGGCTTGGCCGGGGGATACTTACAAAAACATATTCAGACATGTTGAACAGTTACTGACCTTGATCCGTCAGAATTCATGGACGCAGGTTTAAGTGAAGGGAGTATTAATCCATGGCCGTAGAGTGGAATTCTAAATATGAAATCGGCTTTGAGCGCATCGACCGCCAGCACCAGGAGCTGTTTCGGCGCTTCAACGATCTTATCGAGGCATGCAAGTGCTGCCGGGGCAGGGATAAAATTGCCGAGCTCGTCGAGTTTCTGGATGAGTACGTGATCTACCATTTCAGCGCCGAAGAGGCGCTGATGGCGGGCCAGGGTTATCCCCAGTTCGAGGAACACCGCCGGCAGCACCAGGAGTTTGTCGAAAAAATCCGTGGCTGGCGCAGGCACCTCGAGGAGGAGGGCGCAACCCTCGATCTGATTGTCGACACCAGTGAGTCGGTTTTGCGCTGGCTGATTACCCACATTCGCCGGGTCGATGTGGAGGTGGGCGCTTTTCTTGCCTCCAGGCAGGCATGAGCGAATCGCCCCAGGAAATTCTGAGCCGGGTATTCGGCTACCGCCAGTTTCGCCCCCTGCAGCAGGAGATCGTGCAAGGCCTGATTGACGGCGAGGACGCCTTTGTGCTGATGCCCACCGGAGGCGGAAAATCCCTTTGCTACCAGATTCCCGCCCTGTGCCGGCAGGGGGTGGCGATTGTCGTCTCGCCGCTGATTTCGCTGATGAAGGACCAGGTCGATGCTCTGGTGGCCAACGGTGTTTCGGCGGCCTATTACAACTCCACCCTCAAGAGCGCCGAGGCTCGCCAGGTTCTTGCCAGGTTGCACCAGGGCCAGTTGGACCTGCTTTACATCGCCCCCGAGCGGCTGATGAATCAGGGTTTTCTCGAACGTCTGGCAGAGGTTCCGATAGGACTGTTTGCAATCGACGAGGCGCATTGCGTCTCCCAGTGGGGACACGACTTTCGCCCCGAGTACGTTCAGCTCGGAAGGCTGCGGCAGCACTTTGCCGGGATTCCGCTCATCGCGCTGACCGCCACCGCCGATGCCCAGACCCGCGACGACATCCGGTTGCGCCTCGGTCTTGACCAGGCCCGCTGTTTCGTGGCCGGCTTCGACCGGCCCAACATCCGTTACACGGTGGTCGACAAGCACAAGCCCTCTGCCCAGCTGGCGGCTTTTCTCGAGAGCCGTGCATCCGGTGATGCCGGGATCGTCTATGCGCTCAGTCGCAAGCGGGTCGAAGAGGTCGCCGCCCGCCTGGCTGCCGCCGGCATACAGGCCGCCGCCTACCATGCCGGTTTGCCAGGCAGCGAGAGACGGCGGGTGCAGGAGGCCTTTTTGCGCGACGAGCTGCAGGTGGTTGTGGCCACCGTCGCCTTTGGCATGGGGATCGACAAGCCCAACGTGCGCTTCGTGGTTCACTACGATCTGCCCAAGAATATCGAAAGCTATTACCAGGAGACCGGCCGCGCCGGCCGTGACGGTTTGCCCGCAGAGGCCCTGCTGCTTTTTGGCTATGGAGATGTGGCGGTGGCCAGGGGGTTGATCGAACAGGGCGGCAACCCCGAGCAGGTGCGCATCGAACTGCACAAGCTCAACGCCATGATCGGCTTTGCCGAGGCCCTGACCTGCCGTCGCCGGGTGCTGCTCGGCTATTTCGGCGAGCGCCTCGAGGCTGACTGCGGCAACTGTGATTTCTGCCTCAATCCCCCCCAGCAGTACGATGCCACGGTCGATGCCCAGAAGGCCCTGTCCTGCGTTTACCGGGTCGGCCAGCGCTTCGGCGTGGGGCATGTTATCGACGTGCTGCGCGGCTCGAAGAACCAGCGCATCCTTGAGCTGGGCCACCAGCGGCTTTCAACCTACGGAATCGGCGCCGAACAGAGCCGCGAGGGTTGGTCGAGCCTGATACGCCAGCTGATTCACCACGGCTTCCTGGAGCAGGATGTGGCCAACTATTCGGTGCTCAAGTTGACCGAGGCCGCCCGCCCGCTGCTGCGCGGCGAGCAGCAGTTGATGCTCGGCAAACCGCGGCTCAGGGTTCGCGAGCAGACCAGGCCGACCCGCAAAAGAATCGGCGAAATCGATTACGATCAGGAGTTGTTCGATGCGTTACGCGCCTTGCGCAAGGATATCGCCCGCGATGCAGGGGTGCCCCCCTTCGTGGTCTTCGGCGATGCGACCCTGGCGGAGATGGCCGCCGAACTGCCCACCGACTCGGAAGCGCTGCTGCGTATCAATGGTGTGGGTAAGCACAAGCTCAGGCGTTACGGCGACCGCTTCCTCGAAGAGATCGTCAGCCATCTGGGCAGATAAGTAGTGGAGAAGGGGCACCTGCGGAATGGCGCCCTGAAGTCGGCCAGGGCGCTTTTTCGTTGGTGGGCCAGAGCCCACCTGGTCAACAAAAGCGTCTCTCGCCCGCTCTTTTCATTCGCTCGAGCCCGCAGAGAGCACAGAGAAAATCCAATCGTTTAAGGTCCCAATCATTTTCTCTGGGACCTCTGCGTTCTCGAGTGAGCGCAGCGAACGGGCGAGAGGCTGTCCAGGTTTTTTTGCAATGCTTTTAATACAAAGACTGGTAACAAAGAGTCTTTCAGGAGATCGGGATCCAGTGAAAATCGTATCCTTTAACGTCAACGGTCTGCGCAGCCGGCTGCATCAGCTCGCCGCGCTGGTCGAAAAGCATCAGCCGCAGATCATCGGTCTGCAGGAGACCAAGGTTCAGGACGTCGACTTCCCGGTGGCGGCGGTTGAAGAGCTCGGTTACCATGTTCATTTTCATGGCCAGAAAACCCACTACGGGGTGGCCCTGCTTTCGAAGGCCGCGCCTTCAGAGGTGCAGCTGGGGTTTCCCTTTGATGGCGAAGAGGCGCAGCGCCGGCTGATTGTCGGCACCTTCGATCTGCCTTCGGGGGCGAGGCTGCGGGTGGTCAACGGTTATTTCCCCCAGGGAGAAAATCGCAGTCACGAGACCAAGTTTCCGGCCAAGCGAAAGTTCTATGCGGACCTGCAGCGTTACCTGGAGCAGGAGGGCCGTCCCGATGATCATCTGCTGGTCATCGGCGATATGAACATTTCGCCCACCGACCTCGATATAGGTATCGGTGAGGACAATGCGCGGCGCTGGCTGCGCAGCGGCAAGTGCAGCTTCTTGCCCGAGGAGCGGCAATGGCTGGATGGGCTGCTGGGCCTGGGGCTTGGCGATACCTACCGCCAGTTAAATCCCGCCGTCAACGACCGGTTCAGCTGGTTTGACTATCGCAGTCGGGGCTTTGAGCGAGACCCCAAGCGCGGCTTGCGCATCGATCTGATTCTGGCCTCGAGCCCCTTGCAGCAACTCTGTGCCGGGGCCGGCATCGATTACGAACTCAGGGCCATGGAAAAACCATCGGACCACTGTCCGGTCTGGGCGGATTTTGACCTGTAGCTGAATCCGTGAGTTCTGACCGGGCAATAGCGCAAGTCATTGACCTGTCTAAGCGCTCAAACAATCGCCGACGAACCTTTGGGTGCGCCTCAGATTTTTTGAAACACTTATTCAGGGCCAAGCACTTACACTCTTTTCCCGCCCCCGACTCACGGATCCAGGCTGTAATCTGGCGTTGGCTCAGGCCCGCCCGGGAGAAATACTAAATGGCGATGAATCTGGTTTTTTGTTTGTTTGTAATTCTGCTTTTTGTCTCGATATGGCTGTTCGAGAGGCATTATTCAGGGGCGACGAGCGGAGCGCAGCAGCCGCTGACCGACCTGGAGTTTTCCCGTGAATACCTTGCGGGAAAGATTTTCTTCAATGTCTTCTACCGCGGTTACGAGGATAGCTGGAAAACCGCGACCCTGCAGTTCAGCGAGACCGAGGTGTGGGTTGCCACCGGACTGACCGAGCATCCGGGGGACTTTGTGCAGCAGTACGAGATTCTCGAAGGGGGGATTCTCAAGTTCTATATCCCCGAAGATGACGAATATACCTACATCAGGATCTTCGAGGCCACTGAGGAGTATCTGAACCTGTGCTGGAGCGATTCCCTGGAAGAAGCCCAGGCCTGCCACATGGAAAGTGACGAGTACTTCTTTTTCGATCGCAGTTGTGCCGAAAAATTCATCGTCGGCCAGGATCAAAAAGAACAGCCTCAGGCATTGCCTGAGGCTGAGGGTCAAAACGAAGAGCAGGAGTAAGGTTAAGCGATTTCTAGAACCCAAACAACCGCAGCAGAAAAATTAATTAGCCACCAGGCACCAAGAAAAACCTGGAAGTCCTGTGCCGGGCATTGCAATTATCATGAGTGAACCATCTAATCGCACCAAAGACTGAGGCCTTTTTGGGGGTCTTGGTGTCTTTGTGCCTTGGTGGCAAACCCAGGCTTGGTTTTGGTTGTCTTTCCAAAGTTTAAAGAGATGAGCGTCTGAATCAGGACACGTTCTCTTCCGGTTCTGCCGGCAGGGCGTCAATGGTCTCGACATTGTCGACATTGTTTTTGGGACCTTTGGGAAGGGAGGGCAGCATCGGCATGTTGCCCTTTTTTCCGTTGCCGTGGGGCAGCAGGTTGGTGTTGCCCTTGGTCAGCACCTCGCCGGAAGGGTCAAGGACCGTATCGTCGTCGAGGATGATCATTCCGGTGCGCTCCACCACCTGGGAGCGGTACTGGTGTTCATAATCGAGGCGCTGCTTGCGCAGCTTGTAGTTCAGGATCATCCAGATCATTACCATGACCACGGCCACGGCGAGAACCGTTGCCGATATCACCAGAAAATAGTAGGCGGTTTTTTCACCGGCACGGCCTACGTAGAGCAGGATGGTATCGATCTTGTAAATGACCCCGGCGCAGATGCCCAGCAAAAACACCCCCACCAGAAACGGCACCTGGCGTATGGAATAGAGAAAGAGCTGGAATTTGTACAGGTAACCCTTGCGCTCGGCCGCTTCGGCCATCTCGCTTCCGACCGGACCCGAGTCGATGATCGGGTTGCTGTCGTAGATGCACTTATTGAAGGCCATGACGATCAGCCCGAACAAAAAGGTGATGGCCACCGGGATGATGAAGGCGGCAAAGAAGTAATGCTTCCAGGGGAATGCGGCATGGTCGGGGCCGATCTGGGAGGTCAGGCAGACCAGCAGGATGAATGTTTCGACGATCCCCATCAGGATCAGGTAGTTTTTAAAAAGCGCCTTCAGTTCGTGATTGCTGAACAGCGAGAGTATATCTCGATTCTTTTTTTTCGAAAAAGCGGACATGTCAACACCTTAATCGATTGCAGGGCCTGTTGCCCGGGGTAAAGAAAGGGTCCGGCTCAGGCCGGAGCGGGTTGCGATTCCGATTGTTTGCCAAGAATAAAAATCAGCTTACCGAAATTAAAAATCAGCTTCCTATTATTTATAAAATTCAAAGAATAGTCAACAAATACCGCTCTCGCGGGCTGGCCCGAGGCGCCGGCAAAGGCGCCGACGCCGCTACCCGGCGCAGAATTCTTGATATTTCCAGAACAATGTTTTAATGTTGTGGCGCTTTGCCCTTGTGCGGATGCTTTCACTTGAAATCGAGAATTTTTTTACCCCCATCGGATGCCTGTTATGGACCGCAACGCTTCTGCCCCAGTTCAAAGCCTGCCGTATGACAACATCCTGAATTTCATCGATGTCGGCACGGTAGTTCTCGACCGTCGCAACAAAATTGTGGCGTTTTGCAACAAGGCAGCGACGGATATCCTGCAGGCTATCGAGGTCGACAGTCAGTTTTCGTCCTTGACCAAGCTCTTCGGTCTCAGCGGCAAGGTTGCCGCCCTGGTTCACTCGGCCGCTCCCCATACCATTCGCTGCGGCCAGCGGCTGATCGGATATTCGGTTCACCAGATTGCCAATGAGAGTTGCTGCGTCTTTTTTCAGGATGTCACTGAAAAGAAGCGCCTCGAATCGATTGCCGAGGCGGTCAATACCATGGATAATCTCGGTTATATTTTCTCGGGGATACGTCATGAAATAGGCAACCCGGTCAATTCGATCAAAATGACCATGAGCGTTCTCAAGCGCAATCTTGCGCAATTTTCCCCCGATACGGTTGAAGAATACGTCGATCGCAGCCTGGCCGAGATCGCCCGTGTTGAGTATCTTCTCAAGTCCCTGAAGAATTTCAGTCTGTTCGAGGACATCGAGAACAGGGCCTTTGATCTGAGACCTTTTCTGCAGCAGTTCATGTTTCTGGCCTCCGGTGACTTCGCCCGCTTCGGTATCAGGATCCACTCACGGATCCCCCCAGTCGAACTGTGGGTTCGGGCCGACCCGCGGGCTTTGCAGCAGGTGCTGCTCAACCTGCTGGCAAATGCCAAGGGCGCCCTTGCCGAGAGCAAAAATCCCGAAATCCTCCTCAGCGTCGAAGGCGGCGAGGGGCTGGTGTTGATCGGCGTCGAGGATAATGGCTGCGGTATGTCCGAGCAGGAGCAGCAGCACCTGTTCAAGCCCTTTTATACGACCAAGGCCGACGGTACCGGCCTGGGTCTGGTCATTACCCGCAAAATGCTGGCCCACATGAAAAGCAGTATTGAGATCAGCAGCGAGCAGCAGGTCGGCACCAGGGTGACCCTCTCGCTTCCCGCCGTTCATCCACCGGAGGCTGGCGGACAGCGTATAGAGGAATAAATAGGGCTATTGTCGAAAATGGGCCGATCAGCCGATTTCGCAGCAGGCTCAGCTTCATCCCGACATCCTCCCGGGCTCATTGAAGCCGCGGCTTCTATTGACTGGTCGCCGCTTTGACGATACTGTGCACAGGCTAACTTAAAAAAGGAATCATCCGTTGAAAAACATTCTGATTGTGGATGACGAGAAGCCTTTTCTGGCCAGCGTTCAGGACGGTCTGGCAGCCCAGGCCAGAAACTACGGGGTGCTCACCGCCTATAACGGCCAGCAGGCCCTTGAAATTCTCGGCAGCACCAAGATCGACCTGCTGGTCACCGATTTGAAGATGCCGGTCATGGACGGCTTCGAACTGCTCGCTCACGTCAGCCGAAGCCATCCGGGGATCCCGTCGGTCATCATGACCGCCTTCGGGACTCCCGAGATTGAAGAGCGTTTGCGACGCATCGATAGCTGCCAGTTTCTGGAAAAACCTCTGGATATAGATGTCCTTGACACCACCATCGCCAGGGGGCTGGCTGCAGACCCCAAGAGTTACATCCGGGGCATCAACCTGGCGACTTTTCTGCAGCTGGTGCAGATGGAACGTAAGACCTGCACCCTCAAGATCAGGTCCAAGAAGGGGGTGGGCTTTCTCTATATCCGTGCAGGCGAGTTGCTGGCCGCCGAAACCGAAACCCTGAGCGGGGTGGCGGCGGCCCACGAAATCGTCTGCTGGCCCGAGCCCGAGATCGAGATGGAGGGGGGCTGTGGCAAAAATTCGGTCAGCATCGATACCTCGATCGAATACCTGCTGCTTGAGGCGTTTCGCATCGAGGATGAACGCAAGAGGACCGCCAGCGAGCAGTTTTCGCATGAGGTTTCCGGTGCCGTGCCAGGTCCTGCCGGTAATCTGCCAGGGCCGCTGGCCCTCGAGTCGACCCCGGAACCCGTGGAGGCCCTTGCGGCCAGCACGGGCGGCACCGAGCACAGAGGGGACAATCAAATGAACAAGATGATGGAGGAAATAAAGGCGCTTCCCGGCGTTGTCGGCGGGTTCGTGATGGATGATGGCAAGGGCCTTCTGGTGAATAACCTGCCCTCGTTTTTCAAGGAAGCCCGCCTGCTGGAGGTTGGTAAAAAACTCCAGAAAATCTACAGGGCGGGTCTGCCGAACTTTCCCGATTCGGCTGAAGTCAGCCTGTTCTATGCCGAGTCGGTGCTGATTATCCGGCCGGTCGAAGGTCTGCAGTTCCTGATTCTTGTCTGCGATCCCGCAGTTAATATCAACATGCTTTCCATGTCTCTTAACCTGGCCCTGGAAAGCCTTGCCGGCAAAGAAGCTGCCGAGGCTTTTGAGGTGGCCGATTCGCCCCAGGCAACGTCACCGGCGACGGTCTTGGAACCCGGCTACGTTCTGCTTGGCCCCCTCGGTGGTCCCCTGCGAAAAATCGAGGCGGCCCTGGTGCAGATTATGGGGCCGATGGGCGCATTGATTTTTGAAGATGCCCTGGACCGGTGGTGTGCCGGCGGCCTGGTTTCAACGGAGAGCCTTCCTCAGCTGGTTCAACTCGTTGCAGAAGAAATCGGTGATGCGAAAAAGCGGCAGGATTTTGCGCATCTGCTGCCGAAAATGGTTCAGGGGGTGTAGATGGCCACTTTGCAGGATTTTGTGCAACGTGTCAGGCGGATCAAAGGGGTCGCCAGGTTTTTGCTGTTGCGCAGCGACGGGCGGCTTCTGGCCCACAACCTGGAGCGGCCAGAGGGATTCTCGGAGTTGATGCCCCTCATCGGCCTGGGCAGCAGGTCGATTCAGAAATCGATGGGGTTCAGTCGGTTCAATTATTTCATGGTGGGGCGCAAGCAGGGGGAGAACTTTCTGGTCTTTTCTCTAGGCTCCTACCAGCTCGGCGTGGAGGTCGCTCCTGAGTGCTCCGGCCCTGAGGTGGCCGACGGCATCATGGAGCTGTTGCGCAAGACCCGGGTTCAAAGCAAGGCCGGTCATGCCCCGCTAAGTTCAGGCCGACGGCCTTAGGAGGATCGATGCAGGAAAAACCTGTCGTGTTCGGAATTTTTTCCAAAATCCTTTTTGCCATGCTCCTGGTCGCGGTGGTGCCGATGCTGGCGGTATGGTACCTCAATTACCTGCAGGCCATGCAGAGCGCCCAGGTGCAGGTGAAGCAGAGGCTTCAGGGGCATGCCACAAGGATCGGCGGCCATGTCGATGACTGGGTCGAGATGAACCGGCGCATGTTGCTTCAGAATGCTTCGCTTGCAGACATGGCCTCGATGAAAGGCAGTCGCCAGAATCCGCTTCTGGAGTCCATACCGAAAAGCTACGAATGGACTTATCTCGCATTTACCGTTCGCCCCGATGGTGCCAATGTCGGGCGCAGCGACGGCAAGCCTCTGAAGTTTTATGGTGACCGGCAGTACGTGCAGCAGGTGCTTGAGGGGGAGCCGCTGGGCAGCCAGGTGCTGATCGGCAAGACCTCCGGCAAGCCGGCGCTGGTTTTGGCTGCGCCGATCAAGGGGCGCGGGGAGTCGGTCAAGGGAGTGATTGCTATCGCCATGACCATCGGTGATCTCACCCGCAGCGTGGCCGATACCCGTATCGGCGAGACGGGCTTTGCTTTTTTGCTCGATCAGACCGGTCATGTGGTGGTGCACCCCTCGGATGAATACACCCTGACCCGCAAGGATTTAAGCGCCCATCCGGCACTTGTCGCTCTGGCAGAGGGGCAGGACAGGGTGATCTTCGAGGATGGGACGGGGCAAAAAACCGTGGCCTTACCCACCAGAACCGCTCAGGGGTGGGTCGTAGTGGCCCAGCAGGACTACAGCGAAGCCTTTGCCGGCATTGCCGAAACCAATCGCAATGCCATGATCCTGCTGGCGGTGACCCTGGCGGCGGTGTTCCTGGTGGCGCTGTTCTTTTCCCGGCGGCTGGCCAGCCCGATCCGCAACCTGACCCGGGTCGCCGACCAGCTCAGCAAGGGGCAGCTCGATATGGAGATCGCCGAGGTGGGGCGCAGAGACGAGATCGGTGCCCTGGCCCGCTCCATCGATCGCCTCGGGGCCAGCATCAAGTACGCCATGGAGCGCATCCGCAAGGCCAAAAAGCAGGCCGCTTGAGCCATGCTCACCCGGTTCCCGACAAAGAGCCTGCCACTCGGCAGGCTCTTGTCGTTTCAGGCGGCATCTTTTGCCAGCATGCTCAGCGGCAAGGCGACGCAGAAGGTGGTGCCGACGCCAAGTTCTGATTCGCACCAGATCTGACCACCGAGCCGCCGCACCAGGGTGCGCACATACGCCAGGCCCAGCCCCTCGCCCTTGACGTCCTGCTTACCCGAGCGGCGGAAGATATCGAAGACCTTCTGCAGGTCGGCCTCACTGATGCCCCGGCCGTTATCCTTGAGGCGAAAGAGGATTTCCCCGGCGTCGATTTCGGCGCTCACCTCCAGCTGCCCATCCCTCGACGGGTCGAGGTACTTCACCGCGTTATCGAGCAGGTTGCCGAAGACCTGCTCGATAGCCACCCGGTCTGCCACCAGATCGGGCAACTCGCCGATCTGCACCTGGGTCTGCTGGCGTTCAAGCTGGTGGGTCAGAGTTTTCAGTATCCCTTCGAGCAGTTCCTTCAGCGAAAGCTGTTCCTCCAAAAACTCCCGTCGGCCGGCCCGTGATAATTTGAGAATCGCGTTGATCAGCCCGTCCATGCGGCTGATCGAGGTGTTGATGAATTCGAGGGCCTCGGGCACATCCTCGGCAAAGACCAGCTCCATCTCTTTGCGCTCCTGCTCTTCGAGCTGCGGCAGGCATTTGGCCAGGGTCTGCTCCACGTCTTTGAGCGAGGCATTGAGTTCGCCGGCAAAGCCGCGGATATTCACCAGCGGCGCGCGCAGGTCGTGGGAGACGATGTAGGTAAAGCTTTTGAGTTCTTCGTTGATCTGCTGCAGTTCCTGGGCGTAGTGTTCGCTCTTGTCCTTGGCCTCGGCGATTTCGTCCCGGGCCTTTTCCAGGGCGTGAATGGCACTGAGCTGCTCGTGCTGGATCTCCATCAACTCGGCGTTGTAGATGCTGATGCCGACCACCGGCGCGATGCTCATCAGCAGGTTGAGGTCGCTCTGCACCAGGGGGCGGTCCGAGCGGGCGTGGTCGACGGCCAGCACCCCGATTGCCTCGCCTTCGCAGACGATGGGGCAGCAGATAAAAGCGCTTGTGCCGAGTTGGCGGGCGAACTCCAGGCTCTGCTGAGGCATCCTTTCGCTGAGTTCCTCAAGATCCTGCACCAGAAAAGGGCGCTGTTCGAGCAGGCAAGTGACAAAGACGCCCCTGGCCTGGTCCCCCTGCAGGGGGTAGTCGGTTTGGCGGATGAGGTCGAAGGTGCCATCGTCGGCGCCGTAGCCCGCCCGAAACTCGAGGTGGTCCCGTTGGTGATTGGTAAGCAGAATCACCCCGCGCTGAAAATCGAGTCGCTTCTGCATGATTACGGTGACCCGATCGAGGATCGCCTCGATTGCGGTCTGCTCACTGATCGCCTGGCCGATTTCGTTGGTGATGCGGGCGTTGGAGTAGTTGCTGTTGATCTGCTCGATCATCTTCTCTGTCGGATCTCGCAACTCCTCGAGGCGCTCTTTCAATTCGCTTTTTTCCCAGCGCTCGGCCGTCAGGCTCAGTACCAGCAGGGCTATGGCCGAAGCGGGCAGCAGCGCCTGCAGGAGGAGGGCCGGGTTGAAGGCCCAGCCGATCAGGGCACCACCGCCGAGGACGGCCGTCAGGACGTTTCTGAAAGTCTTCAGCCTGGCCGAAGGCGGCTTTTCCCAGGTGATTTCGTAGCGGCAGCAGGCGCCGCCGCGAAAGATGCATTCGGGATGCTCGAGGCTCAGTATCTTGTAGTTGAAGATCAGGACGATGGCTTCGAAAAAACCCATGCGGTTGTTGCACTGAAAGGGACGCTCTTCGAGGCCGTCTTTGACCCGGACGGTGATCTCCGCCTTGTTGGAGGCCAACTGACGGTGTTCGTAGGTCGACGATCGGGTGATGTTGGCGGTCGCCTTGCTGATCATGGCGAAGGTCTTGGCCGGCCCAAGCAGCCCCAGGGTCCACTGACGCATCGCCCCCAGGGCCTCGGCCGAGGCGGCGAAGCGGCCCGCCTCCCGGGCGATGTCGGGGTTGCCGCTGAAATCTGCGACATTGTCATGAAAACGGTTGATCTGGTCCTGGGTAAACCAGTGTCCCTGGTCGGCGATCTGGTAGGGCTCCATCCCGGCATGGGCGAGCAGGTCCTGGAGGGGGACATGGGGGTACTTGCGCCGGATCAGCTTGACGTAGTTGTCCATGATGCGGCTGTTGTAGAGGGGCTGTTCCTCGGGTTCCATGACTTTTCCGCGCAAAGATGGGGGTTGTGATCTATTCGACGTAGAAGCAATACCTGCTGCGACCCTGTTTTTTAGCCAGGTACATGGCGGTGTCGGCCTTTTTCAGCAAGGTGGCGGCGCTATCGCCTTCGTCGGGAAAGGTGCTGATGCCGACGCTGGCGCCGACGCTGCACTCAAAGCCTCCGGCCATGATCGGCTTCTGCAGGGCGGCGATGATTTTCTCGGCCACGATGGCCGCGTTGGGGCCCTCGTTGACGCGGGTGAGGATGATGGTGAATTCGTCGCCCCCCATGCGGGCCACGGTATCGCAGAGGCGCACGGCGTTGCGCATGCGTTCGGCGACCTCTTTAAGCACCAGGTCGCCGATATCGTGCCCGAGGCTGTCGTTGACCTCTTTGAATCGGTCGAGATCGACGTAGAGCAGGGCGAGGGTGTTCTTGTAGCGCTTGGCCTGCAGAAAGGCCTGGTCGAGGCGGTCGAAAAAGAGGGTACGGTTGGGCAGGCCGGTCAGCGGGTCGAAGTGGGCCAGTTGTTCGAGGCGCTGGGCGGCGAGCTTGCGGTCGGTAATGTCGCGAAACAGGATCTGCACGGCATTGTCACCCATGGTGTAAAAGGGGATCCCCGAGACCTCCACGTCGAGAACTTTGCCGTCGAGGCGCAGAAAGCGTTCTTCGGCCCAGGGGACGTTCTCCGCCCCGTCGGCCATCTTTTGAAGGTAATTTTCGAAGCTGATGCGGGTTTCCTCCTGGACGCAATCGGTGATCTTGCGGCCGAGCAGTTCTGAAGCATTACCGGCACCGAGCAACTGGACCCCGGCGGGGTTGACGAACTCGAAACGTCCTTCGATGGCCACTGCGATGCCTTCGGGCGAAAGCTCCACCAACCTTCGGTAACGCTCCTCGTTCTCCTGGATCCTGGCGATCATCTGGTTGCGTTCGGCGACCATGCGCTGTTTTTCCAGCACCTGCTCGATGATGATCGGCAGCAGTTCCAGGTAGCCCATCTCCACGTCCTTGACCAGGTAGTCGGTGGCTCCAAGCTTCATCGCTTCGACGGCAATGCGTTCGTTGCCGCCGCCGGTGACCATGATCGTGGGGGGGAAGCTTTCTCCTTCGGCCAGGGCCCAGATCACGTCGAGGCCGCTCATGCCGGGCATGTTGTAATCGACCAGCAGGATGTGGTAGGCATGAGCCGCGACCATGGCGAGACCGGTCTCGCCGTCGGGGGCGATTTCGACCTCAAAGCCCTTGCGGCCGAGGTGCTTTTTAAGCAAGCGCGCCAGCCCCGGCTCGTCTTCCATGTAAAGTATGCGGGTCGGTTCAAATTCCGACATCATAACCCTCCTGTTCCCCTCCATTTGTCGGTGACGCAAAGCACCCCGAGACAGCAGGATCCGGGTTGGCCGTGTAACAGTTCAAGTCGTGGATCATTGTTCGGCGGAGCTGTCGTCGTAGCTTTCGCCCTTCGGTGCCAGCTCGAGCTGGGCCGGATGGGAGAGGTCCGCCTCGTTGGGGGTCTGGACCATGGACAGAAATACCCCCAGGCTGCGGATGGTATCGGAGAATTGATCGTATTCCACCGGTTTGCTGATGTAGATATTGCAGCCGAGTTCGTAGCAGCGGGCGACTTCCATGGGGTTGTTGGTGGTGGTGAGCATGACGACCGGAATATGCCGGGTGCGTTCGTCGGCCTTGATCTCCTGCAGCACCTGGTAGCCGTCCTTGATCGGCATGTTCAGATCGAGCAGAATCATCAGCGGGGTCGGGCGTTTGTCGTTCGCGAACTCGCCGACCCTGAAGAGAAAATCAATGGCGTCCTGACCGTTTTCCAGGGTAATGATCTCGTTTTTGAAACCGGTGCGGCGCAGGTTCTTTTCGATCAATCGGGCATGGCCGGGGTCATCCTCGACCAGCAATACGGAAAAAGCACTTCGTTCCCACATAAGGTGGTTCCTCCTGAGGGGTATATGCGGCATTTGCCGGGGGAATCGGGGCATGCCGGCGATTTGACGGTTAGGCTTTGCTAACTTGATTGAAGTTTTGTAGCCGATCTGTTATCACTCTGCCCTGCTGCCGGGCCTTTTTACCAAGGCGCTTCTGAATTCAACGGCCTGGCTCGGACGGTGAGGCAGGCTTGATTGTTTGCGGTAGATTATGTAGTGCAAAAAACGTACACAGTTTTTATCGGCGGGAATGTTTTTTGCCGGATGAAATCAAAAAGTGATGCTCTCGCAAAAACTCCTGAGATGGCTAAGCAAAAATTCCGCCCTACAAGGCTTAGTGGTTTTTCAGGGGCGAAAGCATACATGTTGTATGTCGAGGTCCTGAAAAACCACTGTAACGCAGTAGGGTGGAATTTTTGCGACGCCATCAAAAAGTAATGGAGGAAAGAAATGATCAGGGGTGTAGTTTTGCTGGGTTGTCTTTTGATGGGACTGTTTGGAGGCTCGGTGTTTGCTGCCGATAAACTGCTCAGCGACCAGGCCGAGATATCATTTGTCGATACCAGCGGCAATTCCGAAATCTCCACCCTGTCGGTGAAGAACCTTATGACCTATCAGTTTTCAGACAAGTTGCTTGGTTCCTGGAGGTTGTTCCTGCTCCGTGGTGAAAGCGACGGAGAAAAAAATGCCGAGCGCTATGCCACCGAACTGAGGGTAGATTACCTGTTGACCAAGAGGCTTTACTCTTTTGCCGGCGCAAGATGGCTCAAGGATACCTTTGCAGGGGTTGATCCCCGCTATGGCCTCGGGGCCGGGGTCGGTTACAAGTTTTTGCTCGGTCCCAAGCATTTTCTGCTTGGCGAGGCGGGGCTGACCTACACCGTGGAGGATCGTACCGACGGCACCGACAGCGACTACCTCGGGGGGCGGCTCTTCGGGCAGTACGATTATGCCTTTAGCGATAAGAGCCGCTTCATCCAGTCCCTTGAGTTTCTGCAGGATTTCAAGGAGTCGAAAAACTGGCTGATGAATTCCGAGACCGCTCTGACGGCAGCACTCAACAGCTTTATGTCGCTCAAAGCGAGCTACCTGGTCCAATATGACAACGAGCCGGTGGACGCCCTTGACGACATCGACACCACCCTGGGGATGGCCCTGGTGATCAACTACTGATCCTTTTGTTCAATGCAGCTCCAGGTGCCCCCGCCGTCGATCCGATGGCGGGGGTCCTTGCGTTTTGGAGGGGTGCTGGATTCAGTTCAGAGAGTGGGAAGTGTTGAGGACCAGCAGGGCCAGGCCTGCGTAGCGGGCCAGCTTGCCCGCCAGCACCAGCAGGGCGAAGCGGCCGAAGCTGGCCCCCAGAAGGCCGCCGACCAGGCACAGGGGGTCGCCAATCACCGGCAGCCAGGAAAAGAGCAGCGACCAGCTGCCATATCGCCGGTAAAGGCCCTCGGCCCGAAGGCGTACCTTGTCATCGATGCGCAGCGCCCGGGTGATAAGCCAGGGGCCGCCGAGGAGGCCGATCCAGTAGGTGCTGCAGGCGCCCAGGGTGTTGCCTGCGGTTGCCGTTGCCACGGCTGTTGCCGGGTCGCTGCCGTTGAGCAGCAAGGTGGCCAGCAGCCATTCCGAGCCCAGCGGCAGCAGGGTTGCGGCCAGAAAACTCAGCAAGAACAGGGCCGTCAGGCCGTGATTGACGAGAAGGGCCTCCACTGCCTAGAGGCCCAGCTTGCCGAGAATTTTTGTTTCGTACTGGCGAAAGACCGGCTTGGCGAAATTGCGCTCCATGGCGATATTGAAGCGCAGCATCTTCTCTGTCAGTTTCTTGTGCAGCTTTTGCCGCTCCTGGGGCTCCTGGCAGCACTCGAGCAGGTCTCTCAGGGTCAGGATCTCGCCTTTGAGTTGCAGTTCTTCAGGCAGCATCCCGGCGTTCTTGAGGATTTTGTAGCCCATGCGCAGCTCTTCGGGCACGCCGGAAAAATCTTCCCGGGCGATCGGTTGCCCTTTGAGGGAAAGGTTGTCGAGATCCCCCCGGGCGATCGCCTCGCGGATCTTCTGCTCGGCCATGGTGGTTAAAATGTCCATAATTCTATTCACATCGCTTCTATGGCGATCATGTAGTCGGTGATGTCCCGCTCATGGTCCAGGTCGCTGACTGAGCGATAGCGGATAACCCCCTGGCGGTCGATCAGGTAGGTGACCCGCTCGGAGAAGCCTTCGCTGCGCAGCACCCCGAAGTCGCGGCAGACCTCTTTATTGAGATCGCCAAGCAGGGGAAAGCTGCTGATTCCCAGTTTCTCTGCAAAGGCCTTGGCCGCATGGACCGAATCGACGCTGATCGCGAGGATTTTGGTGTTGAGCCGTTGGAATATGCCTGCGTTGCCCTCCAGACCGGAGAGTTCGGCCGCTCAGACCGGGGTGAAGGCCAGGGGGTAAAAGACCAGCAGCACATTGGCGCTGCCGGTAAAGCTGTGTAACGCGACATCTTCGCCCGTCGAGGCGGGCAGGGTGAAATCGGGTGGCCGGTCACCGGTGTCGAGCATGGCAGACTCCTTCATCATGGAATACTGTCAATCATAGCAGGTTCCCTGCCGACTGAGGAAGATGCAAAAGGTTCACAATGAGGCTCGGGGCAAGCCTCATTGTGGCCAATTAAAGCCTTGAACCTCCACGGTGCGCAGGTGTACACTGTTTGGTTCAGGAGCCAGGAACCAAGTGACGAGTGACAAATGACCAACCGATATGAAGGCGGATTGATGACTTTGGATGCCGTTTGGAATAAAACCAGGACCCTGTTGGAGATGATCAAGTTCTCCCACACGATTTTTGCATTTCCCTTTGCCCTGATGGATTTTTGCATTTCCCTTTGCCCTGATGGGGGTGGTGCTGGCCTCGATGAAAACCGGCGCGCCTCCGGGGCTGGGGCAGATTTTCTGGATCTGCCTGGCCATGGTCGGGGCCCGTTCGGCCGCCATGGGTCTTAACCGGGCCATCGATGCCCGCATTGATGCGCAAAATCCCCGCACCGCCGAGCGGCATATTCCCGCCGGAAAGGTCTCTGCCTTAGAGGCCTGGGTATTTATCGCCGCCTCCACCCTGGTCATGCTGCTGGCCGCCTGGATGCTTAATCCCCTGTGTTTCTTCCTGGCTCCGGTGGCTCTTGGGTTTTTCGTCCTCTATGCCCTGTGCAAGCGCTTCACCTTTCTTGCTCACGTGGTGCTGGGCATCTGCCTGGCGGCCGCCCCGGTAGGGGCCTGGATCGCCCTGCGCGGCGACATCAGTTGGCAGATCGTGGCCCTGGGGCTTGCGGTGCTGTTCTGGGTGGCCGGCTTCGATATCTTTTACGCGCTGCAGGATGTGGATTTTGACCGCGAGCAGGGGCTGCACTCCATTCCCTCCAGGCTCGGTGTCGAGAGGTCCATCCTGCTGGTGCGCATCTTTCATATCGTCATGGTGCTGTTGCTCCTGCTGCTGATGGTCGGCACCGGCCTGGGCTGGATCTACTTTGTCGGGGTCGTCACGGTGGCCGGCCTGCTGGTCTACGAACACCTGCTGGTCACGCCCGACGACCTCACGAAGCTCGATGCGGCGTTTTTCAACATGAACGGCTACATCAGCGTGACCATCTTCGCCTTCACGCTGCTTGATGCCCTTTGGTAGAATTTAAAGCAAAGGCGTCTCTCGCCCGTTCATTTCATTCGCTCGAGCACGCAGAGAGCGCAGAGGAAAGTCAAACCCCAAAAGTATTTTCGACTTTCTCTGTGTTCTCTGCGCACTCGAGTGAGCGAAGCGAACGGGCGAGAGGCAGGTTTTCAGAATTTTGCCAATCACCAATCACCAATCACGGCCCCTATGAAAAAGATCGTTGTCGCCATAACCGGAGCCTCCGGCTCGATCTACGGCCTGCGCCTTGTCGAGGAACTGCTCGGTGCCGGTTGCCGGGTGACCCTACTGCTGAGTCGCTCGGGGCTCGAAGTGCTGCGCTATGAAACCGGCCTCGAGTGGGAAGGGAGCGCTTCGGCCCGCAAGCAGCTGATGCGCGACTATTTTGGCGGCAGCACCAGGCTCGATCACTACGATGTCGACGACCTGTTCGCCCCGGTGGCGAGCGGCTCCTCGGCCCCCGATGCGGTGGTCATCGCGCCATGTTCCATGGGCACCGCCGGACGCATCGCCGCGGGGCTCGGCAGCAACCTGGTCGAGCGGGTTGCCGATGTGGCCCTCAAGGAGCGCCGCGAGCTTCTGTTGCTGCCCCGGGAGACCCCGTTGAACCAGATCCACCTCGAAAACCTGCTGCGCCTCAGTCGCGCAGGCGCCCAGATCCTCCCGGCCATGCCGGCCT
>CALZIZ010000030.1 GCA_945787465.1 uncultured Desulfuromonadales bacterium
GGTGTCGTTGAAGGCCTTGAAGTTATCGATATCCAACATGACCAGGGCCAGTGGCTTGTGATGGCGGCGGGCCCGACCCAGCTCGTCTTTGAACATTTTCTTGAACTGCTGATGGTTGTAGAGGCCGGTCAGGCCGTCGGTGCAGGCCAGACGCTGAACCTGTTGATGCAGGCAGGCATTGTCGATGCTCATGGCGGCAAAGGAGCCGAGCACTCCGAGCAGTTGCAGCCGGTCTTCGGATAATCTTCGCGGGACAAAATCATCCAGGTAAAGGATTCCAAGGATCTTCTCCTGAATCGTCAACGGCACAGCCACCAGAGAGCGGATCCCCTCCTCGAGAACCAGGGGGTTGTTGAAGAATTCAGCCTTCGCCGTATCCTCGACAATAAAGAGTTCGCCTTCATCGAAGATGTTCTGGGTCAGGCCGCCCGGCTTGACCCTCCAGCTGTCCCTGGCGACAAAGGCCCTACTGAGCCCCGAATGGGCATTCAGGGTGAGCCGTTCAGACTCGGGTTTATAAAGGGCGATGCTTCCTGCCGGCATATCCATGATCGCCATGGCGCTGCCGAGAATATTCAGCAACACCTCGTCAAGCTCAAGTGAAGAAACAACCACCTGGGCCACACTAAGCACGTTGCGCAGGCCCTGAACCTCTTGTTCCAGTCCGGCTTTGTCAGGTTTAAGTTCCATACCGCTTCTGATCCCCTCACACTCAAAGTCAATGCATACCAAGAAGCGATCCTTCTACCATGACTGGGCGAAGCTTGTAAAGAAGGAAACAACTGATTGAAATCTCAGCCTAAACAGGAAGATCAAGGCCTCTGACCAAAAGGCACTCGGATTACCGGGAAATCCAGTTCAAGCCGGATTTTCTCTGGGATAAAAACACCTTAGCAATTGTGCCTCGAAAACCTTGACAGGTACGATATATTGTGGTTTCATTCCCTCACACCACAGAATATAGTCTTTATCATTAAAAAATCAACTACAAAATCCCCCTACTTTGGCCTTAAAGTCAAGAAAAAGGATGCGGACGAAATGAAGATGACGGCCGAAAACGCCCCCTTGCCCCTCTCTGCCAATGCTATGACCGTACTCGAACGCCGCTATTTGAAGCGTGACGAATCGGGCCAGCCGACTGAAACCCCCGCCGACATGTTCAGCCGGGTCGCGCGAGCCATCGCCTCCGCGGAAGATCTCCTGAAGACCGGGCAGGACGCAACTGCGCTCGAAAAAGATATCTACCGGATGATGACCGAGCTGGAGTTTCTGCCCAACTCGCCGACCCTGATGAACGCCGGCCGGGAACTTGGTCAACTTTCGGCCTGCTTTGTGCTGCCGGTGGGCGATTCGATGGAAGAGATTTTCGAAGCCATCAAGCAGACCGCATTGATTCACAAAAGCGGCGGGGGGACCGGATTTTCCTTCTCCCGCATCCGCCCGGCCAACGATGTGGTCCGCTCCACCAGCGGCGTCTCCTCCGGGCCGCTCTCCTTCATGAGGGTCTTCGACGCAGCCACCGAAACCATCAAGCAGGGCGGCACCAGGCGCGGCGCCAACATGGGGATACTGCGGGTGGATCATCCCGACATCATGGACTTTATCATGTCCAAGCGGGACCAGACCGTGTTGACCAACTTCAACATCTCGGTCGGCCTCACCGAGGCGTTTATGGATGCGGTTGAAAAGGACGGCGATTACGACATCCGCAATCCCCGCACGGGAGAATCAGTCAAAAAGATGCCGGCGCGTAAGGTCTTTGAGCATGTCGTGGACCTGGCCTGGAATAATGGCGAGCCGGGGATCATCTTTCTCGACCGCCTCAATCGTGACAACCCGACCCCCCAGGTCGGCGAGTTCGAAGCCACCAACCCCTGCGGCGAGCAGCCGCTGCTGCCTTACGAATCGTGCAACCTGGGCTCCATCAACCTGGCCAGGATGATCGATGACCAGGGCGAAGTGGACTGGGACAAACTCGCGACCACGGTGCGCCTGGCGGCGCGCTTTCTGGACAACGTTATCGAGGTCAACAACTACCCCATTCCCGAAATTGACGAGATGACCCGCGCCAACCGCAAGATCGGCCTGGGGGTTATGGGCTGGGCCGACATGCTGATCCTGCTGGGGCTGCCCTACAACAGCGACAAGGCCATCACCCTGGGCGAAACGGTCATGGAGTTCATCACCACCGAAGCCCGCAAGGCAGCCGTCGAACTGGGCGAGGAGCGCGGAGCATTCCCCAACTTCAAGGGCAGCATCTTTGATAAAAAGGGCGCCAAGCCCGTGCGCAACGCCACCAGCACCACCATCGCACCGACCGGCACCATCTCGATCATCGCCAACACCTCCAGCGGTATCGAGCCCCTGTTTGCGGTCTCGTACGTTCGCCAGGTCCTCGATAATGACGTGCTGGTCGAGGTTCACCCGCTCTTCGAATCGATCGCCAAAGAGCGCGGTTTCTATTCGCCCGAGCTGATGAAACTGATCGCCGAGCACGGCACCGTGCAGGGCATCAAGGATGTGCCCGAGGATGTCCGGCGGCTGTTCGTGACCGCTCACGACATCACCCCCCAGGACCATATCCGCATGCAGGCAGCCTTTCAGCGGCACACCGACAATGCCGTGTCCAAGACCGTCAACTTCTGCAACAGCGCATCGCGCGAGGATGTCGCCACGGTCTACCGCCTGGCATACCGCGAGGGGTGCAAAGGTGTCACCATCTACCGTGACGGCTCCCGCGACATGCAGGTGCTTTCCGTGGCCAAAAAGGATGACCAAGCCGAACCTGCGGAAAAATCCGTACCGATGGAGTCCAACAAGGGTGGCCGCAAGCGGGACCGCCCCCGGGCGCTGCGTGGGGCGACCTACCAGATGGAAACCGGCTGCGGTCCCCTCTATGTCACCATCAACGAGGACACCCAGGGGCTGTTCGAGCTCTTCACCACCATGGGCAAGGCCGGCGGTTGCGCAGCCTCCCAGTGCGAAGCCATCGGCCGGCTGGTCTCTCTGGCCTGGCGCAGCGGGGTGCAGGCGCGGCAGGCGGTCAAGCAGATGATCGGCATCACCTGCCACAAACCGGCCGGCTTTGGCGACAATCGGGTAACCTCCTGCGCCGACGCGGTGGCCAAGGCCATCCAGATGCACATGCTGCCCGAAGGCGAAGCCCCGACCAAATTCGTCGGCAACGGCGGCGCCTGCCCCGAATGCGGCGGCCCTGTGGAGCACGAAGGCGGCTGCTGCGTCTGTCACTCGTGCGGTTATTCCGAATGTGCCTGATGCAGACCTGAATTACTTGAAAAGATGCAACACGAGAGGGGCTGGCCCATAAATGTAACATGGGCCGGCCCCCGTTTTTTGAGAATCGAAAAACCAAGGCCTTCGACAGGCTCAGGCCGAACGGGCCTTGTTCCGGGAGGCATGCTCTTTCGTACTCCGTTCATGCTGAGCCTGTCGAAGCATCTACCGTCCCAGGCCTGCGACAAGTTCAGGCCTATCGGGAGTTGTTCCGGGAGGCGTGCTCTTTCGTGCCCCCTTCACCCCAAGACTGAGGGCTCCCCATGGAAAACTGGGAAGATACCTGCAACCGCTGTGGCCAATGCTGCTTCGAAAAATGGGTCGACGAAGAGGGGGGCATTCACCCGACCCCCATCCCCTGCCGCTACCTGGACATTCATACCAGGCAATGCCGGGTCTACCACAAACGGTTTGAGGTCGGCGAAGGTTGTGTTAAACTCACCCCTGACGTGGTGGCAACCGTTCGGTGGTTGCCCGAAGACTGCGCTTACCTGCGACACCGGAACCGGCCCAGGGATACCGGGGAGAGCCCCACGGTATCCCGACGGGCTGCATCGAGGAGGAAAGTATGAAAAGAGCAGTGATCTGTGTTGCCCTCGGGGGGCTTTTTGTTCTGCTGACCGGCCTGGCCAGCCTGGCCCAACAAGACTGGGAAGCGGAAGTTGCCGATAGCTTTCGCAGCAGTTTTCCACAGGTGCAGTTTCAACAAATCATGGAATCCCCCATGGAGGGGATCTACGAAATCATTGCCGGCAATCGAATCTTTTATTATGCCCCCGCCACCGAACACCTGCTGGTCGGCGAACTCTGGTCCAAGGCCGGCAAGAGCCTGACCAAGGCCCGGCTTGGTGAGCTGATGGGCAAGCGGATCAAGGACCTGCCCCTCGACAAGGCGCTGAAGATCGGCTCCGGGCCCAAAACAGTGATCGAGGTCACCGACCCCGATTGCCCCTTCTGCCGGGAGGCCTCCAAGTTTTTCAAGGGCCGCACCGACACGACCAGGTACGTCTTTTTCATGCCTCTGAGCATGCATCCCGATGCGGAGCAGAAGGTCAGGTACATCCTGTCCTCGGAAAAGCCGGTCGAGGCCTACGAGACGATTATGGCCGGCGAAATGGATGACTTTCCCCTGCCGGAATTTCAGGACAACGGCCTGTTCGAGACCCACCGTATGGCCACTGAGCAACTGGGCGTTCAGAGCACCCCGAACTTCTGGGTCAACGGGGTTTACGTCCCCGGCGCCGACTTTAAAACCATCACCGAATTGCTAAAATAGTTCAGTCATTTGACGGAAAAAGATGGCGAAAAATTCCGCGCAAAGGCTTCAAAATATTGTCACCTCAAGAGATCCTGCCAGGCAAAACGGCCTAAGATACTGAAATAAAAGAAACAACAAAAGTTGGCATCTGAATTGCTCTTAGTATAGACAACGGATACATATTGACCCCGGTGCTTTCCCTCCTGGCCCGGGGTCCTTTTTTATCCAGAGCCCCTCATCCCTTGGGTACAGCTGTCCTTTCTGGTATAGTTTTTCTCTGAACGGCCCATCGGCCCCCTGTTTTTTCTCCCCCTCCCTGCGGCAGCCATGAACGAGATGACTCGAAAAAAGGCCTGGTTCGGCTGGTGCATGTACGACTGGGCCAACTCGGCCTTTGCCACGGTCATCCTGGCCTCGGTCCTGCCGGTCTACCTGGCCAGCCTGGTCCCGGCCGAAGGTGCCACGCTTTCCCTGCTCGGCCTGCGTCACACCCTGCCGGCCACGGCCCTGTGGGGCTACACCGTCTCGTTCTCCATGCTGCTGGTCGCCGTCGCCGCCCCCTGGCTCGGCGCCCACGCCGATCACCGGGGCTGGCGCCGCCGTCTTCTGATCGTTTTCGGGATGGTCGGCGCCACCGCCACCGCCCTGTTGTGGCTTACCGGACCCGGCGATTATCTACTGGTCGTGGTGCTGTTCGTCGTCGCCAATGTCGGTTTTGCCGCCGGCAATATCTTCTACAACGCCTTTCTGCCGGCCCTGGCCCAGGGCCCCGAGCTCGACCGCCTTTCGGCGCGGGGATTCGCTCTGGGATACCTCGGTGGCGGCCTGATGCTGCTGATCGCCTTCGTGCTGATTCAGGCACATGAATTCTTCGGCTTCGCAGACCGCGGCGAAGCCACCCGGGCAACGTTTCTGGTCACCGGCCTGTGGTGGGGAGGTTTCGCCCTGCCGACCTTCCTCTACGTCCGCGAAGAGGTCTTCGTACACCCGCCCGGCCCCCTGCCCAGAGGGCTCAAGGGCTACCTGAAGACCTTCGCCGAAATTCGTCGCCATCCCGACCTGTTGATCTTTCTGGTGGCCTTTCTCTTCTACAACGACGGCATCCAGACGGTCATCGCCGTTTCGGCCATTTTCGGCAAAGAGGAACTGGGCCTGTCCCAGACCACGATCCTCGGAACCTTTTTGATGATCCAGTTCGTCGCCATGCCCGGGTCGCTTCTGTTCGGCCGGGCGGCCGAGCGCTGGGGCGGCAAAAGGACGATCGCGGCAGGGCTGCTCCTGTTCGTCGCCGTGACCGTGTACGCCTACACCATGCGCGCCGGGTGGGAGTTCTGGGTGCTCGGCTTCGTGGTCGCCCTGATCTTCGGCGGCTGCCAGGCGATCAGCCGCTCCCTCTACGCCGCCCTCATCCCGCCTGGCAAGACCGCCGAGTTTTTCGCCTTTTACGCCATCAGCGGCAAGTTCGCCTCGATCTTCGGCCCGCTGGTCTTCGCCCTGATTGCCGATCTGACCGGATCGACCCGCCTCGCCATTCTGGCCCTGGCCCTGTTTTTCCTGGTCGGCCTGGCCCTGCTGGTTCTGGTCGACGTCGAACGGGGCAAGGCTGCCGCCCAAGGAGAATCGCCATGACTTCGGCCTATCTCGAACCGTGCCGCCCGCGCCTCTTCGGCCACCGCGGGGGGTCGGCCCATTTTCCCGAAAACACCCTTCCCGCGTTCCAGGCCGCCCTGGAGGCCGGCCTGCCCTATCTCGAGATGGATGTCTGGGCGACCCGTGACCGCGTGGTGGTGGTCCACCACGACGAGACCCTGCAGCGGCTGTGCGGTGTTGACCGGCGTTTACCGGAGGTCAACCTCGATGAACTGAAGCGGATGGATGCCGGTTTTGGCTTCACTGCCGATGCAGGAGCCAGCTACCCGTTTCGCGGCAAGGGGATCACCGTGCCGACCCTCGAGGAGGTACTGCTGGCCTTTCCCAAAGCCTTTTTCAACATCGAAATCAAACAGAGCGAACCGCCCATCGAACAGATCACCCTGGAAACGATCAAAACCGCCGGTCTTGAGGACAGGGTGCTGCTGGCTGCAGAAAATCATCAGGTCATGAAACGGATCCGCACTCTGTGCGGAGACATTCCGACGAGTCTGAGTCGCGCCGAACTGGAAGAGTTTTTCACCTGGGTACAGGCTGGATGCCGGACGGCCTATCGCCCTGCCGGAAAGGCGTTGCAGATTCCGGAATGCTATGGAGGGAAGGTGCTCGTGTCACCGCAAACCCTGCAGGCCGCAGGGAGCCTGGGCATGGAGGTTCACGTCTGGACGGTTAATGACCCGCAGGCGATGAAACGTCTTCTGGCCATGGGGGTTGACGGGATCATGAGCGACAGGCCGAAGGACCTGGTCAGGGTCGCTGGCGAGTTTCATCCGGGCGCCCCGCCGAGCTGAGCAGGCACCCGGTAAGACCTGAGCCTGTCGTTTTACATTTGGCGGAAATTACTCGACGGGAATAAATTGAAACTGCATTGCTTCGCCGAATTTCTGCCGACCGTACTGGGTCAAAACCCACTTCAGCCCTTCGTTCATTGAGGAAACGGGCTGCTGCTGGCCAGCGAAAACGGCCTGGATCTGTCCGGCCTCTTTTTGGACCCTGCCAATCGGCGCCGCGGGGTTGTCGGCCTCATAGATGTGATAGTCGGTCAAACCGCCTTCAACACGGTAGCGTATGGCGACGTTCTGCTGCGGCCGATCGAGCTTGCGCTCGGCGATCAGCAACCTGACATCGATCACCCGACCGAGTCGGGTACGGTCCCGCTGAACATGGGCGGGTGTAAACTTCAGGGCGTTCTGAGCCCGCCGGTACCAACTGACGGCCTCGGTCATATTCTTTTTCACGCCCTTGCCATATTGATGGTAATCCCCGAGCATGATTGCCGAATTGACCTCGTTGACCTGCTGGTAGGCACGGGTGAAAAAGTCAATGGACCGCTGATAATCCTTCTTCTGGTCGTAATACAGGCCAACCTCGTAAAGGGCGTAGGGGTTGCCTGCAGCAGCAGCCTTGACGAAAAGCTGCTCGGCGCTCTGACCGTTTTCAGCAGCATCGAGCACAGCGTTTTTCTGCAGCAGGGCCAGGTCATAAAGGTTAGTGGCACCAGGATCCGCCTTTTTTCTCAAGGCCTTGAAATAGGTCTGGGCCTTTGAGAGATCGGCCGAGGCAATATCCTCAAGGCAGGAGGTCAGGCGATCAAACTGCCTGATAAAACCATCGGGGCCGGCCCCCAGATAAAGTTCACCCAGGGCAATGAGGGCGTCTTGCTGTTCCAACCCGGCGGCGGCCTGAAGCAGCTCAAGCCCCTTGGATTGCTGGCCAGCGTCTTCACTGCAGGCAAAGTTCGCCCCCCGGGCGAAATATGTCTGATCCGTGCAGAACCAGCAATTTCTGTAGGCAACATTGGCGATCCAGGCTACGCCCAGAACCCCGACCAGAACCACCCCAGCAATAATCCATTTTTTCCCAGTCATCCTATGGAAACCCTCCGGTCCCGGGGATTTCTCCCCTAACCAGGCCGACTATCGCGGCCCCTCCAGATTCAAAACGGGGGCAGGAACGGGCAATCTGCCATCCCTGCCCCCGTGACATCACCTGCAAAAAATCCGATCAATCATTGAAGCTTAAGCACATGGGCAGCGCCATGACAGTCCTGGCATCCCGTGAACTTCTTGATCATGCTCTCGTTGTGGGGTCCGGACTCGTGGCAATCCTGACAGGCGGGGATATTGCCATGCTTTTCGACATGGCAGAAGGCGCATTGCAGAACAGAGTGTTTTTTTGAGCTTCCCGTCAACGCCTCAAGCACCTCTTCATGACAGCCGCTGCAGAGTTTGCTCGGGGTCTCCTCGCCGTAGGTCACCTCCAGCGGGGAGTGAGGAGCGTGACAGGCTACGCATTTTTCCGTATCGATATACGGCGTATGCACGTCCTCATGGCATTCGTTGCAGCTGGGCCGGTTGCCGTGCCGGCTGTGGTGGCAGTCACTGCAGAGTATCTCGGCATGGGCACTGGGGAACTCCTTGATTTCACTTTGCTGCTCCCCGTGACAGGCTTCGCAGTCCTTGGCCAGCTTATCCACACCGATCAGACTGGTCACCGGCGCATGAGCATTGGTATGACATCCCAGGCACCCGACGAACAAGTCACCATGAGGCGCATCGTGACAATCGGCGCACTGGGGAAGCTTGTCCTTCATGGGCACTGAGGGTTTGAAGTTGTGATAGACCTGATGACAATCGGTGCAGGGCTGTTGATGAAGCCCCCCCTGGTCCCGGATATCGACAAAGGCCGAGTAATGGCACCGGGCGCATTCCATGGTGGTCATCGGTTGAACGTCCTGCAGGTAGAGATCGGCCCCCTGCCCTTCATCACCGGCAAAAGCATAGCTTGCCATGGTCATGAGCAGTACCCAGCCGGCAAGGCCGGCAAAAACTAAATTTTTCATCAGCGTCCTATCCTCTTTGGTCACTTAATAAAAACCATCAGCGGCTCGATATCCCTGGGGTGGTGATCAGTTTTTCCTCCACTCGGCCAGGGCATGGGGATCCTCGTGACAGTTCAGGCAATTGGGATACTTGCCATGCAGGTCCGGAGCGTGGGGCTGACCGTGGCAACTGTCGCAGGTCATGACATTCATATGACGGTCCTTGTGGCAGAAGACGCAATCGAAGCTGCTGTGCTTCATGCTTGAATTAGCCAAAGCTGTTGCAACTTCATCATGACAGGCCGCACAGAAGGGGGTCGGAATCTCCTGGCCATATTCGACCACCGTAGGGCTGTGGGGCTGGTGACAGCTGCGGCAGTCCTTGTAGGCCATCTCCTTGCTGTGACCATTGTGGCAGTCGAGACATTCGGTAAACTCACCGTGCTGCTGATGACAGAGTTTGCAGTCAAGTTCAGCATGCGCGCTGGGCACTCTGGCCATTTCCTGCCCCTGCTCCTGGTGGCAGCTCAGGCAGACCGGTTTGGCCTCTTCTGTGGCAGAAAGATCAACGGCGGTTGCCGAATGGGCCTGGTGGCAATCGCTGCAGTTGCCCACGGCAAAGTGGGGATTCTGGCCGACGACATGACATTCGCCGCAGCTGGGGATGACCTGCTTGCCGTAAGGCGGATGCTCTCGGTGGCAGTCTGCACAGACAACAGCGCTGGCGTGGCGGCCACCATTTTTGGCCAGACCCTGAGCGGGCTCCTGGTGGCAACCGGCGCAGAACCCGCTGGGGAATTCGGCCTCGGGGTTGAACTGGACCACGGTGGGCCGGTGCGGATCATGACAGTTGAGGCAGTCCTGGTAGGCCATCTCCTTGGTATGCGGATCGTGGCAGTTCAGGCAGCCGGTGGCCTCTTTGTGCGCGGCGTGGCATTCCTTGCAATCGAGCTCGGTATGGGCGCTGGGATAGGTCCGCAGGAAGCGGCCCGGAGCGGCATGGCACGATACGCAGGCAGCACGCACGGTTTTAACCTTGGCGAAGTTGATTTCGCGGGGCGCGTGGGGCAGATGGCAGCCGGTGCAGTTATCCACGGTGTAATGCACCTTGCGCAGCCGGGGATGACACTCGTTGCAGTTGGGAATGACCTTGTCGGCACTGGGCGGATGGGCCTGGTGGCAGTCCTGACAACCGACCTTGGTCTTGTGGGAAGCGCCGCTGGCGTCGATCACAGCAACCTGCTCTTTGTGACAGCTGGCGCAATACCCCGAGGGGATGGTTCCGGCAAAAGCAATGGCTGTCGGCTGGTGGGGCCGGTGGCAGTTCTGACAATCCTCGAAGCTCATATCTTTCTGGTGAGCCTGGTGACACTCTGAACACTGCAGGGCCTCGCCATGCTTGAGGTGGCACATGTTGCAGTCGGAGTCGGCATGGGCGCTTGGATTTTGCTGCATCTCCAGACCGACGCCAAAATGGCAGGACACACAGGCCGGCTTGACGTTCTGGGCCTCGGCCAGATCCAGGTCCATGGGGGAGTGAGCGGCGTGGCAACGGGCGCAGCCGTTGATGGCAAAGTGGGAATTGTCCGCCGGCGCGTGGCACTGGCTGCAGACCGGCAGGGGCATGGCCTGCTTATCGGGGTTTTCCTCATGGCATTCGCGGCAACCGACGCCAAGATGCCCGGTATGGCAGCCGAGGCAACCGACCTCGGTTTTATGGGCGACACCCCGCTGCTCGAGATCTTTTACCTGCGAGGCGTGACAGCTTGAGCAAAGGCTTGCCGCCACGGGCTCCTCGAACTGAATCGCGGTGGGCATGTGGGGCTGGTGGCATTTAAGACAATCGACATAAACCATGGTCTCGCTGTGCGCATCGTGACATTCCATGCATTCGAGTGCCTCACCATGAGCAAGGTGACACATGGTGCAGTCGTTGGTCGAATGAGAACTGGGGTGCACTTCGGTCTGTTCACCCTGCTCGGTGTGGCAGGAAATACAGACCGGCCTCACCAGACCGACGGCAAGCAGATCCATTTCGAGAGGCTGATGGGGCTCGTGGCAACGCGAGCAATCCTCCAGGGCAAAGTGAGCCTGGCTCTCCGGTGCATGGCACTGGCCGCAAACCGGGATCACGCCCTCTTCAGCAGGGGGATGATTGGTATGGCAATCGGTGCAGGCCGCCTCGGTGCGATGCCGTGAGCCCTTTTCGGCAACGGTCGCAACGATCTCTTCATGGCACCCTGAGCACAGCGAGGCAGACACCTCGGCGGAATATTTGACCGGCAACTCCCTGTGCACCTGGTGGCATTTCTGACAATCCTCGAAGACCATGCCCTCGGAGTGAGGCTCGTGGCATTCGGTACACTGCTGGAATTCCCGGTGGACCTCATGGCACTCCTTACAGTCGAGTTCCACATGGGCGGTGGGGAATTTATCCTGCAGGTACTTCTTGTAGCCATGGCAGGAGACACAGACCGGCTTGACGTTTTCGACCCCTGAGAATTCGATGTGCCTCGGGGTGTGGGGATTGTGACAGGAGGCACAGCCGGTGCCTGCGAAATGAGGGTTCTCCCCGGGGTCATGACAATCGCTGCAGGCTGGAATTACGCCCGTTTCGGCCGGGGGATGAGCCTGATGGCACTCGGTGCAGGAGAGCGCCTTCTTGTGCGCCGTTCCCTTTTGGATAAAGGCAGTGACGGTATCCTCATGACAGCTGCGACACTGCTGGGCGGTCACCCCTTCGCCCCACTGGGCCACCGGGTTATGCGCCTGGTGGCACTGGCGGCAGTCTTTCTGAGTCATCTTTTCGGAATGGGGGTCATGACAATCGGCGCAGGCGGGGATGGTGCCGTGGCTGCCCTGATGGCAGTCGCGGCACCCCATCTCAGCATGGGCGCTGGGATTCTCGGCGATTTGTTTGCCGGGCCCTTCATGACAGGTTCCGCAGACCGTGTTGGGGATTTTCTGGTTTTCGAAGTCAAAGGCCTCAAGGGCGTGGGGATTGTGACAGGATGCGCAATTTTTGAGAGCAAAGTGGGCACGCTCCCCGGCATCGTGGCACATGGTGCAAGCCGGGATGACCCCATCCTCTTCAGGCGGGTGGGCCTGGTGACAATCGAGGCAGCCGAGCTCGGCCTTGTGGGGGCCACCCTGCTGCTCGTAGGAAGATACCACATCCTTATGGCAAGTCTGGCACAGGGTCGGATCGATTGTACCTGCCTGCCACAGGGTCTTCGGCTGGTGGGGCTGGTGGCAGCGCAGGCAGTCTTCGTAAGTCATCGACGGCGAGTGAGGCTCGTGGCACTCCATGCAACTCGGGGATTTACCGTGGGCCTGGTGGCACTCCCAGCACTTGAGCTCGGCGTGGGCGCTGGGCTTGGCCTTGAACTCTGCCCCGGGCCCTTCGTGGCATGAAATGCAGACCGCGGTGCCACCCTTGAGGTTGGCAAAATCGATTTTCGCAGGAGCGTGGGCGGGATGACAGCCTGTGCATCCCTTGCCCAGGTAATGGTCGTTATCTGCGGCGGGGTGACACTGGTTGCAGCTGGGAATGACGTTCTTCCCCTCAGGGGGATGTCCGGTGTGACAATCAAGGCAGCCTACGGCGTCCTTGTGCGGACCGCCATGCTTCTGGTTGAGAGAGACGACATCATCATGGCAGGCCGCGCAGAGGTTCGGCGCCACCTTCTGGTCATACCAGGCAGCCTTGGGCCGATGTGGCTTGTGGCAGCGCAGGCAGTCCTGGTCGGACATGGTTTCGGCATGGGGTTCATGACATTCCATGCAAAAAGGCGACTGACCGTGGCTCTGGTGACATTCGCGGCAGTCTAAATCTTTATGAGCGCTTTCCTGGCTCTTAAAATCCTTGGCGGGTTGCTCGTGGCAGGTGAAGCAGACCGTGCGGTCGATAGGCAGTTTGGAATAATCGAGAGTTGTCGGCGCATGGGGAGCATGGCAAGTCGTACAGTTTTTCAATGAGAAATGAGCTGCCTCATCGGGCGCGTGACAGGTGGCGCACTCGGGTACGGCACCGTGTTCGAGGTGACACTCGTTACAGCCCATTTCGCTGTGGGCACTGGGATGGGCATCGGTCTGGGCCCCGGGCTCGGGGTGGCAGGTCACACAACCCGGTTTGGCATTTTTGACCTTTGACAGGTCGATATTCAGCGGGTGGTGGGGGTGATGGCAGGATACGCAGTCTGCCGCCTTGAAGTGGTTCTGCTCTTCCGGGTCATGACAGTCGGCGCACATGGCGCTGGGGTTGTCCATTGGCGGGGGATGGTCCCCCTGGTGACAGTCGGCGCAGCTGAGCTCAGCCTTGTGAGCCGCTCCGTTTTGCTCAAAATCCTGGACCTCTGGCCGGTGGCAACTGTTGCACTTGCTGCCGACCCGAATCAGATCACTGAATTTAATAGCCGCCCGGGCATTATCGGAGCCCACGAGCACCAGGACGCACACGACCACCCAGGAAAAAATCTTCATCTTCATCCGCTCTCCACCCTAGACAATTTAAAGTTAATCAAACTGCAACGCGACCCGGTTTTGCCTGGCCCGTTCTGCGGAACCTGGGAAAACCGGAAATCTGGCAGACTCATAAAAAAACGGCAACCGCCCCCGCATTTCAGGGCGGCGGAGCCGGAAACATTCTAGCAGACTAATGAAGCTATATCGACAAAAAATCGTATACCGGACGCCTTATACCTATGCCTCAATCTGGCGACAAATGTCAATTTTTTAAAAAGGGCCAATTCAGAAGATGGAAGGACCGGCCCGGTGAATTTACCTTAAGCGGGCCAAAATGGCAATAACCTGTAGGGATTTTGTATTTCAGGGTATCTATCGAGGCGGGGTTGACGTCAGCCATCATTTCTAGTCGTGGAGCATGAGATTTCCCTTGAGGCCCTCAGGGGTCCATTCAGTGATCTGAACATCGAGACACCGCCCCTCCATCCCCTCCCCGCCTTCAAACAGCACGGTCAGGTAGTTTCGGGTCAGGCCCCTGCGCAGGCTCTCAACCGAACCGCCCTCGACCACCACCTCGAGGGTCTGGCCGATAAACTGTTGGGCAAACTGGCGATGTTTTTCCTCGCCAAGGGCGCGCAGGCGAGCGGCCCGGGCCTTGGCCTGCGGGCCGGGAATCTGGCGGGCCATTTCGGCAGCGGGTGTCCCGGGCCTGCGACTGAAAGGGAAAACGTGAAGATGGGAGATGGGCAGGCTCTCGATCAGGCGGCAGGTATTTTCGAACTGCTGCTCCGTCTCACCGGGAAAACCGGCAATCACATCGAGGCCGATGGCCGCATCGGGGAGTCGCCGATGAATCCTGTCGACAAGATCTTGAAAAAATCCGGTGGTGTAATGGCGGTTCATGGCCCCGAGAACCTGGTCGTCACCAGCCTGAAGCGGGATGTGAAAATGGCGGCAAAGCACCGATGAGCCGGCCACAAGGTCGATCAGCTCTGCGGGGATCTCCAACGGTTCGAGGGACCCCAGGCGCAGCCGCCTGGTCAGCCCCAGCTCTTCGATGCGTCGAACCAGGTCGGTCAAAGACATCGACGGACTAAGATCGGCGCCATAGCATCCGACGTGGATACCGGTCAGCACGATCTCCTGGTACCCTGCTTCAGCCAGACGCCGAACCTGCTCGAGCACCTGCTCCGGAGGCAGTGAACGACTGCTGCCCCTGGCGTAGGGGATGATGCAATAGGCGCAAAAAGCGTCGCAGCCGTTTTGAATCTGCACAAAAGCACGACTGCGTTCGGCAAAGCTGGATAGCGACAGGGGCACCGCCTCGGTGGCACTGCGGATATCCGAGACCGAAACCAGCTGCTCGCTGTCATCGGCTTCGAGGTAACGAAGAAAATCCTTTTTCTCATCGTTGCCAAGCACCACAGCCACCCCGGGAATCGCACGAATCGCCTCAGGATCGACCTGGGCGTAGCAGCCGGTCACAACCACCCGGCAATCGAGATTGAGGCGGCGGGCCCGGCGGATCAGGTTGCGCGACTGGGAGTCGGTGGCCGAGGTCACCGTACAGGTATTGACAATGACCAGGTCGGCGCCATCTTCAAAGGGCACGACCCGGTATCCGGCATCGCGGAGGGTTTGTTCGATGGCGGCCGATTCGAACTGGTTGGTTTTACAGCCCAGGGTGGCTATGGCGACGGTACGGCTCATTCGATCCACCCTCCTCCGATGACCTGATCCCCAACATAAAAAACCGCGGCCTGGCCAGGGGTGATTCCGCGCTGGGGCCGCTCAAAACGCACCTTGGCCCGCCCCCTCTCCAATGGGGTGATGGTCGCAGGCTCTTCCTGGTGACGGTAACGGATGCGGCAGGCGGCCTGCAGAGGCTGCTGCGGAGCCGGGATGATCCAGTTGACCAGATGCACGGTCAACTCGGGCATAGACAGGTGCTGCTTTTCCCCCACGAGAACCTGACGTTTTGATGCATCGATGCCGACAACGAACAGAGGCTCCTTCCAGGCCACCCCCAGCCCCCGGCGTTGCCCCACGGTGTAGCGATAGGTTCCCTGGTGGCGGCCGAGGACCTGCCCCGAGACATGCACGATCTCACCATCGAGCTTGCCTGAGCCACGCTCTTCTTCGAGAAAGCGCACATAATCGCCGTCGGGGACAAAACAGATATCCTGACTTTCCGCTTTTTCGGCCACCCGCAGCCCGAGCCGCACGGCATGATCGCGCACTTCGTCCTTGCTCATCCCCCCCAGAGGAAAACGGACCATGGCCATCTGCTCCTGGGTCAGGGTGAACAGAAAGTAGCTCTGGTCCTTGAGCGGGTCGAGGCCCTTGCACAGCGCATAACGGCCGTCCAGCTCCTCGATGCGGGCATAGTGCCCGGTCACCAGGTAGTCGGCTTCAACCTCCCGGGCCTTGCGCAACAGCAGCTCGAACTTGAGCACCTGGTTGCAGAGCACGCAGGGGTTGGGGGTGCGGCCGGCAAAGTAATCGTCGCAGAACCGGTCGATGACCTGCCGCTGAAAATCCTTTTCGAAGTTCACCACGTAAAAGGGGATATCCAGCCCTTCGGCGACCCGCCGGGCATCGTAGACATCGTCCAACGAGCAGCAACTGCCAAAGGTTTCGCCATGCTGCGATGTGAAGGACGAATAGTCCCAGATCTGCATGGTCATGCCGATCACCTCGTGCCCCTGCTCCTTGAGCAGGGCCGCGGTCACCGAAGAATCGACCCCGCCGCTCATGGCGACAACGATGCGCTTTTTGCCTTGTTTCATACTTGACCTTAAATGAACAGGGAGGGCGATCCGCATTGGCGGATCGCCCTCCCTTTTTTTATAAGGCGTAATATGTAATCAGTGATGAGTAAAAAGAAAAACCGAACCACCCAAAAGCGCTTTCCCCCTTACTCCAGTACCAATCACAAATCAGGGTCTTGGCCATGTAGGGTGTGGCCTGCCCCACCGCTTTACACAGCTCACCATAATCCCCTACGCGCCTTTTTCCATGTAGTTTTTAATCGCCTCATGCAGAGCATCGGCCGCCAGGTTGGAACAGTGCATCTTGGCCGGGGGCAGACCGTCGAGGGCTTCGGCAACCGCTGCGTTGGTTAACTCCATGGCTTCTTCGAGGGTCTTGCCAATGGCCATTTCAGTAACCATCGAAGAGGTTGCGATGGCGGCACCGCAACCGAAGGTCTTGAACTTGACATCCTTGATGATGTTGTCCTCGACCTTGAGGAAGATCTTCATGATATCGCCACAGGAGGCGTTACCCACCTCGCCGACACCATTGGCATCTTCAATTTCGCCCACGTTGCGAGGATTGGTGAAGTGGTCCATCACTTTTTCGGTATACATTGCAATAGCTCCTTTTCAAAAAATTTGAGGCCGTCACTTGTCACTTGTCACTTGTCACTTGTCACTTGTCACTTGTCACTTGTCACTTGTCACGCGTTACCGCTTCTCACTTATACACTGCGAATAACCCGGCATTCATCGCAGGTCATCGGTTCCTTGCGGTTATAAAGAGGGCTCATCTCCCGCAGCCGCTGCACGATGGGCGGCAGCACCTCGAGCACATAATCGATGTCCTCCTCGGTCGTCTCGTG
>CALZIZ010000031.1 GCA_945787465.1 uncultured Desulfuromonadales bacterium
CGTGGTCATGGGAACCCAGAGCTTCGGCAAGGGGTCGGTGCAGACCATTATTCCCCTGAGTGATGATTCGGGCCTTCGCTTGACGACGGCGCGTTATTTTACTCCCAGCGGCACCTCCATTCAGGCCAAGGGGATCACTCCAGACATCCTGGTCAAGCCGGTGGAGGTCAAGGAAGTTCAGGAAGGTTCCCGGTTCAGGGAAAAGGACCTGAAAAACCACTTCGAGACTCCCGAGGGGGTTCGTGAAAAGGGCCCCGCTCCCGAGGGTTCGAATGATCAGAAGTTTCAGCTGGACTCCAAAAGCCTCGAGGATTATCAGCTGATGCGGGCCCTCGACCTGCTCAAGGGCTGGCACATACTGCGGGCCCTTAATGATCATGCGGCCTGAACAGGTTCGATCGCAGCACTGACTCCGTTAAAGGGGGGTGGGATCATCCCCCTTTTTTTACACCTGAATCCGTGAGTTCTGACCGGGCAATAGCGTAAGACATTGACCTGCATGAGCGTTCAAAAAATCATTGACGAACCTATGGGTTCTGTCGGAATTTTTTGAAGCGCTGATCCAGGGCAAGCACTTACCCATTTTTCTTGCCCCCTGTTCACGGGGGCAGGATATATCCGAAATATGGCTTCAAAGAAAACTCCTACACCCAAACGCAGCGTTAAACGTGCCCCCCGGCGACCCAAGGGACGAAAAGAACCAGGGATTCAGCTCAAAGTCGTGCTGGCCGCCCTGTTTCTTTGTGGCTTCCTGGTGTTGTCACTGGTTTTTCTGGCCCACCTTCGGGAAAGCCTGCGGCCCGCGCCGGCCCCGCCTTTGGCCCCGCCCCCGCCTTTGGTCAGCGATCGACAGGTGCTGCTCGAAGATATCCGGGTTGAGCTCGAAAGCGCTCTGCTGCGCAGTGGGCTTTCCCTGGACAGCCTGAAGTTCACCGGGGCCGATCCACAATATATTCGTATCAAAGGGGCCATGCCGCCGGCGGGGATCATCGAAAATCTCGCCCAGCGACTGCAACGGCTCAGCACCGATATCCGGCTTCAGGTTTCGCCCGCTGAGACCCAGGTGGTTCTCTACTGGGAGAATCGACTGCGGTTTCAGCTCGATTTCCAGCCGCCTGAAATCCCGCCGCCACCTGCGCCCGGTCCCCGGGTGGCGATTATCATGGACGACCTGGGGCGGAGCATGCAGACAGCCCAGGCGCTGCTCGATATCCCCTTGCCGGTGGTTTTCGCCATTTTGCCGGGGGAGCCCTTTGCCGCACCCATGGCCCGGCTGGCCCACAAGAACGGGCGGGAGGTGATTATCCACATCCCCATGGAACCGCAGCGATATCCTGCAATCAACCCGGGTTCAGACGCCTTGTTGACCCGCTACACCGATGGGGAACTCCGCCGGCGCTTTCGAACTTTTCTCAAACAGGTGCCCCATGCCATCGGCGGCAACAACCACATGGGGTCACATTTCACCGAAAACCGCGGCAAGATGGCGACGGTTCTTGACGAGATGAAACAGACTGGATTGTTTTTCGTCGACAGCCTGACCTCAGGTCGATCGGTCGCCTTTCGCGAGGCGCGCAAGGCCGGCCTCCCTGCTGCGGTCCGGGACGTATTTCTGGACAATGATCAGGACGTCGCCAAGATCGCCCGGCAGATCCGCAAGCTTGCCAAGGTCGCCCGGCACCAGGGCAGCGCGGTTGGGATCTGTCATCCCTATCCCCAGACCCTGGCCGCTCTGCGCCAGGAGGCCCGCTACCTGAAGGAACAGGGGATCGAGGTTGTTCCTATCTCCTCGCTGCTGGTTCACTAACTCGTCTCCTTCCGGTACCCATGGATGGGACTGGCGCCGTTTCCGTATGTGAAACGAGCTATCAGGACAATGTTTGATGAGCAATGAGCCCAGGATATTATCGGTATCCCGCCTTGCCGCCCTGCTCAAGGAGGTGGTGGAGGATAATTTTGTCCAGGTCTGGGTCGAGGGCGAGATCTCCAATTTTTCGGCGCCAGCCTCGGGGCATTTCTATTTCACTCTCAAGGATGCCGGTGCCCAGCTGCGCGCCGTCATGTTTCGGTCCCAGAACCGTCTGCTGAAGTTTCGCCCCGAAAGCGGAATGCAGGTCGTCTGCAGCGGCCGGGTCAGCCTCTATTCGCAACGGGGCGAACTGCAGCTCGTGGTCGATGCCATCGAGCCCCGTGGCGCAGGCAGCCTGCAGGTGGCCTTTGAGCAGCTCAAGGCCAAACTCGAGGCCGAGGGGCTCTTCGCCCAGGCACGCAAGCGGGCTCTGCCCGCTTTTCCAAAAACCATCGGTGTGGTGACCTCGGCAACCGGCGCCGCCATCCATGATATCCTTCAAGTGCTGCGCCGCCGCTCGGCGGGGGTGCGGGTGCAGATCTATCCGGTTCGGGTCCAGGGCGAGGAGGCCGCAGGGGAGATCTGCCAGGGCATCGCCGTCTTCAACCGGCAGGGAGAGGCCGATGTGCTGATCGTCGGCCGAGGCGGCGGCAGCCTCGAAGATCTCTGGGCATTTAACGAAGAGCCTGTTGCAAGGGCCATATATGATTCGAGGATTCCGGTCATTTCGGCGGTGGGCCATGAGGTCGATTTTTCAATCGCTGATTTTGTCGCCGACCTGCGGGCGCCGACCCCGAGCGCGGCCGCCGAGCTGGTGGTTAAGAGCCGTCAGGAACTCGAGGGGCACCTCGATCAGCTGACCCTGCGCCTGGCGGCCCAGATGCGCGGGCGCCTCGAACTGATGCGTGAGCGGGTTTCGGGGAGTTCGAGTTGCTGCAGCGTCGTCACCAGGAGGCCGTCCGGCGCCTGCTCCAGGCCATGTCGTCGGTTCAGCGTGTGCATCGGTTGCGCCTTGGGAGCCTCAGCGCTCGGTTAGACACCCTTTCGCCGCTGCGCACCCTGAGCCGAGGCTATGCCATTGTCTTTAAAGAAAAGACCGGCCTGGTGGTCAGAAGTGCCGGCCAACTGCAGAGCGGTGACCGGCTGCGCATCCGCCTTGGAGAGGGTGAGGCGGTCGCCGTTACCGAAGATTTGAAGCCATGAGATTATTGCTGTTGCTGCTGTTTCTTTTGCTGCCCGGTGGTGCGGCAGCCAACGGGCTGAGCCTGACCCCCGAGGTGATACCAGATGGAGGTGTCGCCCTGCTGCGCTGGCAGGGCAGCGAATTTTCCAGCGGCACCGTGAAGTTCAACGGGCGCCTGCTGCAGATGACAGCTACCGATGATGGCGGCCTGGCGATGCTGGGAGCAGATTTGGGGCTTGCGGCGGGGGACTATCCGTTGCTGGTCACTGTTGTCGATCGCCGCGGGATGAGTTTTTTTCAACGCCTCAGCCTCGAGGTGCGACAGGGAGACTACGCCGAGGAGCGCCTGAGCCTGCCGCCGGCCATGGTCTCGCCCCAGGACCCGAAGATTCTTCAACGGATCCGGGATGAGCACCGAGTGCTGAAAAACCTATTCGCCAGGCAGGATGGGCCGCTGATGGCCGAAGGATTCGTCCTCCCGGTGAACGACGCCCTCGGCAGCCGGTTCGGTTTGCGGCGTATTCTCAACGGCAAGCCCCGTTCCCCCCATGCCGGGGTGGATTTTCGCAGCCCCCGCGGGACGCGGATCAAGGCGCCGGGCAAAGGGAGGGTGGTCTTCAGCGGCGATCTCTATTTCACCGGCAACACGGTAATTCTCGACCACGGCAGTGGCTGCTTTACCCTTTATGCCCACCTCGAGCAGTTGTTGAGCTCCGCCGGAGACCCGCTCGAGCAGGGGCAGGTGCTTGGAACCGTTGGCAGCAGCGGGCGCTCTACCGGCCCTCACCTGCACTGGGGAGTGAAGCTGCGCGGCGATCGCATCGATCCTATGGCGCTGCTGGAAGTCTTCGGTAGTGAAAAACCTTGACTGTCGCGGCAGGGCATGGTGATAATTAAATCTTATTTTCCAAGAGGATGTTGACCTATGGCTGATTCGGAACAGGAGTCCTTTGAAGCCGCGCTGCAAAAACTTGAGCAGGCGGTCGAACGGCTCGAGAGCGGGGAACTTTCCCTTGAGGAGTCCCTGGCCTGCTTCGAGGCGGGCGTTCAGAACGCGGCGCTCTGCCAGAAGCAGCTAAAAGCAGTGGAAACACGGGTAGAACTGCTGCTGCAGGACAAAGACGGGACTCTGAAGGCGCAAAACTTTAACGACGACTGATGGCTTCTTCCCCAGGAGACAACGTGGACCTGAACGCTTACCTCAAGCACCACCTGGCCCGGGTCGAACGGGCCCTTGACCATTACCTGCCGGACGAAGAGACTCTGCCCGCATCCCTGCATAAAGCCATGCGTTATTCGGTCTTTGCCGGGGGCAAGCGACTGCGGCCTGTTCTGATGATCGCAGCCTGTGAAACTGTGGGAGGCGACACCGCGTCGGTGCTTCCTGCGGCATGCGCCATGGAAATGATTCACACCTACTCGCTGATCCACGACGATCTTCCCGCTATGGATGACGATGATTTTCGACGCGGGCGCCCCACAAACCACAAGGTTTTCGGTGACGCGGCGGCTATTCTGGCCGGCGACGCCCTGTTGACCGAGGCGTTCATTCTGCTCTCCAATCCCAATTTCGCTGGAAGTATCCCGCCGCAGATAAGGTGCCAGGTCATCCATACCCTCGCCAGGTGCGCCGGCTCCCAGGGGATGGTCGGGGGGCAGGTGGTCGACATGGAATCGGAGGGCAAGGAAATCAACTTTCCGACCCTGGAGTATATCCATACCCGCAAAACCGGCGCCCTCATGCTTGCGGCCATTCAGGCCGGCGGCCTGATTGGCGGCGCCGGTGATGAGGCCCTGGCCAGCTTGACCAGATACGGTGAGGCGGCCGGTCTGGCGTTCCAGATTGCCGATGATGTTCTTGATGTGGTGGGGGATCAGCAGGTTCTCGGGAAGAACGTGGGCAGTGACCAGGCCCGGGGAAAAGCCACCTATCCCGCTCTGCTCGGTCTCGATGCCGCCCGCAGCAGGGCCCTGGAACTTCGCGACCTGGCCATCGAGGCTCTAGACCCCTTCGGGGATCAAGCCGACCCCCTGCGGGGGATCGCCCACTATATCGTCGACCGCACCTGCTAGTGTTCCATGTGGTTCGTCGTGTCAATTAATTCTGAGGTATTTGGGTTGTTGTCAAGGCGCGCCGACGCAGGCCTGGCCTGAGCTAAACCGAGAAGGCGGAACGCAGACAGCGGCCCAAAGGGCCAGAATTAGAAGGCAGGACCAGCCGCACAGGACACTAAAAGCCCTGCGTGGTTAAATTCAGAGGGACAATTGAATATGAGCAGTCTGCTGAACAAACTTGACAATACGGCTGACCTGAAAAAACTCTCCCAGGCCGAAATGAAAACGCTGGCCGAAGAAATCCGTGAAGAAATCATCGGGACCGTCTCCCGCACCGGCGGGCACCTGGCAAGCTCCCTCGGGGTGGTGGAACTGACCATTGCTCTGCACCGGATTTTTGATTCTCCCTGCGATAAAATCGTCTGGGACGTTGGCCACCAGGCCTATGCTCACAAACTTCTGACCGGACGCCTCGAACGCTTCTGCACCCTGCGCCAGTTCGAGGGAGTCAGCGGTTTTCCCAAGCGCGACGAAAGCCCCCACGACTGCTTCGATGTCGGGCACTCGAGCACCTCGATATCCGCCGCTCTGGGGATGGCCGCCGCCAGGGACGTTCTGGGAGGCGATGAAAAGATCGTCGCCGTTATCGGCGATGGTTCGTTGACCGCAGGGCTGGCCTTCGAGGGATTAAACCAGGCCGGGCACCTCGACTCGGACCTGGTCGTGGTGCTCAACGACAACGAAATGTCCATCTCGCCCAACGTCGGGGCCCTGTCGTCTTTTCTCAGCCGGAAAATGACTTCGGATCTGTTTGTGCGGTTGAAAAAGGAAACGGAAAATTTTCTCAACCACATGCCCCGTTTCGGCAAGGACCTGCTGAGTATTGCAAAACGGGCCGAGGATTCCCTGAAGGGCTTTTTAACCCCAGGCATGCTGTTTGAGGCTTTCGGTTTCAATTATGTCGGACCCATCGACGGGCATCGCCTGGACGAGTTACTTGAAACCCTGGAAAACGTCCACCGCCTCAAGGGCCCGACCCTGGTCCATGTGGTGACCAAGAAGGGCAAGGGCTACGGACCCGCCGAGCAGGACCCGGCACTTTTTCACGGGGTCGGCCCCTTTGACCCCGAGACCGGCGAAGTGCAGTCCTCCAAGGGCGGGGCGGCCAGCTATACCGCTGTCTTCGGGCAGACTTTGGTTGAACTGGCCGAGGAGGACGAACGCATCGTGGCGATCACCGCGGCGATGCTCGAAGGGACGGGCCTGAAGGAATTCTCTCAACGGTTTTCCGACCGCTTCTACGATGTCGGTATCGCCGAGCAGCACGCGGTGACTTTTGCCGCCGGTCTGGCCTGCCACGGGCTGCGGCCGACGGTGGCTGTTTATTCGACCTTTTTGCAGCGGGCCTATGACAACGTGCTTCACGATGTCTGCCTGCAGAACCTGCCGGTGACCTTCGCCATGGACCGTGGCGGACTGGTCGGCGCCGACGGCCCGACCCACCACGGGGTATTTGACTATTCCTACCTGCGACACATCCCCAATCTGACGTTCATGGTTCCCCGTGACGAGGTCGAGCTACGTCGGGCCATGGCTACCGCCCAGCAGTGCAATGGTCCCTTCGCTTACCGTTATCCGCGGGGTAATGGCCTGGGGCTGCCACTTGATGCTGCGCCGCAACCTGTCACCGTGGGGCAGGGTGAAAAGCTGCGCGACGGCGAGGACGGGGTCATATTCGCTGTCGGGGTCTGTGTGGCACCTGCGCTTGAAGCTGCTGCGGTTCTGGCTGAAGAAGGACTCTCTTTTGCCGTTGTCGACCCTCGGTTCATCAAGCCCCTTGACAGAGACCTGTTACTCGGTGAGGCGGGACGCACCGGCACCGTGGTTACCGTCGAGGAAAATGTTTTGCAGGGCGGCTTTGGTTCTGCGGTGCTTGAATTGCTTGATGAGGCTGGATTGGGCACGCCGGTGCTGCGCCTCGGTCTGCCCGATGAATTTGTCGAGCAGGGCACCCAGGATGAGCTGCGATCCATGTACGGGTTGGATACCGCAGGCATTGCCGGGAAAATCCGCGATTTCAAAGGCTGCCAGGCACGCCGCCATGCCTCGGCCGGGGGCTGAGGGGGCAGGTTTTGCAAGGTTTTATTCGTGTCCTGATATCGGCTGACCAGGGAGGTGGGCAAGTCCATGCCTGATACTTTTTCTACCTGTCCCGACAGGGTGCGGCTCAAGCTGTTTCAACTCAAGGAAATCCCGCCCCCCGCCGGCATGGCCCATGAGGTCTTGCGGGTTCTCGGTGATGACCAGGTGGGGCTTGAGAAAGTCGCCGCCCTGGTTGAAAAGAGCCCCGAACTTACGCTGCGCATTCTTCGCTGCGCCAATTCGGCCTATTACGGCCAGCAGCGTGAAATCACCTCCATTCGAGAAGCGGTCATCCGGGTTCTGGGGCTGACCGTGACCAACGGCCTCATTGTAGCGCTGTCGCTGGGCAAACCCTTCGATCTTCGCCGCTGTGCCTGCTTTCCGGCCCAGCGGCATTGGTTTATGGCGGTGATGGCAGCCCATATTTCCAGAGAGTTTGCCCAAGCCGTCAGGTCAAGGCAGGTCGATCCGGCCACCGCCTTTACCGGCGGGTTGGTCCATGGCCTGGGCGTTTTGGCGCTGGTGCACACATTTCCCCAACAGATGGAAGGGGCCTTCGCCGAGCAGAGTTTGACCCTCGAGCAGCAGCGCATGGAGGCTGAGTTGGGGGTGGGGCCCTCGGTCGTCGGAGGTTGGCTGGCAAAGCATTGGGGACTGCCGGAGGAACTGGTGCAGGTCATCATCCATCAGGGGGAGGCCGACTACCAGGGAGAAAACCTGGCGCTGGTCGGTTGTGTCACGGCGGCGGTGCAACTTGCCGGTGATTTCTACGAGGGAAAGAGGTTTCCTGCAGGTCCCGTCGTCCTCGCGCAGGGGCTGCTCGAGCCGGAAAAAATAGAAGCGGTCGTTAAAAAAAGCTTCGAAAAAGTTGATGAACTTAAAGCTCTTGCTCTTGTATTGTGCGGTGGGGGGACAACATGACCACACCCTTTTTCGCCAGAACCCTGCGCGACATAACCGATGTGTTCGACCAGATGCTGGCCTCTCTTTCAACCTTGCAGAGCCTCGGCAGTATCGACATCGAGCGGCTCGATGAGGCAAGCCTGCTGCAGGAGGCGCTTAAGGGGCTGATCGAAAATTTCGATGTTGAGCGCTGTTCGGTCTTTCTCTGCCACAACGATCGTCTGATTAATGCGGCGGGGATTGATTGGCTGCAGTGGGCCGAGGGGGGGACGCCAGTTGACTCCTTCGGGAAAAACCAGGAAGATTTTGCCCAGGTCAGAAGCCTGATGAGCCTGGCGGTTCAGACCGCAGAACCGCAGATATGCCAGGACACCCGCACCGATCCCCGTTTCAGGCCGTTTACTGACGAGGCTTCGGGAGCTCACCTGGGGTCCGTCATCAGCGCTCCGATCCGCTCTGGCGGGCAAACCCTCGGCGTGCTCAACCTCTCCCATCCCGAAGCCGGGCACTTCAACGAGTGGCACGAGCGCCTGGTGCCCCTCTACAGCCGGTTTCTCGGCCAGTTTCTGATTGCCATCAGGGGGATCAGCCGACTGCAGGAGCAGGTTGGCTCCCGGACCCGCCAGCTGAAAGCAGTCCTGGAGCAGAGCAACAGCCTGCGCGAGGATTATCAACAACTCGCCCTGATCGACGAAGCCACCGGGCTGTACAACCGTAGATTTTTTCTTGCCGAGGGAAAGCTGGCCGTGGCCCGCGCCCAGCGCCATCAACGCTCTCTGGCGGTGGTGCTGCTCGAACTGCCCGCAGCGGCAGGCCTGGCAGCAAAACCCACAGTCCTCGGGCAGATCGGCCAGGCCCTTTTCGAGCAGATCCGTGAAATCGATCTGCTTGCTCGTACGGGGGACCATCGACTGGCCCTGACGGTCGCCGAAATTGATTATTCGGGAGCCATGGCCCTGGCCGAACGCCTGTGCAATATTGTGGGCGAGTTATACCGAAAAACGGTTCCGGATGCCCAGCTTTCCTCGTCTCGTGCGGGAGTGGGATTTTGGCCCGAAAAGAGCCGGCCTGCGGCTGGTGCCGTGGGCGATTGCGAAAAGATCTTTGGCGAGCTCATTGAAGCGGCTGAAGCCCAGCTCAAGGATGCACCCGGGCGAGGGTGATTGCCCTCGGGGGTCAGGTCGTTTCAGCCGGGCAGGCTTTTCCCCGGCGCAACTGGTGAATGATGCCGGCTTTTTCCACGGCCAGAGCGGCATGGTGGGAGAGCTGGGTGATGAATTGCAAGTGGGGTTCAGAAAAGGCCTGATCCTCCGGATGTCCAAGCAGCACCACCAACCCCACCACCCGGTTCTTGAAACGCAAAGGGGCCGAAACCAGGCCCGGTTGGCTCAGCAGCACCTGACGTTCAGCTTCGTTTGCCAGTGCCGCCAGCTTTTCCGGCGGATTCTCCGGTATCAGTACCGGTTTGCCGCGCCTGGCAATGGCCAGCATCAGCCCTGCGGGCAAATGGCTGGAAAAAACCTGCGTCAGTGAGTGCGGTATGCCCTCGCTGACCTTGATCCCCAGTTCTCCAGTTGCTTGATCGAAGAGTCCCAGAAAACCTCGTTGCGCGCGAAGTTTCTCCATTGCCAGCCCCAGCAGCTTTTTCAGGACCTCTCCCACCTCTTTGGCCGATGCCAGCTCATCCACTGACTCGTTAAGCGCTTTGCTCAGCTCCAGAGCCTGTTTCAGGGCGTGGTTCTTTACCTCCAGCTCGCGGATCAGGTCGGCCTTGCGACGTCGCAGGTCAACCTGCTCGAAAGCCCGGTCAAGGGCGTTGAAGAGAATCTCCCCGCTATCGATGGGGCGGACGATGAAATCGTAGGCGCCGTTGCGCAATGCCTGCAGCAGATTGTAAGAGGAGGCGTTGGAGGTCAGCAGGATCACCTCAATCTCTGCGTACTTTTGCTTGACCTGAAAGAGCAGGTAAAGACCGCTTTTGGTCGGCAGTTCCGTGTCGGTAAGAACGGCATCCAGTTCTTCCTTGCCGAGAACGTTAAGGGCTTCTTCGCAGGTGCAGGCTTCGAGAACTTCGAGGTTACGCTGTGCAAGCAGGTACTTCAGGCTTTCCCTGTTAGCTCTGTTGTTGTCGACAATCAGCACACGTTTTGGCGGCATAGGGGAGTCTCCGGGGGTCAAAACGCCTTGGGGCGGGCTTTGAGCAGGCTGTCAATCGTGGTCTTCAAAGCAGTTACAGTAAAAGGCTTAGTCAGATAGAGGCTGCCGCCGCAGTTGAAGCCCTCGACGATATCAGACGGTTCGTTTTTCGCTGAAATGAAGGCTATGGGGATCCTGCGGGTGGCCTGGTTTTTTTTGAGCCTCTTGGCCAACGTGAAGCCGTCGGTTCCAGGAAGCATCACGTCAAGGGCAATGGCGTCGGGCAGTTCGCGACAGGCCAGCTCCCAGGCCTGGTCGCTGTCGACAGCGGTTATGACCTGGTGCCCAAGCTTTAACAGCAGCGTCTTGCCAAGCTCGAGAATGGCCGGGTCATCCTCGACCAGGAGGATCTTTGCTTTCATTTTTTTCACTCCCAGACAATTGTTCATTTGCGGATTGCCCCTCCACATGTTGGATTGTCCCCCAACGCAGGCCATATGTCCAGAAACGATCGTGGTTAATGGCCGACGAACAAAGATCCCGCCATGGCAGGGATCAGGGTCTTTGGGCGGAACGGGCAAACCGTGCTGTTCAGGCGCTGAGCTGATCTTCGTCCCTGGCTGGTTCGATGCGCCTGAGAATGTTGGCGTGAACCATAAAATAGAGAAATTTGTAGACCTCAAGATCGAGCATGGTGGCCGCGACACAGATTTCTTTGATGGGGCGCTTACCGTCAATCAATGACAGAACCAGCTTTTGATGCACGGTCATACGGGCGCTGGAAAGTTTTTTGCGACCATTCTCGGCAAAGTCGAGGACCGTGTCGAGGGAGGGGATTCCCCCACGGATGTTGTTCCATTCGGCCTCGTGGTGCGCGGCCTTTTCCAGCAGCTTGGGAACCTCGATAGCCAGGTCGTTTTCGGGTCTCAGGGGGAAGTCTTCGTAAACGAATTCAAAGTGTCCCTCAGGAAAGATGAAAAGCGAGAAAATTATGCTTTCGGCCTGATCGCGAAGGGCCTCCATCAGGTCTTCGCGGCTCAGGGCACCGAGCTCGATGAGGGCCTCGCCGATGCGCTTGGAGGAGTCCTTTTCGCAAAGCTCGAGGGCCTGGTCCCTTTGTTCCTCGGTGATCACCCCCTGGCGGATCAACAGGTAACCGACCTTGTTCATCAAGAACCCGGATTTGCTGCGGTTGGCCCGGCTGACCGAGGAGGCCAGGGAGATTCTGCCATTTCGGAAATGAAACCGTTTCTCGTCATGCCGGGTCACTATAATCAGGCTGCCCGGCCGGGTTTGCGGGGCGATCAACTGCAGCAGGGCGGGAATCTGGATTTCCCCGAGGCGGCCCCTGAGGTTGAGTTTCAACGGCTCGGCTTGGGCCCGAAGGGCGGCAAGCGCGTCCCCCGGGGGTGCCGGTTCGGTCTGCTCTCCTGGCTCATCAGGGGCAGGTGTAGCTGTTTTGGCCAGATTGATAGCATCAGATTCTTCGAGCCCATTCAGGGCCTGGTTTTCTTCACGGTCCGGGGCGTCCGGTTCATAGGTATCAATAGAGGCTGTTTGCTCGGCATCCTTCTCAGCCGGTTTCTCCTGGGCCGGAGCTGATTCTATGGGTTGCTCTGCTGCTGCCTCCAGAGCCTCGAGGACATTTTGGTCGAGTGAGACCTGATCGGCTTCGTTGTGGACGATCGCAGAGGCGTCGGACTCGTCGGACTCGTCGGCCAGCTCCAGGGAGGGTTCTTCTGCGTCTGCCGCAGCAATCTCCAGCGCCTCGGCTTCGTCCTGGACGATCGCAGAGGTTTCGGGCTCATCAGCCTCATCGGCCAGCTCCAGGGGCAGTTCATCCTCGTCTGCCGCAGCCATCTCCAGCGCCTCGGCTTCGTCCTGGACGATCGCAGTGACTTCGGGCTCGTCAGCCTCATCGGCCAGCTCCAGGGGTGGCACTTTTTCTGGAGCCGGATTTAAGGCTTCAGCTTCGTGCCGGGCGGTAGCGAAAGATTCGGGTTCGCTTGCCTCAAGGTCAAAGTCAAACGGCACGGGTTGGAGATCCTGTGGCTCTTGTTCCTCAGTAACGGCTTGCAAAGACTCAGGTCCTGTCGCGGGGGCGGGAACGGTCTCCGGTTCTGCAGCGTTTTTGGTCTCCTCGATTTCAGTGATTGCAGCCCAAAGGGGGTCGGATCCCTCCTCCTCTTCAGGGCCTTCGGAGGTTTGTTCATTGCTGCTTTGCGCTGCCGGGGCACCCTCGTGGGCCAATGGTATCTGAGTTGTGATTTCGGCACCCGGATCTGTGGCTTTTTCCAGCCTTTCTCTGGACGATGTCTCTGCAGGCTCAGGCAGATCCGCAAGACCCAGGCTTTCCTCAGTTATAACCGGCTCCGGTGTGGCTTCGGGCGCCCCGGGGGCATTGTTTTCTGGTGCCTCAGAGGCGGACCGTTTTTCTGTCAAAGCCTTTTCTGCCGTTGCAACCGCCAGTGGGGCGATGCCAGTGGTCTGTCCCTGCTGCGCTTGTTGTCCCAGTGGTTGGGAGACCTCAGGAACCCAGTTAAACCGTTCGATGCTTTTCTGCCTGCGCAGGCGGAGCATAAAGCGTACGACCAGCGCGGTACCTAGGGCCGCAGCCAGAATGCCGGTCCAGAAAAGGTAGTCGAAAGGCTCATGGTGGCCGGCATGAGGATGCGGCTCGACAGCCTTTGCCTTTTTTGCAGGAGCGGGCGCAGGGGCCTTTGCATTGGCCGCGGTGGAGGGCGGCTGGGTCTGCTTTGCTGCCGGTTCTTCAGGGGGCGCTACGGTTGGTGCCTGCTTCGGTTCTTCTTTAACCGTTTGTTTTGGGGCTGTCTTGGCTGTTTCAGCGGGTGCTGTGGCCGGGGGCGATTGGGGCTTATCGATCTTTTTCGGTTCTGGGGACGGGGCAATGGCCGCCTCGGGCTTGGGCTGAACCTTCGGCTGTTTTATGGCCTCGGGGGCTTTTGCCAGGGCCTTTTGAACCGCGACAGCTGGCTTAGGTCTGGGCGGTGCCGGTTTTTTCACCGGGGCCGGCCAAAGAATTGACCTCAGCCCCTGGTCCTGGGCCATGGCATCCAGAGCTTGTTGCAGGCGCTGTAACAGTTGCAGGCTTATACCCTGCCGGGCAATCAACGGATCGGCTTGGGGGGCTCCCGAAACCCCGCCACGAAAGTTTTCGGTCAGGGCGAAGAATTCTCCAGCCGGTTGTCGGTCGATGTAAGCGCGGCTCAAAACGGCGACATCGACCTCTCTGAATCGGTTCAACCAGTTGTGCAGGGTCTCTTCATCGCTCAGGATGCGGAGTTTGACCTCTTCGCCGAGGCTGCGTTGCAGGTAGTCGGCAAAATGCAGGGCCTGATCGTCGGTTCGGATCAGGTTGTTGGCAGGCGGAACCACACCGAAGGTGACTCGGGCCTGTGCCGGTACGCAGAAGGCGGTCACAAGAGCTAGGGTCAGCAGGGCTTTAAATTTCATGCTTACCTGTCTGGGATAGGTGTTATTTAAAAAATGGTGTTTAACTTATTCAGGGCAAAGTGCCTGCTAAATCGAGGCGTAAAACGGCCAGAACGTTTCAAATACTATGTTTTGCGAGACTATTTATCAAGGGGGAATTGTCCACCGTGCCCTCTTGCCCTCGTCAGGGGGCGCCCCTTTTTCCGGAGAAGCAAGGGGCTGCTCCCGGGGCTCCTTGCCTATTTTTATGCAAAACTTACGCCGATCTGGTGTCTGCCGGGGCCAGGTTTGGGGCCATAATGAGCAGAAAGGATGAACCGAATTGAGAGCTAAATTTCAGGACGCTCACCCAGGGCACGTTTGCGGTAAAAGGAAACCAGGGCGAGCGCCACTCCCAGGGTCATGGCTAGAGCCCCGGCCAGGGCCAGCACGGCCCCAGGGTCACGGTTGACGGTCAGGATGCTGACATAGCCATAGATCGGGTCAAGGGGGCGAAGCTGTAATCCCGCTTGAAGCAAGGGCTCGGGAAGCCGACGGGATAGCAGCCAGGTGCCCTTCCACAGCGCTTGTCCTGGGCGATTCACCTCGAGTTCAAAGGCCGGGTTACCCAGCTGCTGGCTTCCGAAAAATATACGACCATCTGCGCTCTGCCAGGCATGGGGATGAAATGCCAGGGCCTTGAGCCAGCCCCCGCCGGGCAGTTCAAGCCGGCTTCCTGCGGTCAGTTCGGCAAGCCCTCGTCCCGGCAAGAGAAAACGAAAGCCCCTGGCGCTGCGGTCGAAGGACATCGGCAGAACCACCAGGCCTTGCCAGATCAGAGGGTGGTTGGTGCGGATCGTCTGTTCGGCGACCAGGTTGTCGCCAAAGCGAATCGAAACCTTGTTGAGCATCTCGAGAGGCCGGCCGCGACGGTCGAGTTCTGGTTCAAACGCTTCGAGCCGCAGGTAATGCCCGGGCATTTCTTTGATGGGCAGAGTCTGCCCCACGGCAAGCCGCACCCCCTCCTGGCGAAATCCGTCCAGGCTGCCCCAGAAGTAAGCGGTCACCACCAGCACAAACCCCAGATGGATCAGGTATTCGCCGCTCTTGCGCCAGCGGCGGCGCAGATGCCAGGCCCAGTCAATAAAGCAGCACAGGGTGTTCAGGCCGAGCAGGAGCAGCAAAGCGCAAAAAGCAAAAACCCACCAACTCTGCTGCCAGAATGTGCGGCCGTTTGCGGTGAGCCAGTCGGATAAAGCCATACCGTCCATGGTGCCGAAAATCTGCGGATTGCCGGGTACCGAAAGCGAGCCGATGACGGTGATCAGGGTTGCAGCCGAAGCCAGGACAATGGCCAGCTTCAGGGAGCAAAGCAGGTTCCAGAGTGATTTTAGCCGGGAGGATTCAGGCATGGTCGGTTAATCCAGGGGGTGATTGCTGCTGAGCAACAGGCCGATGCCGAGGTAGGTAAAGAGCACAAGGCCAAAGCCGGCGATGGACAGCAGCGCGTAGCCGGTGCCCTGCCAGCGCCGGACGAATTTGGCGTGGCACATTCCGGCATAAAAGAGCCACACCAGAAATGACCAGATTCCCTTGATGTTCCATGAAAAATAATATCCCCAGGCAAGGAAGGCCCAGATGCTGCCGGAGATCATGCACAATGTAAACAGACAGAAACCGAGAAAGACAGCCTCTTCATTGAGTTTGCGCAGCAGGGCCCTTTCCGGCAACAGGTGCCCCGGGAGCAGGCGCTGCTTGAGATAGAGTACGCCGAGGGAAAAGGCCATGGCGAAAAAGGCATAGCCGAGAAATGAAAAGGCGATGTGCAGGGTGAACAGCGGGGTGTCAAGGGCCGGAACAAGGGGCGGCACCGCAGGGCTGCGGGTCAGAGCAAAGCCGAACAGCAGCAGGTTCAACAGCATCACGAACAGTCCCGCGGCGGCTATCCGGTAACGGACCTCGAAATAGAGATAGGTCGCCGCCAGGGACCAACTGAAGAAGAAAAGGGTGGCGAACAGGTTGGTGACCGGCAGGTAACCCGCCTGGTGCCAGCGCATGGCCAGGCAAAGGCTCTGTAGCACAAAACCGACCCAGACCAGGGCAAAGGCGCAGCGCCAGAGCCAGATGCGGCGTAGCGCGGCATGGGCGAGGTAAAGCAGGGCAGAGCCCAGGTAGGCAGCAAAGCCGGCCTTTAGCAGCAGGGAGTCCATGATGATGCGATAATCCAGGGGATATGGTTGGCAACAGATTTAACGTGATAACATATCACAAAGCAATGTTCAAAGAAACCGGCCGCACTTGTCAACCTTGTCGTTGGTTGAGGTTGACAAGTGCGGGTGGGAGTGCTAAATTTCGCCACCGATGAATGAGAAAATCTATAGTATTCGTATGCATTCGTCCCGTCGGGGCCAGCACATCTCCGGTGCGGAGCGGCTGGTGCCAGGTGAGCGCCTGCAGGATATCGCCGCTGAGCTGGTCGGCCGCGCCCTGGAGCATTCCCGGGGGCCTGCCGAGCAGATCCGGGTCAGTATCGACCTGGTCGAACCGCAGCGCCTGGTGACCGCCAAGCTGCCCGATGTGACAACCGTCAGGGTTGCCGATTACCCACAGGGGCGCCGCGCAGCCAGAGAGATGTTGCTCCAGGCGGGGATCGGCGCGGCGGCCATCGATGCGGCCATTGAGCATATGACCGTCGGCGCTGCGCCCGATGGATCGAGTATGCGCGGGGCCATGCTGATCGATGCCGAAACCGGTACGCGGCTGGAACCTGACCGGGGCAGGGGCATTCGGGCCAGCCGGATGGATCTTTCCGCGCGGGCCGAGGTTGAGCTGAGCAGGCGACTGGCTGCGCAGGGCCTGGATAATCCCCACGTGCGCGAAGCGCTGGTGCTGGCCGGCAAGGTGCTTTCGGCCCCCGGCGTGGTGGCCGAGCTGTGCTGGTCGGATGATCCGCATTACACAGCCGGTTATCTTGCCACCGCTGAACTGGGTTACCGGCGGTTTCCCCACCTTAAGCCCCTGGGGGAAGAGCGGGGAGGCCGGGCCTTTTTTGTTCGCCCGCAAGGGCTGGATCTTGAGGCCCTGATCAGCTACCTGGAGTCGACGCCGGTGCTCTTCGATCGTATCGGGTCGGTTTGCGGAGTTTTGGAATGGGAGGATGAGTCCGATGGATGACCTGCAACGACAGCTCGACGAACTTAAAGAGCAGGGCATGTTGCGCACCTTGCGCAGCGTCTCCGGTCCCCAGGGGCCCCGGGTGGTGCTGGAAGGCAGGGAGGTGCTGCTGCTTTGCTCCAACAACTATCTGGGGATCGCCAATCATCCGCGGCTGGTCGAAGCGGCCTGCGAGGCAACGCGGCGCTTTGGCGTGGGTTCCGGGGCGAGCAGGCTGATTTCCGGCACCATGGATCTGCACCGGGCCCTTGAGGAGCGGATTGCAGCCTTTAAGGGAGCGGAGGCGGCCCTGGTCTTCAATTCGGGCTTTGCCGCCAATACCGGGATCCTCCAGGGGCTGACCGGTCCCGATGACGTGATTTTCTCCGATGAGCTCAACCATGCCTCAATTGTGGACGGCTGCCGGCTCTCCCGGGCCCGCACGGTGGTCTACCCCCACTGCGATGCCGCGGCGCTGGAGCGGCTGATGCGCGCCGAGCAGCCCGCGCGCAAGGGGCGTTGGCTGATTGTCACCGACGGGGTGTTCAGCATGGACGGCGACCTGGCTCCGCTGGCCGAACTGGTGGCCCTCAAAGAGCGCTATGATGCCTTGTTGATGGTCGACGATGCCCACGGCACCGGGGTGCTGGGCGCCACCGGCCGGGGAACCGCCGAAGAGCTTGGCTGTCTACACCAGATCGATCTTCACATGGGAACCCTGGGCAAGGCTCTCGGTGGTTTCGGTGCCTACCTGGCCTCGCGGCGGCCGGTCATCGAAACCCTGGTGAACAGCAGTCGCCCGTTTATTTTTTCCACCAGCCTGCCTCCCGGGGTTCTGGGGGCGGCGCTGGCGGCCTTCGACCTGGTGGAGAGCCCCGAAGGGCGGCAGCGACGCGACGATCTGCGGCGGCTCCAGAAACAGTTTTGCGGGCTGCTGGAGCGAGGCGGCCTTGACCTGATGGGGACCCGCACTCAGATTGTTCCGGTGTTGACAGTTGATCCGCTGACCACCATGGAGGTTGCCGCCCGGTTACTGAAAAAGGGGGTTTTTGTCCAGGGGATCAGGCCCCCCACGGTCCCTGCCGGCAGTTGTCGGCTGCGCGCCACCCTTATGGCTGACCACCGTCCCGATGAGCTTGAGCAGGCCGCAGGGCAGATTCTGCAGAGCCTTGCGGAGGTTCGTTCATGAACTTTATTGAACTGGTCGATGGCCGCCGTATAGCTTACCGGCAAGCCGGTTCGGGGCCGCCCCTGGTGCTGCTTCATGGCTGGTCCATGTCCTCGGTGGTCTTTACCGAAGTCATAGAGAGTCTGGCGGCAGACTACAATGTGCTTGTACCCGACCTGCGCGGCCATGGCGCATCGGAGCCGGCCGAAGGGTACGGTTTCGCCGATTTTGCCGATGATCTCCGCTGCTGGTTCGAGGCACTGGAGCTGCAAGGTGCATCTCTGCTCGGCTGGTCGCTGGGCGGCCAGGTCGCCCTGCAAGCATATCCCGGGCTGAGGCAGCAAATCGATCGGTTGATCCTGGTTGGCAGCACACCCTGTTTTTGCGCAACAAAAGACTGGCCCCATGGGTTGCCCGGCGGCCAGGTTCGGGCCATGGCCCGGGACCTGGGGCACAATTACGCAAAAACCATGAGCGATTTTTTCGCTTTGCAGTTTGCCGGCGAGGCCGTGGAGCGTCAGCGTTACCGGCGTATCGTCGAGTTCGCGGTGCGTGCCGGGCGTCTGCCTGACCCGCAGGTCGCCCTGGCGGCCCTGGCAACGTTGCGCTGTGGCGATCTGCGCCCGCAGCTGGAGAAGATCGACTGCCCGGTGCTGGTCATGCACGGGGGCCTCGACCGCATCGTGCCTCCCGGAGCCGGACTTTTTCTGGCCGAGCATCTGCCCCGGGCCCAATATCATCTGATGCCCGAGGTCGGTCACGCCCCCTTTCTGAGTCAACTCGAGGAGACCGTGAGCCGATGGCGACAATTTCTGGCATGAACTCCAAGAAGGTCGATATCCGCCAGGTGCGGCAGCACTTTTCCAGTCATGCCGAAGACTATGACCGCTACGCCCTGGTTCAGAAGACGGTGGTCGAAAAGTTTCTGCGCCGCCTTGAGGATGCAGGCCCCCTGGACGGGCCGGTGCTGGATGTCGGCACCGGAACCGGGGAGTTGGCCCGACAGCTGCTGGCCCGCTGGCCCCAAACTGCTGTGACCGTCTGCGACATCGCCCACGGCATGACCAGGCACGCTGCGCGCAGTCTGCCCCAGGTCACCGCTTTTGATGCCGATGCCCAACGTCTGCCGGTCAAGGCTGGTCGTTTCGGCGCCCTGATCTCCTGCTCGGTCTATCAGTGGGTTAACGACCTGCCCGGCGCCATCGCCGAAGGGGCCAGGGTTCTCAAGCCCGGCGGCAGGCTTGCAGTTGCCCTGTTCGGTGAGCGCACCCTGCAGGAGCTGCGTGAAGCTCATCGCCAGGCCAGCCATAGCGGCGGCGCGGTTCGAATGTCCCACGTTCAGGAGTTTCCCGCTGAGGGCGAGGTGGCTCAAGCCCTTGCCAGCGCAGGGCTGGAGCAGATTGAGGTCGATAGCGCCGACGAGGTTGAATGGCACCCTGACGTGCCCGCGTTGTTGCGCAGCCTGAAAAAAATCGGCGCCCAGAACGCCAACAGCGAGCGACCCCCAGGCTTGGCTTCCCGCAAGGTGATGCAGCAGATGATCAAGCATTACACCGGCAACTTCGGCCAGCCCGAGGGGATCCCGGCAACCTACCAGGTTGTTTACGCTTTTGGTCGTAAGGTGAAAGGCTGAAGGTGAAAGGCTGAAGGTGAAAGGCTGAAGGTGAAAGGCTGAAGGTGAAAGGCTGAAGGTGAAAGGCTGAAGGTGAAAGGCTGATGAAGAATGGCGCACTTGAGGTATTCGGTTTCCGGGCAGGCCAGCAGCACCGGATGATCGTAGGCCTGACCGCGCATCTCCACCAGGCGCACGTCACGGCCCGACTGGTGTCCGGCCATGCGCAAGGTGTCGATGAAGGTCTCCCGGTCCATGTGGTAGGAGCAGGAGCAGGTGAAGAGGTAACCACCTGGTTCAACAAGCTGCAGGGCCCGGCGGTTGATGGTCAGGTAGCCCTTGATGGCCTCTTTGAGTTTCTTCTTGTTTTTGACAAAGGCCGGCGGGTCGAGAATGACCGTCCCGAATCGTTCCTCCGACTGGTGCAGTTCCCTGAGATACTCGAAGGCATCGGCCTTAACGAAAGAGCAGACCTGGTCCTGGTAGTTGAGACGCACATTCTCTCGGGCCAGCTCTACGGCTGAGGCAGAAATGTCCACCCCCGTTACGCTGCGGGCGCCGAAACGCGCCGCGTGGACCGCCCAGCTGCCGGTGTAGCAAAACAGATCCAGAACCCGCCTCCCTTCGACCCGGCCCTTGAGCGCCAGGTGGTTTTCCTTCTGGTCGAGAAAGTGGCCGGTTTTCTGTCCGCTGAGAACGTTGATGCGAAACCGCATGCCGTGTTCGGTGATGGTCAGGTCCTCAGGAACCGTCCCGTAAAGCAACTCCACTTTGCAGGGCAGGCCTTCGAGTTCGCGCACCGCAACATCGTTGCGGGCCACGATGGCTGCGGGTTGAAAGATCTCTTTCAGGGCTTCGAGGATGGCATCGCGGCGATATTCCATGCCGAGGGTGAGAAACTGCACAGCGAGAACTTCGCCGTAGCGGTCCACGACCAGCCCGGGCAGCCCGTCGCCTTCTCCGTGAACGATGCGCAACGCACCCAGGTCACCGTAAAGATTCTGCCTGTAATTCAGTGCCTTTTGAATCTTTTCCTGGAAAAACTCCGGCGTATCGATGGACTCGCGGCGACGGGAGAGAACCCGGGCGGCGATCAGCGAACGGTGATTGTAGTAGGCGGTGCCGAGAAATTCTTTTCGGTGGTTCAGCACCTCGAGCGCTTCACCGTCTTTTGGGGTGCCTTCAAGAGATTCGATTTCGTTGCTGAAAACCCAGGGATGCCCTCCCCGCAGACGACGGTCATGACCCTGGCGCAGGATAAGCCGGGTCACTGGCATGGCCCTGTCTCGAAGAGTGCGCCGACCACGCTGCGCGCCTCATCTGAAATGACGTGATAAAAAACCTCCACACCGTCGCGCTTGCCTTCGATAATGCCCTTGTTTTTGAGCAGAGCCAGATGCTGGGAGACGGTGGCCTGGGGCAGACCGAGGCATTCCCAGATTTTTTTCACGTTGCAGCTCTGCGACATGAGGCCGGCAACAATCTTCAACCGAACCGGGTGGCCGAGGACCTTGAGAATTTCAGCCTCACGGTCGAAGCTTTTCATTTTGTCAAATTCAACCTGTTCCATTTGCGACCTCTTGCGGAGATAATTAACTAAATATATGGATTTGTATGATAGTTATCAACCCTGTGACTTGTCAAGCCGGTTTCGCCAGCAGGCGTGATTAGGGCTTGCCTTTTGCTTTGGCGCAAAGGTACCCTTAACATTTTCGGTCGCTGCAGTCCGCCTGGGATCTGTCCTGCCCTTTCGCAGGGAACAAGAGGTGTTTATGCGTACTCTTCTGCTATTCTTTCTGCTGATGATACTTAGCGGTCCCGCCATGGCCGCTTCTTCTGACTCTCCCACCCTTGATTGGCTGGTCGGTGAAAGGCTGGTCTACGACATTGCCTTTCTCTGGTTCGACAATCTCGCCGAAGGGCAATTATCCCTCGAACGGGGTGAGGAGCCAAACACGTTTCGCGCCGAACTTGATGCCCGCACCCTGGGGGTGGCGGCCTGGTTGACCCGTGACCGCGTGCAGCGCTACGTTTCGGTCATGCAGCAAGGTCCCGATGGTCGACTGCGTTCCCTGTACCATGAGTCGCAGGTCATCAAGGGGCGGGGCAAGAGCCGAAAAGCAACCCGTAAACGGTATACGTTTGACTATTTGCGGGGGCAAGTGATATATGAACGGGCCCGAAACTTTGAAAAGACTGACGAGCAAGTCATTCCCTTTGTCGAACCAAATCCGCCCAACGATATTCTGACAGCATTTTATAATTTTCGCACCGGATTCTATGGACCCTTGGAGCCGGGCCGCACGATCCTGATCCCTGCATTTGACCGCAAGGGGACCGGAGAGATCCTGGTGGAAATCCTCACCGAAAGCCAACGCGCCGGACTTAATTTCTTCCCCAAGGACGGTCACCTCGCCCGGGTTGAGATCGACGAGGATGTCTTTGAAACCACCGAGGGATCGGTCTATATCTGGTTTTCGCCTCAAGGGCTCCCGGCCCGCGGGATTGTGGAAAATATTATTGGTTTGGGCGATGTCAGGGGAACCATGAGCCGGTCCTTTTATGCGCCTCAGGAGTAAGAATGAACCAGGAAGTGACCTATGTGGTGGGGCATAAAAACCCCGATACCGATTCTATCTGCAGTGCCATTGCTTATGCGCACCTGCGCAGCCAGCAGGGGCTTGCCCAGGTAACGCCGGCCCGCGCCGGTGATCTCAACCGGCAGACGGAATTTGTCCTTGAAGAATTGGGTGTACCCGTCCCCCGGTTGCTGGTCGATGTCTATCCCCGGGTGGACGATGTGGTTTCGAAAAAGGTCATTATCGTCGACGGCAATGCTCCTTTGAGCAAAGCGCTGGAGTTGTTTCATCAGCACAGCATCCGTCTGCTGCCGGTCATCGACGCCGAGCGCCGTCCTCTGGGGCTGCTGTTTCTCAAAAAAGTGTCCGAGCGCTTTCTGATTCCGCGCCAGGCCGAGGAGATCCGCCGGGTTCGCACTTCGCTCGAGGCGCTGCGGCAATGCCTCGATGCCACCGCGCTCCACCAGGCCGAGGACGATTTCGTTGAGGATCTGGACCTTTACGTCGGCGCCATGGCGTCGGCGACTTTTTACGAGAAGATCAGCCCCTGCGACCCGCGGGGCATGATCCTTATTACCGGCGATCGCGAGCGCATTCTCAGCCAGGCTGTCAAGGTCGGGGTGAGGATTCTGGTGGTCACCGGTTCGCTGCCGGTGGCGCCGGAAATCGTGGAGGAGGGCAGGCGTAACGGGGTCACCATCCTGTCCACCCCTTTTGATACCGCTACCGCCACCTGGCTCGCCCGCCTGTCCACCCCGGTGCGCCTGCTGGTCGGCGATGACTACCAGTCCGTCGGTCTTCATGAGCAGCTCGAAGACCTGCGCCTCAAGCTGCTTCACACCAAGGATCCCGGGGCCGTGGTTCTGGATGAGGAGAACAAGGTTGTTGCCGTGGCGACCAAAAGTAACCTGCTGGCCTCTTCGCCTGTGCGGCTGATACTGGTGGACCACAACGAGCTTTCCCAGTCGGTGGCCGGGGCGGACAAGGTGAAGATTGCCGAGGTCGTCGACCATCACCGCCTGGGCAACTTTCACACCGATTACCCCATTCGGTTCATCAACCAGCCGCTGGGCAGCACCTGTACCGTGGTGGCAACCCTCTACCAGCAGGCGGGCATCGATCCCGACCCCGCAACCGCCGGTCTGATGCTTGCCGGGCTGCTCTCGGATACAGTCATCCTCAAATCCCCCACCACCACTGAGGTCGACCGCGAACTGGCCCTCTGGCTCGGCGGCCTCGCCGGGAAGGATCCCCACAAGTTCGGCCAGCAGATTTTCTCCGCCGGTAGCGACCTGGCCGCATACCCGAGCGTCCGTCAACTGCTGCTGGCCGATTTCAAGGAATACCAGGCTGGCGAACGCAATTTCGGTGTCGGCCAGGTCGAAGTGGTCAGCTTTCATGAGTTCTACGAGATGCAGGAGGATATCGCTGCCGGTCTTGCGGCCATCAAGGAGGAGCGGGGCCTTGATGTGGCCGGCCTGCTGGTGACCGACATCGTCGAGGGGACCAGCCTTTTGATCGCCCAGGGCGGCAAGGAGCTGCCCTATCTCATGGGCTACCCCAAGCTCGGCACCGACCTTTACGAGCTTAAGGGGGTGCTGTCCCGCAAAAAGCAGCTGGTGCCCCACCTGCTGAAGGTACTTCAGGGGTAGATTCCGGTCTGGCAGGTTCGCAGCAACAAGCGGAAATTTATCCTGATCTTTTAATAGACGAGCCCCAAATAGAAAGAGCCTCCGGGTCGCAATGACCGGAGGCTCTTTTTCTATCTGCCAGCTTAAAGACGAAGATTTTTCCTGACCGTGTCCGATTCGTCCCTGGAAGATATGTGATTTATTTACGGGCCGATTTGACGGAAACGCCCTATGCCTTGCTGGGCAGATCCCGCAAATCGTATGCTTCTAGAATACGACCATGCCGTCATTGCCCTGGCTTTACCGAAAAAGCGGCAAAGAATAGCTTCTGCATCCCTGCTCCCCCATCTCCGGGACATCAGGATTTTTCCTGCTAGTGTTAGGGGGAGGGTGGGGGACCGCCACGCTCAGGACCCAGGGAGGAGGCCCCGGACATGATTCAGTTGAACCAGGAACAGGCGAAGGTATTGAGGTTGGCCGGGGCTTCTCCAAAGGCGGTGGAGGAGTTAGAAAAGGCCCTGCAGGGGATGCTGCTCGCCGAACGGGCCACGCAGGAGGCCCTGTCGGCCGACTCGCTCGAGGCCCAGCAGGTCTACCGGGCCGGCAGCGCGCTGCTTGCCACCTGGCCGGCGAAGCCGAAACGCGATGCCGCCCAGGCCCGGGGGGCGGATCTGGTCAAGGGGACCCTTCGCCAGGTGCGCAATGCCTTTGCCGGAAAATACGCGGAGTTGATCTACCAACAGGTGACCCGGGGGTATGAGCGTCCGGTCAGGGCTGAGGAACTGGTCTTCGAGGTGGCCGAACTCTGCCCGGGCCTCTGCCCTACCCGCAAGGAGGTCGCCGTCGAACTCCAGGTGCCCCTGGCCGAAAAGGAGGGGGCGGAGGTGGCGCAGGGCGATTTTGTCTCCCACGTGCTCGGGCATCCGCGCGCCGGGGCTCACCTGGTGCACGCCATGCTCCGGCCGCTGCCCCAGTCGCAGCGGCTGCTGGAGAGGTTCCGCCGCGACGGCCGGCTTGACCTGGGGACGATTCAGGCCGAACGGCGCGGCTCTCTGGGCTGCGTGTACTTCAACAACCTGCCGTACCTGAACGCCGAAGACGACGCGACCTTGCTGCCTTTTGAAACGGCGGTCGACCTGGTGCTGCTCGACCCCGGTATCGAGGCGGGACTGCTGCGGGGCAACGCGGTGGAACACGCCAGGTATCAGGGGCAACGGATCTTTTCCGCAGGGCTCAATCTGACCCACCTCCACCAGGGAAAGCTCTCGCTGATGTTCTATGTGACCCGGGACCTCGGGGTGGTTAACAAGCTTTACCGGGGGCTGGCCCTCGCCCCCCACGAGCCCGGTCGTCCCGAGTCGACCCTTGAGAAAACCTGGATCGGGGCTCTGGAGGGCTTTGCCATCGGGGGCGGTTGCCAGTTGCTGCTGGTGCTCGACTACGTGATCGCCGAGCGCAAATCCTACTTCAATCTTCCGGCGCGCAAAGAGGGGATCATCCCCGGAGCTGCCCCCCTGCGCTTTTCCCGTTTTGTGGGGCAGCGGGCCGCCCAGCAGGGGATTCTCTTCGACAAGACGTTTGCCGTGGATACTCCGGAGGCCCGGTCGCTGGTGAACGAGGTGGTCGACCCGGCTGACATGGAGGCGGCCATCGAGCGGGCGGCCGCTGATGCCACAGGGGGCGGGGTGGTCAGCGCTGGAGCCAACCGCAAGGCGCTTCGCCTAGCCCAGGAGACGCCCGAGTTGTTTCGTCAGTACATGGCCCTCTATTGCCGCGAGCAGGGCGACTGCCACTTCAGCCCGACCCTGGTCAGAAACCTCGAGCGATACTGGACCGCCCGCAACCGCCAGGGCCGGTAGCCATTGTGGATAGACCGCTCGGTTACCGAGACTCTAGGAGGCTGTCGGGCTTAACATGAACCTACTGCGAAATCGGCTGATCGGCCCATATCCTGGAAAATTTTCGACAAATAGGCCTGCTATTCGCTCTCAAATTCTCGAAAATCTTGTCTCAAACATCCAATTTTTCATTACGGTCCGTCAAGTACGACATCCTCCTAGCCTCGACGGCGCCTTAACTTCCTTGCTGCCGACGGAATTGATCCGGGGACATTGGCCATCTTCCCGGACCGTTGGAGCTGTATCGAAGTTCGTCACCTTACCCCGCTATCTACTCATGGAAGGGAAGACGAACCGGCATTTCCGAAACTGGCAGATTTTCTCCTGTGCCCGGTTTTCGCCCGGACTTTTCGACCCGTCTGCCGTACCACTTAGCCCCGGGGTAAGCGGTCAGCCCGTGCCCAAACACGCTCAACAGTACCGTCACCACGACGATCACCAGAATCACCTCGCGACCGGGCAGGCTTGATTCTTCGACGACCAGCAGGGCGAAGAGAATCGAGGCCAGCCCCCGCGGCCCAAACCAGCCCAGAAACAGTACCGTATCCCATTGCATGCGGGCGCCTGAAAGACTCACGGCCACCGGCAACAGCCTGATCACCGTCAGGCTCAACAGGCCGTACAGGACGATCTGCCAGGTTAAGTGGCCTATGACCATAGGTGCCATCACGGCCCCGAAGATCATGAATATCACCAGGGTCAAAAGTTGCCCTTCGGCTTCGGCAAATTCGTAGAGGCACTCGCAGATAGCCCGGGAACAGTTGCCCAGAGTCAGCCCGGCACAAAAGGCGGCAATAAAGCCGTTGCCACCGACGAGGTCGGCGCCGGCAAAAGCGAGCAGCGACAGGCCCAGGGCCGAGAGGTCTTGAAAGGTGTGGTTCATCCAGCCGCTGCGGCCACCGAGTTCGACCAGTTTCCCCCCAAGGAAACCGACGCCGATACCCACAAGCGGGCCCAGAAGGAGCTGCAGAGCGACGAACTGCACCCAAAATCCGACACTTTCCTCCTGCCCGGTGGCGGTGGCGAGGGACAGAGTGATCAGAAGCGCCGGAAGAACCAGGCCGTCGTTTAACCCGCTTTCGACGTTAAGCGCCTGGCGGATTCGCACCGGCACCAGAGGACTGCCGACCACGGCCTGTCCCAAGGCGGCGTCGGTGGGCGCGAGGATGACGGCCAGGACCGCTGCCTCCCAGATGGACAGATCTTCGAACAGACCGGTCGCGATCAGCGCACCAAGGAGGATGGTCAGGGGTAAACCGAAGGACAACAGGCGCACCGGCAGGTTGTGTTCATTTCGCAAGGCTCGCAGGTCGATGCGCGCCGCATCGGTAAAGAGCACCAGGACCAGGGTGATTTCAGCCAGGATATGAATAAACCGGTTGTCGATGTCGAATTCTAGAAGTCCCAGCCCGACCTGGCTCACCAGCAGTCCGAAAAAGACAAACACGATCGGCGGGGTGATGACACTTTTTTGCACGCGCCCGGAAATCAAACCGAAGGCCAGAATACTCAGGGCGACAATGACAAGAGCCAGACTTTCCATCCGAAAGGATTCCTTTTCAGTTTTCGTCTATGCTCTCTTCAAAATGGCAGCCGATTAAAAGGATGTCCCATTTTCGGGGATGACGACTTATATATTTGCATTCATGGCCGAGGGGATGAGATCTGAGTTCCTTTATTTAAAACCATATCACCGTGTTGTTATTTTTCCCGGGCAAGGCAGTGCAGGACGGCCATAAAAAAGCCGAAACCGAAAGAGCCTCCAGGTCTCTGTGACCTTGGAGGCTCTTTCGGTTTACCTGGCAACTTTTTCAGAGGGCAAAGGGGCTGCAATGGAAGAAGGCCCTTGCCGCTTATGTCGAATTTAAATACCGGCGGTTTTTTCCATGATGGTGTCGATGATATTCGGGATGCAGTCCTGGTAGTTCTGCTTCGATTTGACATTGATGATGGTCGAGGCGCGGGTCGTTGGATTATAGAATTCGAGGCGGTAGGCAACATCCTGGATGATGCCGCGGGTCGGGGCGATGTTCATCGACCTGCGCAGGATGGTGCCGAAAAGGATCAGCTCGGGCGCCTCGCTCAACCCGAAATCCTTTTGGATGTCAACCGACGACTTGGCCTTTAACTGGCTCACCGCTTCGGAGGTGTCCTTGAAGCCGGGGAGGATGGTCAGGTCGGTACGGAAAAAACCTTTGTCGGCGAGCTGTTCGGCGAAGGAGGAGGCCTTTTCGCCGCGGCAGATGTAAAAAGCCTCCCGAGTCTTGGCGAAGGGGCCGAACACCAGGAGCCTGCTGCCGGGCTGAAGCCGTGTTCGAGCAGGTTCCCTTCGGGTTTCTCCACGATCTCGACCAGGACGGCCTTATGGACCGCAGCCTGCTCGGTTGGTCCGAGGAGGCGCACGGGGTCTCGAAGGGGGCCCGCGGTTTCTGGGGGCCTCCGGCCTTTGAAGATGCCCGTTTCGGCTTTTTTGCCGAACGGGCCAGGGTAAAAATCCGCATGGTAATATACCGGCAGCATCCGCGAGCAGCGGCTCAAGAAGCGCCAGTTGCAGCGTGGGCGAACCTCTTTGGATGGGGTGCTACTTTAAATGGGCAGGGTCAGATAAACCGCTTCATCAGCTCATCGATCACCTCATCGACGTTATCAGAAGTCACCCCAAAGCGGCTGCAGGCGTCGGCCGCTCGCTGCCGCAGCTCGCTTCGCTGCAGGTCGTCGAGCCGGGTAAACAGGCCCATTCTCCGTCCCACCTGGAAAAGGACCTGTTCTTTTGGAGGCAGCTTTACAAAGCGCCGGATAACGCCGGTCATCGCCTGCTTGTCTTGCGGGAAACGGCCCTCGATCTCCTGAAACAGGTTGAGGATGTGGTCGCTCTGCAAGTGGCTGCTGATCCCCTCCAGAGATTCGAGGAAAAGCAGGATCTCTTCGGCAACCTCCATGTCGCCCATCTTTTCGAAACGGCCGCTCTGCCAGTCGTCAAATAGTTCGGTGTGATTGGGGATGGCCAGGGTGCGCAACCGGATGAAGTCGGCATCGATTTGATTCAGGGCGTCGGCGGTCTCCAGCGCATGTTCGCGCGACAGGCTCCGGCCAGCCAGCCCCGGCATGCAGAACCGCGTCGCTCGCAGACTCCATGCCGATGTGGATGCGGTTCAGCCCGGCTGCGGCAATGCGCTCGAGGTCCTCGGAACTGATATGGTCAATGGTCTGCGAGCGGGCGTAGGAGGTAATTCGTTCGACCTGCGGGAAACAGGCTTTGATGTGCAGCAGAATGGTGATCAGGTTCTCAGGCTTGATAACCAGGCTGTTAGCGTCCTGCAGAAAAATCGACTTCATGCCATCGTCGAGCCAGGCATAGGCCGCATACAGCGCCATCTGCTCACCGTTGCTAAGCCCTGCCGCCATCCTGGCCAGCTCATTGTGGTTGATCGGGCCGACGGCATCGAGCTGCTGGCGCAAAGTTGTTATATGACGGTGGATGATATCGATATCTTGCAAAACATGCGCAACGGGTCTGACAGAAAATTCGGCATGTTTGTAAACGGGACAGAAG
>CALZIZ010000032.1 GCA_945787465.1 uncultured Desulfuromonadales bacterium
ACTCAGACCTTATCAGGGCAATGCTGCCAATGCCGGAGGAACCAGCCTGCCGGTCGGCATGAGGTTTGCGCTTGGCTGACATCCGGTTTCGAATTGGTATTTGCGTCTTTCACAGAGGAAGGATACGCCTGCCTTGCAGTAGACATTCAAAAAACCCTGCCAGGCAATGCTCTTGCGTTGGTTGAAGGTATGAAAGAAAGTACACTCGGAGGCAAGTTCGCAGTCACTTTTTATCATTTTGTTGGTGGTCATGGGAGTCCCGGCATGGAAAATGTTTAGATTGTTTAATTTCGACACATTATAGATAGTATCCACACAAGATCAACTGTTTTTTAGCCGCCGGGCCTTTACGCCGGCCAGCGGTTTCGCCGCCTTTCACTTCATGCCGTTCATTCATGCATATCTGCCCTTTATCCCTTTACAAAAATCCAGAAATTCTATAAATTATTTGTTTGCGTCCAAACATCATAGACAGGTATTTGAAGGTATATGGATAAAAATAATATTCGCAATTTCTCCATCATTGCCCATATCGACCATGGCAAATCGACCCTTGCCGATCGCCTGCTGGAGGCCACCGGAACCCTGACAGACAGGGAGAAAGCCGATCAGTATCTCGACAAGATGGATCTTGAACGAGAACGTGGCATTACCATAAAGGCTCAGGCGGTGCGGCTTAATTACCGGGCCGACGACGGCAAAGACTACATCCTGAACCTCATCGATACCCCCGGGCACGTCGACTTTACCTATGAGGTCAGCAAGTCCCTGTCGGCCTGTGAAGGGGCCACCCTGGTCGTCGATGCCTCGCAGGGCGTTGAAGCCCAGACCCTTGCCAATGTCTACCTGGCCATCGATCAGAACCTCGAAGTTTTTCCGGTGCTGAACAAGATCGATCTGCCCAGCGCCGAACCCGAGCGGGTCAAGGAGGAGATCGAGGAGATCATCGGCCTTGACACCAGCGACGTCGTCGAGGCCAGCGCCAAGGAAGGTCTCGGCATCCACGAGTTTCTCGAATCTATTGTTCGAAAGATTCCGCCCCCGGGCGGCGATGCCGGTGCGCCGCTCAAGGCGCTGATTTTCGACTCCTGGTACGACAGCTACCAGGGTGTCATTATCCTGGTACGAATCTTCGACGGGTCGGTAAGAAAAGGCGACAAGGTCAAGCTCATGGCCGCCGGCAAAAGCTACGAAGTGCTCAAGGTCGGCGCTTTCTCTCCCCAGCCCGTGGCCCTGGAGAGCCTTTCTGCAGGAGAGGTCGGTTTTATCATCGCCGGCATCAAGGTCGTTCATGACGCCAAGGTCGGTGATACCCTCACCCACCTGCACAGCCCCACCGAAAAGCCGCTGCCCGGCTACCAGGAAGTCAAGCCGATGGTCTTCTCCGGGCTCTACCCCATCGACACGAATGAGTACGATGCCCTGCGCGATGCCATGGAAAAGCTGCGGCTCAACGATTCGTCCTTCTCCTTCGAGCCTGAAAACTCCCTGGCCCTCGGCTTCGGTTTCCGCTGCGGCTTTCTCGGGCTGCTGCACATGGAGATCATTCAGGAGCGCCTGGAGCGAGAATTCGGCGTAGAACTGATTACCACCGCACCGACAGTCGTCTACAAGGTCACCACCACCAAAGGGGAGACCCTTGATGTCGAAAGCGCCAACAAGCTGCCTGACGTGCAGTATATCGAACGGGTCGAGGAGCCCTTTATCCTCGCCTCCATCCACGTGCCCAATGAATTCGTCGGCGCCGTCCTCGCCTTGTGCGAAGAAAAACGCGGGGTGCAGCGGGAGATCAAGTACCTGACCGCCAACCGGGTCATGGTGGTTTACGAACTGCCCCTGAACGAAATCGTCCTCGATTTCTTTGACCGGCTTAAATCGATCACCCGCGGCTACGCCAGTCTCGACTACGAGCCGCTCGACTACCGCGAAAGCCACCTGGTCAAGCTCAACATCATGATCAACGGCGAAGTGGTCGATGCCTTGTCATTGATCGTTCATCGCGACAAGGCCCAATACCGAGGCCGCGAGCTTGCAGCCAAAATGAAAGAATTTATTCCCCGACAGCAGTACGAGGTTGCCATTCAGGCGGCCATCGGTAACAAGGTCATTGCCCGGGAAACCGTCAAGGCCTTGCGCAAAGACGTCACCGCCAAGTGCTACGGTGGGGACATCAGTCGTAAGCGCAAACTGCTTGAGAAGCAAAAAGAGGGCAAAAAGCGCATGAAGCAGGTCGGCAGCGTTGAGCTGCCCCAGGAAGCATTCCTTGCGATCCTTAAAGTCAAAGAGCAGAAATAATGGACAATATGACCGAAAAAACACAACAAAAGCCCACCTCGCCCATGCTCGCCAAAACCAAGTCCAAGCTTCGTGAGTACGCCGAGGCGCTGATTGTTGCAGCCATTCTCGCTCTGGTCATCCGCACCTTTGTGGTACAGGCCTTTAAGATCCCTTCCGGTTCCATGGAGGACACCCTGCTTATCGGCGACCACCTGCTCGTTAATAAGTTCATCTACGGCACTCAGGTCCCCTTCACCGACTCGCGCATCCTGCCGATCCGCCACCCCGAGCAAGGGGACATTATCGTCTTTGAGTACCCCATCGACAGCAAAAACGAAGACCTGAGTTTCTGGGAACGCAAGGATTTCATCAAGCGCATCGTCGGGACCCCCGGCGACGTTATCGAGGTTCGCAACAAGACCGTCTTCGTCAATGGCGAGGCCCATGTCATCTCCCAGGAGCGACACAAGCAGGCCGGCTTCGACAGCCGTCGTGACAACATGGCCCCGGTCACCGTGCCTGCGGGCAGCTACTTTGTTATGGGGGATAATCGCGACAATTCCCATGACAGCCGGTTCTGGGGGTTTGTCCCCGAAGAAAACATCAAGGGGCTCGCCTTTATCAAGTACTGGTCCTGGGACCGGCAGGACTCAAGCCCCCGCTGGAGCCGCATCGGCAGGTTAATCAATTAACCCCAGCGACCCGTGGTCTGTGAGATTTTAATCCAATTCCCATCAGGCGCAACTTCCTGTTGACTGGGAATGTTTCGCCTGTTATAGTCCATCGAATTTAGCAACCGTCGTCCCTTTTAAGTTAATCCCGTGAGGTTAGCAAAGGTGGCTCAGTATAAAAGAAAATCTATGTCGCAGTGTATCCAGGTACCTTTTCGCCCAGTTGCGGAAAGGTATTTTTTTGTGTCTAAAATTGATGCATTCGCAAATACTCCTGAGATGGCTAAGCAGTAGGACGGACTTTTGGGGACGCCATCAAAATTTACATTCAGAGGAGGGCCGGGACATGGCAATAGCAGAAACTATCATCCTCGACAGCGCCGGCATCAATCGCGCCCTGACCCGCATCACCCACGAAATTCTTGAAAAGAACAAGGGGACCGAAGCTCTGGCCATCATCGGCATCCGTACCGGTGGCGATCACCTGGCCAAGGTTCTGGCGGAGCGTATCGCTGAGATTGAAGGGGTGCAGATTCCCCTCGGGGCCATTGATGTCACCATGTACCGGGATGACCTGGGGTCGCGGGGCAGCATGCCCTTGGGCAAGACGGATATCCCGTTTCCCCTGGACAATCGCCGGGTGGTGCTGGTCGATGACGTCCTTTACACCGGTCGCACCATCCGTGCCGCCATGGATGCACTGATGGATATCGGCCGCCCGCAAAACATTCAGCTGGCCGTCCTCATCGATCGTGGTCACCGCGAACTGCCGATTCGGGCCGACTACGTGGGGCGCAACGTGCCGACCTCCACTGATGAGCAGATCCAGGTCGGTTTCGATCCGACCCAGACACCTGTTGAGGTCCGCCTGATAAAACCATGAGGTGTGAGTCGTCAGGGGGGAGGGAGGATTTTTTAATATTCCTCACTCCTTTCTCCTCACCCCTAACTATATTTTTAATCCAGGGAGGTCAGCCATGTCCTTTGGACACAAACACATTCTCGGCATAGAGCATCTTTCCAGAGAAGATATCGAACTTATTCTTGATACCGCGGACGGTTTTAAAGAAATCAACACCCGCGAGATCAAGAAGGTGCCCACACTGAGGGGCAAAACCATCATCAATCTGTTTTACGAGGCGAGCACCCGTACCCGGACCTCCTTTGAAATTGCCGGCAAGCGACTCTCTGCCGACACCATCAACATTTCGGCCTCTGCCTCTTCGGTGGTCAAGGGCGAGACCCTCGAGGATACCGCCCGCAACATCGAGGCGATGCATCCTGACATTATCGTCATGCGCCATTCGGCCTCGGGGGCACCTCACTACCTGGCCGAGCGCCTCGACTGCTCGATTATCAATGCCGGTGACGGCGCCCATGAGCACCCCAGCCAGGCGTTGCTCGACCTGTTGACCATGCGCCAGCACAAGGGCAGAATCGAGGGGTTGAAGGTCGCCATCATCGGTGACATCTCCCATAGCAGGGTGGCACGCTCCAATATTTACGCCCTGACCAAAATGGGCGCCACGGTCCGCCTGGCCGGACCCGGCACCATGATCCCCCCAGGGATCGAAAGGCTCGGCGCAGAAGTCTTCACCGATATCAACGAAGCGATCCGCGACGCCGATGTGATCATGATGCTGCGGATTCAGCTCGAGCGGCAGGGCAAAACCCTGCTGCCGACCTTGCGCGAGTACTCCCGTTTCTACGGGGTGAACCCCCAGAACCTGAAGCTGGCCAAAGACGATGCCATCGTTATGCATCCCGGCCCTATGAATCGCGGGGTCGAAATCAGCTCGGCCGTCGCCGACGGCACCCAAAACGTCATTCTCGATCAGGTCGAAAACGGCGTTGCCGTGCGCATGGCTTTGCTCTACCTGGTCTCAGGCGGAGAGCAACCTGAAAACTAATTATGGATTTTGAATTCTTGGTTTTGAATTCAATTCAAAATCCAAAATTTAGAATTTTTCAAAAAGTGGGGTAGCTATGAAAATACTGATTAAAAACGGCCGGGTTATGGATCCTGCGCAGGGCATTGATGACAGTCTGGACCTGCTGCTGGCTGAGGGCAAGATCAGCAAGGTCGGCAAGAACCTGCAGGAAGAAGGGGCCGAGGTGATCGATGCCCGGGGCAAGCTGGTGGTTCCCGGACTGATCGATATCCACGTTCACCTGCGCGACCCGGGCTACGAGTATAAGGAAGACATCGTCTCGGGCACCCTCTCGGCGGTGACGGGCGGATTTACCAGCGTCGCCTCCATGCCCAACAGCAGCCCGGTCAACGACAACAAGGCGGTAACTCTCTACATCCGCCGCAAGGCTGAGGAGGAGGGCTCTGCAAACGTCTTTCCCGTCGGCAGCATTACCAAGGGCCTCAAGGGCGAAACCCTGACCGAAATGGGCGACCTCAAAGAGGCAGGTTGCGTGGGGTTGTCCGACGACGGGCGTCCGGTTTCAAACGGCGAGATCATGCGCCGCGCTCTCGAGTATGCCAAACCGTTCGGGCTGCCGATCATCTCCCATGCCGAAGATCTCTCCCTGGTCGGCGAAGGGGTCATGAACGAGGGCTTTGTCGCCACCGAAATGGGCCTCAAGGGGATCCCCTGGGTCGCCGAAGACGCAGCGATTGCCCGCGACGTGATGCTGGCCGAATTCACCGGCGCGCACCTGCATGTCGCCCATGTGTCGACCAAAGGTTCCGTCGAAATCATCCGGGCTGCCAAAAAGAGGGGGGTCAAGGTCACCAGCGAGGCGACACCCCACCACTTCACCCTGACCGACGAGGCGGTGCGCGGCTACAACACCAACGCCAAGATGAACCCGCCGCTGCGCAGCGGCGAAGACGTGGCGGCCATCCGCGAAGGCCTCGCCGACGGCACCATCGACGCCATCGCCACCGACCACGCCCCTCACCACCTCGATGAAAAGAACGTGGAGTTCAACATTGCCCTCAACGGCATCGTCGGCCTTGAAACCGCGCTGCCGCTGAGCCTGCGCCTTGTGGATGAAGGCGTCCTTACCCTCGAACAGGTCATCGCCCGCCTGACCACCGGCCCTGCGCGCTCCCTCGGAATCCCCCGGGGAACCCTCGAGGTTGGGGCCGCTGCAGACGTGACCGTCATCGACCCCGAACTCGAGTGGACGGTCGTTGCTGCAAGCCTTGCTTCAAAGAGCAAGAATACCCCCTTCGACGGCTGGAAGATGAGGGGCGCCGCCACCAATACCATCGTCAGTGGTAAAGTCGTTTATCAAAGAGACAACTGAATCAGAGAGCGTAATGAGTAACCTGTGATTTGTACAGAGCATCCCTTTCACTCATGACTGGTCACTTGTTACGCCGACAATAAATACAAGGAGTCATCGCAACATGAAAGCTATTCTGGCCCTGGCCGATGGTCGGGTCTTTTACGGCAAGGCCGTTGGCACACCCGGGGAAATTACTGGTGAAGTCGTCTTTAACACCAGCATGACCGGTTACCAGGAAATCCTCACCGACCCGTCCTATGCCGGCGAAATTGTCAGCATGACCTACCCGTTGATCGGCAACTACGGCATTAATCTCGAAGACGTCGAATCGGACCGGCCCCATTTGGCCGGTTTCGTGGTCAAGGAGGCCAGTGATTTTCCGAGCAACTGGCGCTCGAAGATGAGCCTCGATGCCTACCTCAAGGAAAACGGCATTGTCGGCATCCAGGACATCGACACCCGCGCCCTGGTGCGGCATATCCGCGACAAAGGTGCCCAGACCGGGATTATCTCCACCGTCGATCTCGACCCTGAAAGCCTGGTGCGCAAAGCCCGGCAGGCCCCCTCGATCGTCGGACGCGACCTGGTCCAGGACGTAACCTGCAAAGAGCCCTACCACTGGAGCGAGGGCCCCTGGGATCTGGTCAAAGGTTATCAGCCCGCAGCAGGGAAGCCCCGCTACAAGGTCGTGGCCTACGATTTCGGCATCAAGCGCAACATCCTGCGCAACCTGGTGGCGGCCGGCTGTGACGTAACCGTCGTTCCGGCCAAGACCTCCGCCGAGGAGGTGCTGGCCATGAACCCCGACGGGGTGTTTCTCAGCAACGGCCCCGGCGACCCCGAGCCGATCACCTATGCCCAGGAGAATATCCGCAAGCTTCTCGGCAAGACCCCGCTGTTCGGCATCTGTCTCGGCCATCAGCTGCTCTCCATTGCCCTGGGCGGCAAAACCTACAAGCTCAAGTTCGGCCACCGCGGCGGCAACCAGCCGGTGCGCCGCGGAGACGGCCACCAAGTGGAGATCACCGCCCAGAACCACGGCTTTGCCGTCGACGCCGCAACCATCAGCGATGAAGCGGTACTGACCCACATCAACCTCAACGACAACACCCTTGAAGGTCTGAGCCATAAGAAACTGCCGGCCTTTTCGGTTCAGTACCACCCCGAGGCATCCCCCGGTCCCCACGATGCCCGCTACCTGTTCGACCAGTTTATCGATCTGATGGAAAAAGAGAAAGGCGTGACGAGTGACGGGTAACGAGTAACATGTAAATGCTTAAGCCCTTGATTCTACTTGTCACTCGTCACTCGTCACTTGTCACCGAGGTTTAGAATGCCAAAACGTACAGATATAAAAAAGATTCTGATTATCGGCGCCGGGCCCATTGTTATCGGTCAGGCCTGTGAGTTTGATTACTCCGGAACCCAGGCCTGCAAGGCCCTTAAAGAGGAGGGGTTCGAGGTCATCCTGCTCAACTCCAACCCCGCCACCATCATGACCGACCCCGGTCTTGCCGACCGCACCTATATCGAGCCGGTGACCCCCGAGGTGCTGCGCCGAATCATTGAAAAGGAGCGTCCCGACGCGGTGCTTCCGACCCTCGGCGGCCAGACCGCGCTGAACACCGCTGTGGCAGTGGCCAAAGACGGCACCCTCGAGAAGTTCGGGGTGGAGCTGATCGGCGCGAAGCTGCCGGCGATCGAAAAGGCCGAAGACCGTACCCTCTTCAAGGAGGCGATGGAGAACATCGGGGTTGCCGTTCCCCGCTCGGGACTGGCCCACAACCACCAGGAGGCGATGGAGGTTATCGATTACGTCGGTTTCCCGGCGATCATCCGCCCCTCGTTTACCATGGGTGGCTCCGGCGGCGGCATCGCCTACAACCGAGAAGAGTACGAAACCATGGCCATGGCCGGCATCGACGCCTCGCCGACCGACGAGATCCTGGTCGAAGAGTCGGTCATCGGCTGGAAGGAGTACGAGCTGGAGGTCATGCGCGACACCGCCGACAACGTGGTGATCATCTGCTCCATCGAGAATTTCGACGCCATGGGTGTGCATACCGGTGATTCGATCACCGTGGCTCCGGCCCAGACCCTGACCGACAAAGAATACCAGATTCTTCGCGACGCCTCGCTCAAGATCATTCGCGAGATCGGCGTCGAGACCGGCGGCTCGAATATCCAGTTCGGCATTAACCCTGCCGACGGGCGCCTGATCGTCATCGAGATGAACCCGAGGGTATCGCGTTCTTCCGCGCTGGCCTCGAAGGCGACCGGGTTTCCCATCGCCAAGATTGCCGCCAAGCTTTCGGTCGGCTACACCCTCGATGAGATCCCCAACGACATCACCCGGGAAACCTTTGCCTCCTTCGAGCCGACCATCGACTACGTGGTGACCAAGATCCCCCGGTTTACCTTCGAAAAATTCCCCCAGGCAGACGCCACTCTGACCACCCAGATGAAGTCGGTCGGCGAGGTCATGTCAATTGGTCGCACCTTCAAGGAGAGCCTGCAGAAAGCCCTGCGTTCCCTCGAAATCGACTCCTACGGTTTTGAAAGCAAGATTTTCGCCTCCCCCGAGGATTATCGCAAGGCGCTTAGCGCCAGCGAGCTCGATCTGTTGCGCGCCAAGCTGCGGGTGCCCAACTGCGATCGCATGTGGTATCTGGCCGACGCCATGCGCACCGGCTTCTCCCTCGATGAAATCCACCAGTTGACCGGCATCGACCCCTGGTTTCTGCATAACATCGAGCAGATCATCGAGATGGAGGGGAGACTGCTCGAGGCACCCGAGCTTAACGACAAGAGCTCAGCCTCGTTTGCCGAACTGCTGCAGCAGGCCAAGCGCTACGGTTTCAGCGACAAGCGCCTGGCGACGCTCTGGGGCATCACCGAGGGCGACGTGCGACAGTTCCGCTGGGGGCTCGGCATCCGTCCGGTCTATAAGCGGGTCGATACCTGCGGGGCCGAATTCGAAGCCTTCACGCCGTACCTCTATTCGACCTACGAGGAGGAGTGCGAAGCCGCCCCGAGCGACCGCAAGAAGGTCATTATTCTCGGCGGCGGACCCAACCGCATCGGCCAGGGGATCGAGTTCGACTACTGCTGCGTTCACGGCGTCTTCGCCCTGGCTGAAGACGGTTACGAAACCATCATGGTCAACTGCAACCCCGAAACCGTCTCTACCGACTACGACACCTCCGACCGTCTCTACTTTGAGCCGCTGACCTTCGAGGACGTGCTGGAAATCGTCACTGTAGAAAAACCGGTCGGGGTTATCGTTCAGTTCGGCGGCCAAACCCCCCTCAAGTTGGCCGTGGCCCTCGAGCAGGCCGGGGTGCCGATCATCGGCACTTCGCCCGACGCCATCGACCGGGCCGAGGACCGCGAACGTTTCCAGGCGCTGCTGCACAAGCTCAACCTCAAGCAGCCCGACAACGGCCTGGCCCGCTCCTTCGAAGAGGCCGAAAAAATCGCCGAGAAGGTCGGCTACCCGGTCGTCGTTCGCCCCTCCTATGTGCTCGGCGGCCGGGCCATGGAGATCGTCTACAGCCTCGATCAGCTGAGCAACTACATGAAATACGCCGTCGAGGCCTCTCCGGAGCATCCGATTCTCATCGATAAGTTTCTCGAGGCTGCCATCGAGGTCGACGTCGATGCCCTGTCCGACGGCACCGATGTGGTTATCGGCGGTATCATGCAGCACATCGAAGAGGCCGGCATCCACTCGGGAGATTCGGCCTGTGCCCTACCTGCGTACTCGCTCAGTGACGAGTTGCTCGCTGAAATCAAGCGTCAGACAGTGGCCCTGGCCCTCGAGCTCCAGGTCATCGGACTGATGAATATCCAGTTCGCCATCAAGGACGGCACCATTTACCTGCTCGAGGTCAACCCCCGGGCCAGCCGTACCGTTCCCTTTGTTTCCAAGGCTACCGGCCGGCCTCTGGCAAAGCTGGCCGCCAAAATCATGGCCGGACGCAGCCTGAAGGACCTTGGGATCTCGGGGGAAATCATCCCCAAGCACATTTCGGTCAAGGAATCGGTCTTCCCCTTCGTCAAGTTCCCCGGGGTCGACACCCTGCTCGGGCCTGAGATGAAGTCGACCGGCGAGGTCATGGGCATTGATATGGAGTTCGGCAAAGCCTTTGCCAAGGCCCAGCTGGGGGCAGGGGTGAAACTGCCTCTTTCCGGAAAGGTCTTCATCAGTCTCAAGGACGCCGACAAGAAATTCATTGTCGAATCCGCGAGGCAACTCTCTGAGGCGGGCTTCGAACTGGTCGCCACCGGCGGCACCGCATCGTTTCTCGCCGAGAAGGGGATTGCGGTCAAACGCATCAATAAGGTTAAGGAGGGGCGCCCCCACTGTGTCGACGCAATCAAGAGTCATGAAATCGATATGGTGTTCAACACCACCTTTGGCGCCCAGTCGGTAGCCGACTCCTACTCGATTCGCCGCAGCGCCCTGGTCAACAACGTGGCTTATTTCACGACCATCGCCGGGATGAAGGCCGTGACCGAGGGGATACTGGCCATGCGACGAGAAAGTCTTGACGTAAAGCCCCTGCAAGAGTATCATCCCCAAGGCTAAATTAGCCGCTGCTGCCTTTTGGCAGAAACATAAAACAGAATAAGACTGAAATTGGGCGGGGCAACCCGCCCAAAATATTTTTCAAACGAGGAAAAAGGATAGATGAGCGACAGCATCCCCATGACCAAAGAAGGCTATGATCGCCTTCAGGAAGAGCTAAAAAATCTCATCCGGGTTGAACGACCCAAGGTGGTTCAGGATATCGCCGAAGCCCGCAGCCACGGTGACCTTTCGGAGAACGCCGAGTACGACGCCGCCAAAGACCGCCAGGGTTTTATCGAAGGACGCATCAAGGAACTCAATGATAAAATCGCCCGAGCCCAGGTGATCAACCCCTCTGAACTCAACACCGACAAGGTCGTTTTCGGCGCCAAGGTGACCATGTTTGACGTCGACTCCGGCAACGAGGTGACCTACCAGATCGTCGGTGAAGACGAGGCGGAAATCAAGGACGGCAAGATTTCCGTCACTTCACCGGTCGGCAAGGCCCTGATTGGCCACCTTATCGACGATGAGGTGCGGATTCGGGTTCCCTCGGGGCTGCGCATTTACGAAATTATCGACATTAAATACGAATAGCCTGAGGAGGACGACCGATGAGCGAGAAAGTTAACAAAGACATGACTTTTCACCATGTTCTGCAGATGAGCCCGGAAGTTGCCAAGGTGCTCGGCAAGTTCAACCTCGGCTGCGTTGGCTGCATGGGAGCCATGAACGAAACCCTCGAGCAGGGGGCCCAGGCCCATGGCCTCGATGTTCAGGATATCCTCCGGGAACTCAACGCCATTTTCGCAGACTAAAACCTCAATCCGTTTAAAAGGGAAGGGGAGATGTCCCTGAACCCGACCTACCACAGTTCCCGCCAATTGTTGTCGACCCCCCTGGCCCAGGTCCGGGGGGTTGGCCCCAAAGTCCAGGAAAAGCTCTCCAAGCTCGGCCTCTGCACCGTCGAAGACGCTCTCTACGCTCTTCCGTTTCGTTACGAAGACCGCAGAAGCATACAAAAAATCGCCAACTTACGCGAAGGCGCCCAGGAAGTTTTCTGTGGCGAAATCCTCGCCGTCGGCGAAGCCGTTACCTCCCGGGCGCGGAAGAAAATCTTCGAAGTTTTTGTCGCCGACGGAAGCGGTCAGATCGCTCTCAAGTGGTTCCGTTACCGCCGCGACTGGATGAAAAAACAGTTCCAGCCCGGCCGACGGGCCTGCTTCATCGGTGAGGTCAAGCGCTTCGGTTCAGTGCGTGAGGTCCATCACCCCGACGTCGAATTTATCACCGATGGTGTGCGCCCCGAAGATGCCCTGGCCGCCGACCCGCTTAGTTTCGGTCGCATACTTCCCGTCTACCCCTTGACCGAGGGCCTGCACCAGAAAACCATGCGCAAAATCATGCAGCAGGTCGTCGACCACTTCGCGGCCGCAGCAGTTTCGCCTCTGCCTCAAGAGATACGCCACCGACACAACCTGCTTCCCCTGGGCCCGGCCTTGCAGCAGGCCCACTGGCCTGAGCAGAATGCTTCAATGCCGACGCTGGAGCAGGGCAGGGACCCGGCCCGGCGCACCCTGGTTTTTGACGAATTCTTTTTTCTCGAGTTGGGGCTGGCCCTGAAACACCAGGGCGTGGTGCTCGAAGAGGGCATCCCTTTTCAGGTGAATCACCGCTACACCAAGCCCCTGGCCGGGATGCTGCCCTTTAAATTGACCGACGCCCAGCGCAGGGTGCTCGGCGAGATCAAACATGATCTGATGCGCCCCCACCCGATGAATCGCCTGGTTCAGGGGGATGTGGGCAGCGGCAAGACCATGGTCGCGCTGATGAGCGCGCTGCTCGCCATAGAAAACCATACCCAGGTGGCTGTGGTGGCGCCCACCGAGATTCTCGCCGAGCAGCATTACCTGAATTTTCGCCACTGGCTCGAAGCTCTGGGGCTCAAAGCGGCTCTGCTTTCAGGGTCTATGACCGCAGGGCAAAAGCGCCAGGTGACAGATTCCGTTCGCAGCGGCCAGGTCCATCTGGTGGTCGGCACCCACGCGGTGCTGCAGCAAGGGGTCGATTTCAAGCGTCTCGGGCTGGGGGTCATCGACGAACAGCACCGCTTCGGGGTTCGTCAGCGAGGGGTGCTGCGCCACAAAGGCCAGAAGGCTCCGCATATCCTGGTCATGACCGCAACCCCGATTCCACGAACCCTCTCGTTGACCCTCTACGGAGATCTCGACCTGTCGGTCATCGACGAACTGCCCCCCGGGCGAACTCCGGTGCGAACCCGTGTGGTCTTCGAGAGTCAGCGGGAGAGGGCGTACAGTCTCATTAAAAAGGAGCTGGATTCAGAACGCCAGGCCTATATCGTCTATCCGCTGGTCGAAGAATCTGAAAATAGCGACCTGCGGGCCGCAAGTGAAGGTGCAGAACTTCTGCAACAGCAGGTTTTTCCCGATTATCGGGTCGGGCTGCTGCATGGGCGGATGAAGTCAGATGAAAAAGAATCGATCATGGCCGCCTTCAAGGACCGCCAGATCGATATCCTTGTTTCGACCACGGTCATCGAGGTCGGCATCGATGTGCCCAATGCCACGGTAATGATGATCGAGCATGCCGAGCGCTTCGGCCTGGCTCAGCTTCATCAATTGCGAGGCAGAGTAGGTCGCGGCGCCGATCAGAGCTTTTGCATCCTGCTGCGATCAGAGCGCTGCAGCGAAGACGGGGTGCGGCGCCTGCAGGTGATGGCAGAAACCACCGACGGTTTTCGCATCGCCGAGGCCGATCTCGAAATCCGCGGGCCGGGGGAATTTCTCGGCACCCGCCAGGCAGGAATCCCCGATTTTCGCGTTGCCAACCTGTTGCGCGATGGCAGCATTCTCGAACAGGCCCGCAAGGAGGCCTTTGAACTCGTCAACAATCCGGCTTTTTTAACGGATGACAGCTACCAGGAGCTGCGCCAGGCACTCCTGGACCGTTGGGGCAGCCGCCTAGAACTGGCCAGTATCGGCTGACAGAGCAGGTATTTCTCATGAAAAAACACGATATCGTCGTCATCGGCGGCGGCCCCGCCGGCATGTTCGCTGCCGGATTCGCCGCCCGTAAAGGCGCCAGGGTGCTTCTTTTAGAAAAGAATCGCCGTTGTGGCGCCAAAATCCTCATTACCGGCAAAGGCCGCTGCAATATCACCAACAGCGAAGAAGAACCGCGCAAATTTGCCGAACACTTCGGCAGAAACGGCCGGGCCTTTCTGACCGCCCTCTATGCCTTCGGCACAGCTGAGGTTGTGGCGTTTTTCGAAAAGCAAGGGCTCAATCTCAAGGTCGAGCGGGGCGGGCGTATTTTTCCAGACCGAGGCGATGCCAAGGATGTGAACCGGGTCCTTGAGACCTTTGTTGCAGAATCAGGGGTCGAGCTGCGCACATCATGTGAGGTCACCGGGGTGAATTTTGCCGACAATAAGGTGATCTCGGTTTCTACATACCAGGGAGAGTTTACCGCCCCAAAACTGATCATTGCCACCGGCGGGCTTTCTTACCCTGAAACCGGCTGCACCGGCGATGGGTATGGCTGGGCAAAGCAGTGCGGGCACAGGTTGATCACTCAGCAGCCGGCATTGGTGCCAATCGAGCTCGCCGAGCCCTGGACAGCTGAGGTCTGCGACTTCAACCTCAAAAACGTATGCATATCCCTGGTCCTTGAAGGCAAGAGGATCGACCAGAGATTCGGCGAAGCCTTTTTTACCCGAAACGGCATCGGCGGGCCGATCATCCTCGATATGAGCAGTGAAATACGCGACGCCTTGACCAAGGGCAAGGTCAAACTGGTGCTCGATTTAAAACCTGCGGTAGAGTCGAAGACCTTTGACAAGAGGTTGCAGCGCGAACTTGCAGAGCACAACAACAAAAACTTCGGCAATTCCCTTGGTGGATTGCTGCCACGGGATCTGATACCGATCTTCATACGCCTGTCCGGAATCGACCCGCAGAAGAAATGCCACTCCATATCCAAAGATGAAAGAAAGCAACTTTTCAAACTCTTTAAAGAACTCGAACTTGAGGTCACAGGTTACGAGGGCTTCAGCAAAGCAATAGTGACCTCGGGGGGCATATCTCTAAAAGACATCGACATGCGGACCATGAGGTCAAAAAAGGTCGAGAACCTGTTCTTTGCCGGAGAGATGATCGATCTGGACGGCCCTACGGGCGGGTTCAACCTGCAGGTGTGCTGGTCCACAGGATACCTGGCCGGAGTCAGTGCTGCTGAGTGAGGGGTCTTGAGTCCGAGGGATGGCGCATAGGCCGTCCGATGAAGTTGAAGTGGCAACAAACCGAAAGCGACCAGGCCCCGAATTATGGGGCCTTTTTTCTCGCAGGCGTTACCACTTTCACTTGGCCATTTTCCCACTCTCGAAAGTTTACATAATATATCTTATCCGACCCATTATGTCTTGACAGCCTTTGAACAAGGGTGGTTCTAAAAGTGTCCCGAAAATCCGGGGCTGCCTTGCAGGCTCAATGAAGAGGCATTTCGGGGCACACTTCCCCCTGGCTCTTGTCGATAAAATCGATTAGAGGGCAAATTTCGAAGCCTGTTTTTTAGGCGATTTTCGTTGTTGGCCCCCAGGGAGCCATCCGCGATAAATAAAGCCTGTCAGAACTTTTTGATCACGGGTCTGACCGAACTCAGCCCTCCATCGACGGCGATGATCTGTCCACTGATCCAGGACGCCTCTTCGGATAACAACCAAGCGATAAGTGAAGCAGCATCGTTGGCAGATCCGTAGCGGCCCAAGGGATATTGGGCGGCAATCTGCTCCTCTGCATGAGGTCCCGAAAAAAACCTTTCTGTCGCCGATGTGCGCATCATCCCCGGTGCCACAGCGTTGACCCGGATGCCGCGACTGGCATAACTGGCTGTTGCCGAGCGGACCAAACCCTCGATCCCGGCCTTGGCAACGGCAACGGCTTCGTGATTGGCAATGCCGATCTTTGCCGCCACCGAACTGACAAGAACCGCGGAGCCGCTCTTGCCCGAATCCATAAGCCGCCGCACAAAAGCCCCGAGCATGAAAAAAGCGCTGTCAAGGTTGGCCCGAAGGCACTCCCTGTACTGCGCAGGAGTTGTGCGGTGAAGGGGTTTTATAAAAACCATCCCCGCGCAATGAGCAAGGGCTCCCGGCGAAACGCCAAAACGGTCGATACATTCAGAAACTGCATTTTCCGCCCCTTCAGGCGTCGAAACGTCCTGACGGATTGCCAGGCACCGTTCGGCATCCGGAACCTCCTCCATAGATCGGCCCACAAGGGCCAGATCATAGCCTTCTGCGAGCAAAAGCTGCGTCAAGGCCTGCCCTACTCCTCCACTTGCACCGGTAATCATCGCGAGTTCAGGCATCTCAGATTCCGTCCTTTTCAGCTATCGACATTGCGGCCACCTACAGGGACTCGACAGATAAATCCTACCATGTCCACCCCAGTTTTCAGGCACCTCGCCCCTTGAACGGCCCAACCAAACAGCCATAGTAGATAACCAGAATCAATTAATTCAATCTTTCCAAAAAAAGTTTTGAAATTAATGTTTCCATCCGTGGTCATAAATCCAGGGACTTGGGCCTGACTTTGAACGATTGAGGGGGGTACCTGGTTTGACATGGGGAGAAAATTTGTGTTAGAAAGTTTCGGATACGAACCATTTGGACAGAAACCAAAGAACGAGACCGATGGTCAATCCTTCAGAAAAAGACAAAAAAACCAGACTAGGAGTCAGACCAGGAAGTTGGCCCAAAGCCACAATATGACTGGCCCTCAGGTGGGTTGCCTTTCAATGATCAAAGAGAGCAGGTTCTTCGCCTGGCATGAATAAAACAGAAGGAAACTCGTAATCACCTGGCTTACTGCAGGCGAATCGGCCTTTTGCCATCCGATACTGTCAAGGACTGGTACCCTTTTGCCCTGACGAATCAAAACTCATCTCCCCGTGGAGCCCTATGACACTCACAGCGAAAAATCCGAATAGTGACAATAACAACTGTTCTTCTGTCGACTGGACCACACTCGACTGGCAAGCGGAATTGAGCAATAACATTACCTCCGTGGCTCAGCTCAAGAAACATATCCCTTTGTCGACCAACGAAGAAACCGCCCTGGAGGAGGTCGTTGGCGTACATCCAATGAACATACCTCGCTATTATCTGAGCCTGGTGAACGGGACCGATCCGGAGGACCCGATCCGCAAATTATCCATCCCGGGGGCCGAAGAACTGATCGTCGCCGGTGCGATGGGCGAAACGACCAAGGACCCCTACGGGGACGACGGCACTGTTTCCGCAAAAGAATGGTCGGACTGCCGAACGACCAGACCGTTGAAAATTTCCAGGCCGCAGCAAAATACATTGCCAGCCATCCGGAAATTTCCAATGTCGTCATATCCGGAGGCGACCCGTTCATGCTGCCTACGGACGTGATCAAGGCAATGCTGAGCGCCCTCAAGGACATCCCTCACCTGAACTTCGTCAGGATCGGTTCAAGGGCGCCGGTCGTCTACCCGTTTCGTTTCTTCGATGCGGAACTGATAGACTTTCTGAAGGAATTCAACCGCGAGAAGGCTCTGTTCGTACCGACACATTTTAACCACCCCAATGAAATCACCCCTGTTGCCGAACAAGCGATACTGCGCCTGAGGGAAGCCGGTGTCACAGTGAACAATCAGGCTGTTTTGCTCCGGGGCGTGAACGATGATGCCGACACTCTCGTCGAGCTGATGAACGGACTGCTGCGCATCGGCGTCAGCCCCTACTACCTGTACCAGTGCATGCCCGTGGCCCGGGTCAGGCACCATTTTCAGGTTCCTCTCAAGCAAGGGGTGGACATCGTTGATCAGGCCAGGCAGAGGCTAGACGGCTATGCCAAGCGCTTCAAGTTCATCATCGGTCACGATATCGGCAAGCTAGAAATCTGCGGCCGGGTGGACGACAAGCTTATTTTAAAGCAGATCCATGCGCGCCAGGAGCACCCCGAGGAGGCCTCACGCATGCTGGTTCGGCAACTGACAGACACTGGAGGCTGGCTGGACGATCTGCCGGAAGTTGATCTGGTATAGGTTCGTCCCAGGAATCAGCAAGGCAATAACCAGTTCTTGTTTTTTAGGCATAGCAACGCCGGTGTTCGCAACAGCCGGGTAGAGCGGTGGCGAAGCACTCCGGTGCGCAAGAGGGCTCGAAAACGGTGAACCGTCTCTCGATTGCAGAACCGGCAACTTTCTTTGGACGAGCAAAGAAAGTTACCCGACTGTCGGGCCGGGACCCGACGGTTTTAAAGGTTTTTTGCTGAGGTGCTGAATAGTTCGCAAAAAAAACGGGTATGATTACACCTTGTTTTTGCGAAGCGCTGAAAGCGGGTAAAAGGTTCCGCGCCAGGTGATCCCGCCCTTACCGAGGTTGCAGATCAGGGTGCGGACGATGATGTAACTGAAAAGCCCCGCTGTCAGCGGAAAACCAAGGGCATACCAGGGGCTGAAGCCCTGAAGGCGTGCCCCGTCGGCGACAATAAAGGTAATAACCCCAACTGCGGCAGCGTAAACAACCCAGGTCACCCCGTCAGTGATCAACAGTGCCAGATACGGCCAGATGCTGGCAGCAAGATGAAAAACCACTCCACTTAAAGCCAGCCAGATACGGTAATCGGTGCCGGCAAAGATGTTCTTTTCGAGGCCATGGATCAATTCGCCAACACTGGGATACCACTCAACTTTAATGAGATTTACGCCGAAGACCAGGTCCTGCCTAAAACCGGCCTTTTTGATGATTTTGCCCAACTTGAGATCGTCATCGGGGCGCAATGCGATGGTCCGATGGCCACCGACCTGGCGGTAGGCCGAGGCCCGTACCAGGTTGAAGGCACCGATACCGATATGGCAGCGGCTGTCGGGATCTCGGGCTTTCCACGGCCGGGTGAACATGCCGAAAAAAAGCCCGAAGGCGACCGCAAACATATTAAGCAACAAACCCGGCATGCGGGCCTCGGGTGTGGCTGCGAGATGGTCAACCTCACGATTTTGAGGTGGGCACAGGCTTGGGCCAGCTCATCAAGGATCGCCCCCGTGCCATCTTCGGAGCGGTCATTGACCAGGATCAGTTCGTAGCCCGGGTAGTCGAGGCCCAGCAGCGACTGGAGAGCCTCGCGAATGTTGCGCTCTTCATTGCGCGCCGCGGCAATAATTGAGACCTCTGGCGATTCAGCAGGCAGTGAAGCGGAAACATCTCTTAAAAACCGGATCTTGCGGTTACCCCTGATGATATCAAGGCCGATGAGTCCATAGGCGATCAACACTATGAGACCGAGCCAGAACAACATGTTCTTCTCCCAGATGAACTATAGGGGTTCCGGTTCCGTGGTGATCTTCCTGACCACCCCAAGAGCTTCATCGACGTGCCGCTGGGCGGAAAATTGAGAACTGAAAAAATGCCTGACTTTCCCCTGCTTATCGATCACATACGTGGTGCGACCGGGCAACAGACCCAGGCTCTTGGGCACGCCAAACGCTTTACGCAGGGCTTGGTCGCTATCGCTGAGCAAGGGGAAAGGCAGCCGATGGTTGGAGGCAAATTTTTTGTGGCTTGTCACCGAATCAGAACTGACGCCGATGACCGTCGCCCCTGCGTCGAGAAAGTCTTGGTACGCATCTCGAAATGAACAGGCCTCCTTGGTGCAGACCGGCGAATTATCGGCGGGATAGAAAAACAGCACCAGAGCTTTTTGGCCCAGGATGTCCCTTGAATTGACCTCGTTTCCCTCCTGGTCAGGCAAGCTGAATTCGGGGATCTGGTCACCAACACCTAATGGCTTCATCGGCTCATCTCCAGGGGAATCAGGGATTTATGTAGAGCATCTCTTTTCCTGGCAGGTTCTGCAAATGACGATGCACTACACGTAAACCTTACCATGCCGACCCAGTTTTTCAGCCCCCCCTACTCTCCTGAAATCAAACGAAAAATGCCCAACCTATCTAGGTTCGGGCATTTTTCTTAGCATGGATGTCTATACTTCGGAAGATTCCCGCCTAAAAGCACCGGGGGCATGGCGATCAACCCTAAGGTCAGATGCCGGTCCGTGATTACATCCTCTCCAGAGTGCCAATCCCCAGCAGTGCGAGGCCCTGCTGCATGGTCTTTCCGGTCAGCAGCGCAAGCTTCATGCGGCTTTGCTTGAGGGCTTCATCCTCGCAGGAAAGGATCGGGCAGTTCTTGTAAAAGCTTGAGAAGATCCCGGCGAGTTCATAGAGGTAAGCGCAGAGCATGTGCGGCATCCCCTTGTCAGCGACCTTGGCAACGGCCTCGCCGAACTGGACAAGCTTGCCGGCCAGCTCCGTTTCGACCTCTTCGGTCAACTGCACGGTCCCGGTCAGCTCCTGCCCGGTGATGCCGGCACGCCTGAAAAGGCTAGCGACGCGGGTATAGGCATAAAGCAGGTAGGGCCCGGTATTGCCTTCGAAGCTGAGCATGTTATCAAAGCTGAAGACATAGTCGCTGGTGCGGTTTTTGGAAAGGTCGGCATATTTAACGGCAGCGGTGCCGACCACCTGGCCGATATGGCGAAGCTCCTCCTCGCTCATCTCGGGGTTCTTCACTTTAACCAGGGCGTAGGCGCGCGCTTCGGCCTCGTCGAGCAGATCGGCAAGCTTGGCGACGCCGCCTGAGCGGGTCTTGAAGGGCCTGCCGTCCTCGCCCATAACAGTGCCGAAGGCCATGTGCTCAAGCCTCGTTTCGGCTTCAGCGAAGCCGGCCTTGCGGGCCACGGCGAACATCTGCTGAAAGTGCAGAGACTGGCGGTGGTCGACGAAATAGAGGATGCGATCGGCGTTCAGCCTCCGCTGCCGGTGGCGCACCGCGGCCAGGTCGGTAGTGGCGTAAAGGTAGCCGCCGTCCTTTTTCTGCACGATCAGCGGCAGCGGTTCATCATCCTGCCCCTTGAACTCATCGAGAAAGACGCACTTGGCACCCTGATCTTCAACGAGCAGCCCGCCCCCTTCCAGATCTTCGACAACCTTGGCGAGGTCGTCGTTATAGGCACTCTCGCCGACCACATCCTCGCGCTTGAGAGCAACGTTGAGTCGATCGTAGATCTGCTGACAATGGCTCAGGGAGATATCCAGAAACTGGCTCCAGAGCTGGTTGCAGTAGGCGTCCCCCGACTGGAGTTCGACCACCAGCTGCCTGGAACGGTCGGCAAATTCTTCGGAGGCGTCGAAACGGCCCTTGGCTTCACGATAGAAGGTCTCGAGATCCGCAAGCTGCATGCTGATTTCGCCGTCGCCCTTCTGCATCTCTTCCATATAGGCCAAAAGCATTCCGAACTGGGTTCCCCAGTCGCCGACGTGGTTCTGGCGGATGACCTTGTGGCCGAGAAACTCGAGGGTGCGCGAGACGGCGTCGCCGATGATGGTGCTGCGCAGGTGCCCGACATGCATCTCTTTGGCCAGGTTAGGCGAGGAATAGTCGACCACGATGGTCCTGGGTGACTCAACGCTGGCCACCCCGAGGCGCTCATCGGCAAGGGCCTTGTCGAGCTGCTCGGCAAGCCAGTTGGGATTCAGGAAGAAGTTGATGAAGCCAGGCCCGGCGATCGCGGTCTTGAGCACCAGTTGGGACTCAGGCAGGTGACGCAGGATTTCGGTGGCCAGTTGGCGGGGATTGGTCTTTGCCAGCTTGGCCGAAACCATGGCCAGGTTGGTGGCAAGGTCGCCATGCTCCCTGTCCCTGGTGCGCTCAACCTGAATGGAAGGTTCGGCCTCTGCAGGCAGAATGCCCTCTTTTTTCATCGATTCGACTGCCTGCTCAAGCAGGTTCTGAATTTGTTCTTTCATAACATCTTCTTCCTTAGTCCCCGGTGCCTGTCACTCGGGTGGCAGGCACTTTATTGAAAAGGTGCGCGAAACAACAACACCCATGAATCTGTACCATCTGGCAGCCGACGAGGGAAATGAAAAAAAAGGGGAGCGACCGAAGTCACTCCCCTTTTTTCGTTGGTCGGGGCGAGAGGATTTGAACCTCCGACCCCCTGCACCCCATGCAGGTGCGCTACCAGGCTGCGCTACGCCCCGTCAACAACGAGGCGGATTATGTTGGATTTGGGTTTGAAAGTCAAGGGGAAAAAAATCAAAAATCGGATTTTATTATTTTCAATGGAACGAGCATTGGACCCGAGGACAAAAATCTTCTGCCACAAAAAATAGAGCCACAATGGAATAAACCCAAAAGACCCGGGTGCTGTCTTTCAGTCTCCGTGCCTATAGAAGCTGTAAGATGGGGCCTGCCCCACCTTGACCGAGTCAGGACCATTTTCGGCCCCACCCTGGTATTTTAGAGACAGCAGAGGTGCCGCAATACGCTGCGCTCATTCCGGCCTGTAACCGCAGACTCCAGGTCAGAGTTTTCTGCGGTCGATCACCCGATTGGCCTTGCCCTCGTGGCGGGTGATAGTGGCCGGCTCGACGAGTTTCACCTTTGCACTGACCCCGAGCATCGAGGCCAGACGTTTTTCCACCAGATCGACAAAAGCCCGCTGCTTTTTCATCTCGTCGAAGAAGATCGACTCGTTGACCTCGACCTGCACCTCAAGGGTGTCGCTGGGGCCGACCCGGTCGACCACCAGCTGGTAGTGAGGCTCGCAGCCTTCCACCTGGAACAGCACTTCCTCGATCTGGGTTGGAAAGACGTTGACCCCCTTGATGATGAGCATATCATCGGAGCGACCCATGGTCTTTTCCATCCGCACATGGGTGCGGCCGCAGCCGCAGCGCTCATAGTGCAGGCGGGTCATATCCCGCGTGCGGTAGCGAATCATGGGGAACGCCTGCTTGGTGATGGTGGTCAGCACCAGCTCCCCCACCGAACCGGGTGGCAACACCTGCCCGGTATCGGGGTCGATAATTTCGGGGATGAAGTGATCCTCGAAAATATGCATGCCGCA
>CALZIZ010000033.1 GCA_945787465.1 uncultured Desulfuromonadales bacterium
GTAACGACTGCCCTGGCAACTACCACGACGCTTCAGTTCATCGTCAATGGCATTGAGCACCTCCCACTTGTTGAGCGACCACAGCGGGGCGAGCAGCAGGTCCCTGGGACCATCGCCGGTGAGGCGGTGAATCAGGGTATCGGGATGAAGGCGCTCGAGAAAATCGGCGGCCAGGGCCACGTATTCGGCCTGCTCAAGCACCGGCACCCGGCCCTGCTCGAAGAGATCTCCCAGCGGGGTGCCCTTGAGGACATGCAGCAGGTGAATCTTGATGCCGTCGACCTTAAGGCGGGCCATCTCCTCGGCCGTGGCAAGCATATCCTCACGGCTCTCACCCGGGAGCCCGAGAATAACGTGAACACAAACCCGCAGGCCCCGCTGCCTGGCTCCGCCACAGGCCTTTAAAAAGGCAGCATAATTGTGCCCCCGGCGCAGATAATCGAGGCTTTTGTCGTGGATGCTCTGCAGCCCCAGCTCAAGCCAGAAGTAGGTTCGTTTCCGGTAGTCAGCCAGCAGGTCGAGGACTTCGCCGGGAACGCAGTCAGGGCGTGTGCCGACAAACAGCCCTACCACATCGGAAACGCCCAGAGCCTCATCGTAAAGACTTCTTAGCCGCTCAACCGGGGCGTAGGTATTGGAGAAGGGTTGAAAATAGGCCATAAACCGCCGGGCCTTGTACTTGCGGGTCATGACCCCCTTGCCCCGCTCGATCTGCTCGGCGACGCCGAATTCACGGTCGATGCCTACCGCTCCTGATCCTCCGGGGTCACAGAACAGGCAACCGGGGCTCCCCCGGGTACCACCGCGATTTGGGCAGGAGAATCCGGCATCGATCGAAATTTTGTGCACCCGACCGTCAAACAGCTCTTTGAGATGGGTGGAGAACACCCGGTAACGTTTTTCATCCATAGGCTAGACTATGCCACCGGCAGCCGCCTTCGGGCAAGGGGAAAAGCCTCGCTTTTGCCCGGCTGCGCAGGCTTGTCCTGCGGCCAGGACAACCACCCGGAACTTAACGTCCTCATGACCGAAGACCGTCCGGAACAATCATGACAAAGCCTTTAACAAACAGCAATTTTTGCACATTTTGCTTAAAGCCTCGATCCGGGATTTCATGATTGCAATACCCGTTCAGGTTGTTATACTTTGGCAACCTTTAATTGACCCATTTCCTTATCACCTGAATCCGTGAGTTCTGACCGGGCAATAGTGCAAGTCATTGACCTGCCCAAGCGTTCAAAAAATCACCGACGAACCTGTGGGTGCGCCTCAGATTTTTTGAAACACTTATTCAGGCCAAGCACTTACACTCTTATCCCGCCCCGATCTCACGAATCCAGGTTATCAGTCTTCAGGTTGAGTTGCTGCGTGGAATTAAGCTGTTGTTGGCACAAGGAACAGATTATTGCGGACGAATGCCCCTACATCGGGGGCAACGAGCAGGAGTTGCTCTATAACCGCAAGAAGCGCTTCGTAGCGCGCTGTCTGGAATGTCCGCGATTTCTCTCCGATCTCAAGGCCATGCGCAGCGAATCCGACGGCTTGGCCAATTTGTTTCCGTACGTCATTGAAGAGTTCCAGGCGCTGAGAGTCGAGCACCACACTCAGGCCGGCCTCATTGAATCACGCAACCGCGAAATCAAATTTCTCCACGAAGTCAGCCTGGTGCTGCAGACCTCGGTGGACATGGACGAGGTTATCGCCATGGCCCTGACCGCGGTTACCGCCGGCAAGGGCTTTGGACTCAACCGCGCCATTCTGCTGCTGGTCGACAAAGAGCGGCAGAACCTCAAGGGTTATTTCGCCCTTGGACCAAGACGTCGGGAAGAGGCCGGCCCCATCTGGCGGGAAATAGAGCAACGCGACCTGACCCTGCGGGAGATGGCCCAGAACTTTTTCGAGAGCAAAATGGCTGCCGAGCGCGAACGCTTCGACGACCTGCTCGAGTTGCTCTCGGTACCTCTGAGCTCGGACGATCACCTCTTTGTCCGCACCCTCAATGCCCAGACCTCAGCCCATATTACCGACCTGCAAAACACCGGGAACATCGACCAGCCTCAAGCCAAGGCGCTCGGGGTCAATGAAATGATTCTGGTTCCACTGATCAGCAAAAACCGCCGTATCGGCCTGCTGCTGGCCGACAACATCGTCAACCACCACCCGATTACCACCGAGGATCTGCACTCCCTGGAGACCTTCGCGCTGCCGGTTTCCTTTGCCATCGAACGGGCCGCCCTGTACGAGCGGCTGCAGGAAGAGCTGAAAAAACTCACCGATGCCAACCGCCGGCTCAAAGAACAGCAGGAGCAGATCCTGCGCATGGAAAAGATGGCCCTGGTTGGCAAGCTCGCCTCGAACATCGCCCACTCTATCCGCAATCCATTGACCATCATTGGCGGTTTTGCCCGCAGTCTGCTCAAGGCGACCCCGGCGGAGGATGCTAAACACCAATACATCGAATCGATTATCCGGGAATCGCGCAAACTCGAAGAGGTGCTCGAGGAGGTGCTCAATTACGCCGAATCCCTCCATCCGACCTTTGACCTGTGGGACCTCAACCAGTTGGTCACCAACGTCTGCGCCGCTTTTCAGGACGACTTCGGACTGAGCGGCATCGATTGTGAGCTTAAACTCGCCAGCGGCCTGCCCCTGGTGCGGATCGACTTCAAGAAAATGGCCTATTGCCTGCGCAATATGCTCAATAACGCCATGGAAGCCCTGCCCCGGGGCGGCCGGGTCACCCTGACCACCCAACGCAGCGGCGACCAGGTGCTGCTGACCCTGGCCGACGACGGCCCCGGGATGAGCCCCGAGACACTGCAGGAGGCAACGACCCCATTTTTCACCACCAAAGAAAAGGGCAGCGGCCTGGGGCTGTCGCTGTGCTCGCGCATCCTCGAAGGTCAGGGAGCCCGATTGCAGATCCAGAGCCAGGAAGGCCGCGGAACCTGTTTCACCGTTTCCCTGGACGTGCCCTGACGCCAAGAGATAGTTTTTCGATCAAAAACGAGGGGCTGCAATAATCACTGCACCGCCCATAAATGCCGACACAAGGGAGGACATCCATGACCCGACTGCTGGTTGTCGATGACGAAAGAGACATTCGTCATCTTTATGCCGCTGAGCTCGAAGACGAGGGATACCAGGTCGAAACCGCCGGTACCGGTGCCGAGGCTGCCGAACTGCTGCAAAACCAGGACTTTGACCTGATCATCCTGGACATCCAGATGAAAGGCGAAAGCGGGCTGCAACTGCTGCAGAAGATCGTTCAGAAAAAATCTGACCTGCCGGTGATTCTGTGCACTGCTTTCAGCTGCTACAAGGAAGACTTCTCCAGCTGGCTGGCAGATGCCTATGTGGTTAAAAGCTCGGATCTGACTGAACTCAAAGACGAGGTTGCCAAACTTCTGGCCAAAAAACAGCAACAACAGCAGCAGTAACCCTTCCTCGTTGCCCCCCGATAAGAAACCAGTCAATCCGATATAAAGATCTAAGGAGTATGCCTAAAATGAAAGCAGTTATTATGGCCGGTGGCTTCGGCACCCGCATCCACCCCCTGACCATTAACCTGCCCAAGCCGATGATTCCGTTGTTCAACCGGCCGATCATTTTACATATCATCAACCTGCTGAAAAAACACGGCATCGACGAACTGGTGCTGTTGCTCTACCATCAGCCCGAAATCATCAAGAATTTCTTCGGCGACGGCAGCGAGTACGGCATCCGCATTACCTACGTCACCCCGCTGGAGGATTTCGGCACCGCCGGGGCGGTCAAGGCTGCGGCCAAATATCTCGACGAGCGCTTCATGATCATCAGCGGGGACCTGCTGACCGACTTCGACCTCTCCAAGGTCATCAACTTTCATGAAGAGAAAAAAGCCATGGCGACCATCACCCTGACCTCGGTCAAGGACCCCCTGCAGTTCGGGGTGGTCATCACCGACAAACAGGGGCTGATCACCAAGTTTCTAGAAAAGCCGGGCTGGAGTGAGGTCTTCTCCGACACCATCAATACCGGCATCTACATCCTGGAACCCGAGGTGCTGGACCTGATCCCCGAAGGGGAAAACCGCGACTGGTCCAAAGACATCTTCCCTCACATGCTCGCCGAAAACATGCCCCTTTACGGCTGCTCGCAGGAGGGCTATTGGGCCGACATCGGCAACACCGACGCCTATCTCGAAGCCTGCCAGGACATCGCCAGCCACCGGGTCGATGTGCAACTCAAGGAGCGGGCGGTCAAGCCGGACAAACCCGAGGTGTTCCTTGGCGAGGAGACCCTTATTTCCCATGGGGATATGTCCTTGATCGAAGGCATGGTGGTGCTTGGTGACAACACCCAGGTGCGCGGCCGGGTCAAACTGAAGAACTGTGTGGTGGGGCGCAACTGCGTGATCGAGGACGGCGTGCAGCTCGAGGATGCCATCCTCTGGGACAATGTGTACGTCCGCAAGGGCTGCACCATCAAGGGCGCGGTGGTCTGTCGCAAGGTGCGCGTCGGCCAGAAAGTGGTCATTGAAGAGGGTGCGGTGATTGCCGATGAAACCACCATCGGCGATGAGGCCCTCATCAAGAAGGACGTCAAGGTCTGGCCCCGCAAGGTGATCGAGGGCGGCGCCATAGTCACTACCAACCTGATCTGGGGAGAAAAGTGGCGCAAAAGTCTCTACGAAGGTGCCCAGGTCCATGGTCTGACCAACGTTGAGCTGACCCCCGAGTTTACCGCCAAGCTCGGCGCTGCCTATGGCTCGACCCTGCCCAAGGACTCTTTCGTCCTCGCCGGCCGCGACGCCATCCGCTCTTCGCGTATGCTCAAACGTTCTTTCGTCGGCGGCCTGCTCTCAGCGGGGATCAACGTGCGTGACGTCAAGATGATTTCGCTGCCGGTGCTGCGCTACAAACTGGGAACCTTCGGCGAGGTAGGAGGTGTCCACTTCCGCCAGTCCCCCGAAGACCCCGCCGCAACGGAAATAATTTTCTTCGACGGCGAGGGCAACGAGATCTCGACCACCACAGCCAAGGGAATCGAGCGAGTCTTCTACAAAGAGAACTTCCGCAGGGTTCATTACGCCGAACCGGGGGGCATTTACGAAATCCCCCGCATCTACGATTATTACCGCGAAGGCTTCCTGCGTTCCCTCGACGCCGATGCCCTGCGCAAAGCTGCCCCCAAGGTGGTGCTGGACCTTAACCACTCGCCGGCCGGCAGCCTGCTGCCCGGTCTGCTCAACGACCTGGGCTGCGAGGTCATCGAACTCAACTCCAACGTCGTCGAAGGCCGCGCTTCGGCAACCCCCGAGCAGATAGAGCGTTCGATGGACCAGCTTTCGAGAATCGTCGTCACCCTCGAGGCCACGGCCGGGGTCTGGCTCGGCCCCTCGGGCGAACGTTTGACCCTGATCGACGAGGCTGGTGAGGTGCTCTCTGACCAGGAGGCCCTCTCCACCCTGGCGGCGCTGGTCTGCAAGTCCGAGGGACAAGGCACCCTGGTGATGCCGGTACCCGCAACCCATGCGGTGGAAGACCTTGCCAAAGAGGCCGGGATGACCGTGCAGCGCACCAAGTCAGACGGGCGCTCCCTGGTCGAAGCCGGCCAGGGCCGCAACGTGAAGTTTGCCGCGTCGATGGAGGGGCGCTTCGCGTTCCCCGAGTTCCAGACCAACTTCGACGCCCTCTTTGCCACCGCCAAGACCCTGGAGATGCTCGCCCGCACCGGCCTGAGCCTCGGCCAGGTGCGCAAGAGCCTGCCCCGACGCGCCAGTCGGCACCTGAAGCTGGCCTGTTCCTGGGACCTCAAAGGAGGCCTGATGCGCAAATTGAGCGAAGATTCAGTCGATCTCGAAGCGTCATTCATCGACGGCGTCAAGGTTCAGCTCGACGGCGGCTGGGCCCTGGTCCTCGCCGACCAGCACCGCCCCCTGGCCCACATCATCACCGAGGCCAAGGACGAAAAGCGCGCCGACGAACTGCTCGAGACCTACAAAAACAAGGTCGAAGCCTGGAAGCAGGAACTGCTAAGCGCTTAAAAAAATCAGGGCAAAGGGCGAATGGCGAAGAGCGTAATAAGTGATGGGTGATGGAGGCTGCCACCGCTGCAGCCCTAGCCCCTAGCCCCTAGCCCCTAGCCCCTAGCCCCTGGCCCCTGGCCCCTGACCTTTCACCTCTAGCCTGAATTTGTTATGAAACCATTAAAAGTCGCCATCCTCTGGCACATGCACCAACCCGACTACCGGGACCCGGTTTCGGGCCGCACCCTGTTGCCCTGGACCTACCTGCACGCGGTCAAGGACTACGACGAAATGCTGCGGACCGCCCAGGAAGTACCCGGCACCCGCCTGACCTTCAACCTGGTGCCGACAATGCTCGAGCAGCTCGAGCGTTACGCCAGAGGCGAAGCCGGCGATCTGTGGATCGAGGCGGCGGCCAAAGACCCGGCCAAAATGGGCCCTGAGGAACGGGCCTTTCTGGTCGAACAGTTTTTCTCGGTCCATGCCGATCGCCACATCCTGCCCTACCCCCGCTACCGGGAACTGGCCCGGCGCAAGGACTCGGCCCCCCGCAACCCCGCCGCGCTCTTTGAGGACCAGGACCTCAGAGATCTGCAGGTCTGGTTTTTGCTGGCCTGGTCCGGCTATCATCTGCGCCGTGACTCGGAACTTATTCAGTACCTGCTGGGCAAGGGCCAGAAATTCTCCGAAGCCGACAAGCGTCAGCTGCTCGACCTCTACGACCAGGTCGTGGCCGGGGTCACCGAACGATACCGACAACTGGAACAGGAAGGGGTCATCGAAATCTCCGTGACCCCCTTTGCCCACCCCATCCTGCCGCTTTTGTGCGGCACCGACACCGCTGACCAGGCCACCCCCGGCATCCAGTTGCCAGCGGTGCCGTTTTGCCACCCTGCCGACGCCCGCCTGCAGGTGCGCCACGGCCTGAGCTATGTTTCGCGCTGCCTGGGAGAGCGGCCCCGGGGCATGTGGCCCTCCGAAGGTTCGGTCAGTGCCGAGGTGGCAAGCATCCTCAAGGAAGAAGGGGCCCTTTGGGCGGCCACCGACGAGGGGATTCTTGCCAAAAGCCTCAGCGGGGGCCTGGGCGACCGTCGGCGGCTCTATAAGCCCTACAACTACCAGGGGCTGCCGCTGTTTTTCCGCGATCTCGAACTCTCGGACCGCATCGGCTTTGTCTACGCGCACTGGGATCCGAAACGGGCCGCAGCAGACCTGCTGGGGCGACTGCGGCAGCTGGCGAAACTGGCCCCCGGAGGGGTGGTGCCGTTGATCCTCGACGGCGAGAACTGCTGGGAGCGCTACCAGGATAACGGCCACCCCTTTCTGGTCGAACTCTACAAGGGACTGCTTGCCGATCCGGACCTGGAGATGGTCACCTTCGCAGAGGCCCTGGAGAGTGTTCCGTCGGCGCCGCTACCAAGGCTCGAACCGGGTTCGTGGATCAATTCGGATTTCTGCATCTGGATCGGCCACCCCGAAGAGAACACCGCCTGGGAGTGGCTGGAGCGCGCCCGCAGGGACGTCAATGTCGAAGAGCAGGTCCAGGCCCTGCTCAAAGCTCCCGAGCAGCCAATCCCGGAAACCATCCTGCACCTGCTTAGGGCCGAAGGCAGCGACTGGTTCTGGTGGTTCGGCGATGACCATGTCACCGCCCAGGCCGATATCTTTGACAGGCTCTTTCGCCGCCACCTCGAAGCCCTCTACCACGAGGCGGGGCTGCCCGTTCCCCAACATCTCTACCAGTTCATCAAAACACCCAAAACCACCGCCGTGGTCCGCGAGCCCACCGCCCTGTTTTCGCCGATCATCGACGGCCGCATCAGCGACTACTTCGAATGGCTGGCGGCCGGCTCGGCGGACCTTTCGGCCGGCGGAGCCATGCATGCAGCCCACAGCGAATTCAGCGTGCTTCACTACGGATACGACAAGCACTTCTTCTACCTGCGGCTCGACCCCGAGGAGGACCTGGCGAGCCTGATGGGCCCCTCCGGGGTGCTGGAAATCCACCTGAGTACCGATGCGGACTGGATCGCCCGAGTGCGCCCCGAAAGGGGCGAACTGGCACTGGTCGAAACGGCAACGGGAAAAACGGTGGGCAGCGGCACAGGAGCCTGCGAGCGGGTCGTGGAACTGGCCATCCCCCTGCAGCCGCTAAAGCTCAAAGACGGAGATCGCCTGGCTGTGTCCTTCTTGCTGCGCAACGATGGCCAGGAAGCGGGCCGCTGGCCCGCAGAAGGCCCCCTGCAGCTTCCCTACCGGGGCGAGAGCCTTGAGCTAGACGACTGGTTCGTATAAAACCAGGAGAAAGGATCAAGATCCAAGGAAATACCTTGGACGGTTCATCCTTCAACCTTGAACCTTTCTCCTTTTACCCTAGTTTTTGAAAGGATTAACCGTGTCTGAGTTGCGTTGGGACCCACTTAAAATGAGCTGGGTCATCATCACCCAGCAGCGGGGACGACGCCCCCAGGATTTCATACTCCACCGGGAAAAGCTCGCCATGTCTGCCTGCCCCTTCTGCACCGGCAGAGAAGCAAAGACCCCGCAGGAGGTCTTCGCCGTGCGCCCTGCCGGCAGCGCCCCCAACACCCCGGGCTGGAAGGTGCGGGTCATCCCCAACAAATATCCGGCACTGGGCATCGAGGGGAATCTGGAAAAACGGGGCGAGGGTATCTACGATGTGATGAACGGCATCGGCGCCCATGAAGTGATCATCGAGAATCCCGATCACCAACGGGACCTTGCCGACCTGGCCCCGATTGAAATCACCGATGTGCTCAAAGCCTACCGCGCCCGCCTGCTCGACCTGCGCAGAGACTCGCGGTTTCGCTATATCATGATTTTCAAGAACCATGGGGTCGAAGCGGGGGCGAACATTCCCCACTCCCACTCCCAGGTGATCGCCGTACCGGTCACCCCGCCGGTCATTTCCGGAAAGCTCTCGGTCTGCCGCGATTACTTCGAGCGCAAAGAGCGCTGCCTGATGTGCGACATCCTGCATCAGGAACGCTCCGACGGCCGTTGTATCGTCCGCGACGACGGACATTTCGTGGTCCTGGCACCCTTTGCCTCATGCATGCCCTTCGAACTGCGCATCGTACCGCGGCAGCACAGCCACGATTTTGCCATGATGGACGACCAGCAACTCGCCTTGCTGGCAGAAACTCTCAAGGACACCCTGCTGCGTCTGCGCAGCGTGCTGCGCGACCCGCCGTACAACTTCATCCTGCACAACACGCCTCCGATGCATCTGCGCCTGGGCAAGCCGGCCTACTGGGGGTCGATCCCCTACGATTATCACTGGCACATCGAACTGGTCCCCCGCCTGACAAAAATAGCAGGTTTCGAGTGGGGAACGGGCTTCTACATGAACCCCACGCCACCGGAAGAAGCCGCGCGGTATCTGCGCGAAGCCGACCTGTCGATCTAATGCCAGGGCGGTTGGCCGGGTCATATAATTTTGAGTCGATTTGCGTGGCCGTCAAGGCGCGCCGAGGCCAAATAGCTAACCCGAAAAGGCGGTCCGCCGACAGCGGGCAAAAAGGCCAGAATTCACAGATCGGATTAACCGCGCGGGACACAAGGCCAATCTGCCAATTTCCTCTTTACGAAATACGAGACAACCATGAGTAAAACAACTTTGCAGGCATACTTTCCTCTGGCGATCCAGGTCTCCGGCCGAGCCAAGGATGACTACGAACTGCCCGTAGAACTGCTGCGCAATACCCGCCCCTCCCTCCAGCCAATGCAGCTGCTTGTCGCCAGCCTGCGTCGCCGGCAACCCGCCGCGGCGGTCAGCGCCGGGCAGCTCAACCTGCTGGCGCTGCTCAATACGGTTTTGCGCACTGTCATCGAGCAATACCTGGCCCAGCGAAAAACCCATGTCGGCCCGCAGAGCCTGACCGTCGAAGGTCAGCAAAGCGGACCTGCCCTGGGAACAACCCTTGATGGTTTCGTCGAGCTTTTTCCGCCGAGCGCGGTCTGGGCAGGCGTGCTCCCGGCCCGGTTTCTGCGCGACGAAACCAGTCCCGAGCGCTGCCGCCAGGCCCTGACCGAGCTATTCATCCTCCTGGTCCAGAACGCAAACCCCGCCGCGAAGCCCTTCAAGGGGCTGTTCGACGATGAGTACCTGCAGGAGCGCACCGGCTACCGGCAAAAAATGGCCGCCATCGACGAGCACCTCGGCGGCATGCCTGTGGCAGGGCGCCTTGCCGGATCGCTGCTCAAACTGCTGCTTGCCCCCATAGAGGCCGCCCCGGACTCCCTGGAGGGGCAACTCGGGCATATTCGCGAGCACTGGAAGGGCCTGCTGCCCCCCGAGCTGTTCAACAGCATCCTGGTTGCCTTCGACATTATCGCCGAAGAACATATGCAGCGGGGATTCGGTACCGGCGAAACTCCAGTCCCGGAATTTACCGGTCCGGCCTTCGCATACGACGAACCAGAGGCGTTTACCGTCGATGCCGGCTGGATGCCCAACGTGGTGCTTATCGCCAAGACCATCTACGTGTGGCTCGACCAGCTGACCAAGAAATACGGCCGGCCCATCAGCAAGCTGGACGAGATCCCCGATCAGGAACTCGACAGCCTGGCCGACTGGGGCTTTACCGCCCTGTGGCTGATCGGCATCTGGGAGCGCTCGAGCTCCTCGCAAAAGATCAAGCAGATCATGGGCAACCCCGAGGCCGCCGCCTCGGCCTACTCGCTCTACGACTACCAGGTGGCCCATGACCTGGGCGGAGAGCAGGCCCTGGCACGCCTCGACGAGCGCTGCCAGGCCCGGGGCATCCGCCTGGGCAGCGACGTGGTCCCCAATCACACCGGGCTCTATTCTCGCTGGGTCAAGGAGCACCCCGACTGGTACGTGCAGGTCGACCAGCCGCCTTACATCGGCTACAGCTTCACCGGCCCCGATCTCTCCCCCGATCCGGACCTGGGCCTGTACATCGAAGACGGCTATTTCAACCACAGCGACGCCGCGGTGGTCTTCAAGCACGTCGACCATCGCAGCGGCCAACAGCGCTTCATCTACCACGGCAACGACGGCACCCACATGCCCTGGAACGACACCGCCCAGCTCAATTACCTGCTGCCCCAGGTGCGCGAGGCGATGGTCCAGACCATCCTCCACATCGCCCGGCACTTCAAGGTCATCCGCTTCGACGCGGCCATGACCCTGGCAAAAAAACATTACCAGCGGCTGTGGTATCCCCAGCCCGGCGGCGGCGCCGGGGTCCCCTCACGGGCCGAACACTGGATGAGCCGCGAGGATTTCGAGCGTGCCTTTCCGGTGGAATTCTGGCGCGATGTGGTCGACCGGGTGCAGCAGGAAGTTCCCGACACCCTGCTGCTGGCCGAGGCCTTCTGGCTTATGGAAGGCTATTTTGTGCGCACCCTGGGCATGCACCGGGTCTACAACAGCGCCTTCATGAACATGCTCAAGCAGGAGGAAAACGCCAAATACCGCAACACGATCAAGAACGTGGTGGAGTTCAACCCGGAGATCCTCCAGCGCTTCGTCAACTTCATGAACAACCCCGACGAGGACACCGCCGTCGAGCAGTTCGGCAGGGCCGACAAGTATTTCGGAGTCGCTGTGCTGCTGGCCACCATGCCGGGGCTGCCCATGTTCGGCCACGGCCAGATCGAAGGCCTGAAGGAGAAGTACGGCATGGAATACCGCCGCGCCTACTGGGACGAAAGCCCCGATCCCGCCTTCATCGACCACCACCGGCAGCAGATCTTTCCCCTGCTGCGGCGCCGCCATCTGTTCAGCGGCGCTGAAAACTTCGAGCTGTACAACTTTATCAGCGGGGGGCACACCAACGAGGACGTATTCGCCTACTCCAACCGCTGCGGCCACGAACAGGCCCTGGTCGTCTACCACAACCGCCACGCCGAAACCGGCGGCTGGGTCGGCTCCTCGGTCCCCAAAGCCGCCAGCGAGGGCGGCGGACAATCGACCTCCAGCCTGGTTGCAGCCCTTGGTTTTTCAGTCGAGCCCGACCGCTACTGCCGGTTTCGCGATCACCGCAGCGGCCTCGAATATCTGCGGCCTCTCTCCAAACTGGCTCACGAAGGCCTGTACCTGCACCTCGGCCCCTACCAATACCATGTGTTTCTCGATTTTCAGGAAATCCACGATCAGGACGGTCTCTGGGGGGAGCTTTACGGCGAAATCGGTGATCAGCCGGTCGCCGACCTGAACTGGGAGCTGCGCAAGCTGCGTTACCTGCCGCTGATCGCAGCCTTTACGCCGCTGGTTGAAGCTGAAACGATCAAAGAGCTCGGAACCTGCCTGCTGCTGCCTGAATCACAGCGGGACACCAACCCGGTCTGGCTACGCTTTACCGGCCTGCTGCCCCACTTTATCCAGCAACTGGGCCGCTTTGCCCAGCTTCCCTTGCCCTGGGACCAGATGGTCCAAAGAATCGAGCAGCGGCTGAGCGCACTGCATTCACTGGCCAGGTTAAACACACCGTTGTCCCGGCGGGTGCACTTGGCCCTGGACGGCAAGGCGCCCGACGAGCTGCGCATCCTGCTGCCTTTTATGCTGCTGGGCAGTCTCGCCGATCCCCCCAAAGGGGCAAAGGCGTCCGGCCGCTGTGCCGCCTGGTGCGAGGACCTGGTCCTCGAGCACGCCCTCAAGCAGGCCCTGGGGGGCCCCCAGGCCGAGCGCGAAGCGCTGCTGGTCAAGCTGCTGATTCGCCACCAGGAGTTCTGGAGCCCGGCCGATCAGGCCAACTTCAGGTTCCTGCTCGCCGACCCATCGGTACAATTTTTCACCTCTGTCCACTGGGACCAGGGCACCCGCTGGGTCAACAAGGAGAGCCTCGAGCTGCTCCTCGACTGGCTTGAGGTCATTTCCGCGCTGAGCAGCGACGGGGGCAAAAAAGTCGAAGGGATTGAAAAACGAACCGAGACCGCCTTAAAGCTGGCCGATAAAGGCGGGTACAAGGTCGACAGCTGGCTTGAGCAGGTCACCGAAGCCGAACGGCTTATCTGGGGCAAGTCCCGGCGCCTCAAGGTGCTGCTCGTCGCCTCGGAAGTCACCCCCTTCGCCAAGAGCGGCGGCCTGGCCGATGTGGCCGGTTCTCTGCCCCGCGGCCTTCACGAACTGGGGCACGACGTGCGCATTGTCATGCCCTATTACCAGGCGGTTCAGGAGCGCGGCGAAAAGCTCGAACCCGAGCGCTGCGAACTCAGCGTGACCATTGCCGGACACCCCCGCAAGGTTCTGGTCCACGAAGGCAGGCTGGGCGAAGTTCCGGTCTATTTCATCGACTATCCCGACTATTTCCGCCGCGACGGACTCTACGGCGACAGCTACGGCGATTTCGGCGACAATGCCGAGCGTTTCGGCCTCTTCTGCCGGGCGGTCCTCGAAGCCCTTCCCAGGCTTGAATTCAGGCCCGATGTGCTGCACCTCAATGACTGGCAGACCGGCCTGCTGCCGGTACTGCTGCGCACCGAATATGCCCTGGACCCTTTTTACGGCTCCACCGGCACCTTGATGACCATCCACAACCTCGGCTATCAGGGTTTGTTCGACCGAAGCATCATCCAGACCCTGCAGATCGATCCCCGGGCTTTCTCGATGGACGGCATGGAGTTTCACGGCGGGGCTTCGCTGCTCAAGGGCGGACTGATGTATTCGGACAAAATCAACACCGTATCCGAGACCTACTGCCGGGAAATCCAGACCCAGGAGATGGGCATCGGCTTCGAAGACATTTTGCGCCGCCGCAGATCCGACCTCTCGGGGATCGTCAACGGCCTCGACGGAGGATTCTGGAATCCTGCCAAAGACCCCGCCCTGGCCAAACCTTACAGCGCTTCCAGGCTCGCCGACAAGGCGCATAGCAAGACCGCCCTGCAGAGGGAGCTGGGGCTGGAGGAGAATCCGGATATCCCCATTGTCGCCATGGTGACCCGCCTGGCCACCCAGAAGGGGCTGGATCTGGTCGAAAAGGCATGGGAGGGGATGATGCAGCGCCCGCTGCAGTTCGTGCTTCTGGGCACCGGCGAACGCTGGCACACCGAGGTCTTCTCCCGCCTCAAAGACCGCTACCCGGGCAAGGCCTCGATCAACCTGTCCTTCGACGACGCCCTCTCGAGGCGTATTTACGCGGGCAGCGACATGTTTTTGATGCCCAGCCACTACGAGCCCTGCGGCCTGGGCCAGCTGATTGCCCTGCGCTACGGCTGCATTCCCCTGGTGCGGCGCACCGGCGGGCTAGCCGACACCGTCACCGACCCGACCGAGGATGCCAAAAACGCTAACGGCTTCAGCTTCAGCGCCGCCAGCGGCGCAGCCCTGCTCGAAACCCTCGACCGGGCCCTGAGTACCTTCGCCGACCGCAAAGCCTGGGCCGCCCTGGTCAAACGGGGGATGGAGCAGGACTTCTCCTGGGAGCGCTCGGCCAGACGTTACCTGGGAATCTATCAAAAGACGATGGAGAGAAGAGGGGTTTGAATGCAATTTTGAGTATTAAATTTGGTAGTCTATTCAGTCTATTTTAGCCTGCAAAAAGCAGAAAATCTGGATCCCCGACAAAAACACTCGGGGATGACGGCCGCCCTTTCACGAAGCAATCGTCATTCCCGCAGAGCTTTTGGGCGGAAATCCAGCCTTCGACCTTGACTCAAAAAGATTCAGGGTTGCTGAAGTCAAAATTGAGTTCTTATTCCGGCCGGTTTTGCCGGGATAAGAACTCTTCCCATTCTATCGGCAGCAGCGACTGCTTCTTGCTGTTGCAGTCCTTGCAGGCCGGCACGCAGTTGCCCTTGGTGCTCTTGCCCCCGCGCACCAGGGGCACCACGTGGTCGAGGGTCAGCTCCTTCGGCGGCAGTTGAGCCCCGCAGTAGTGGCAGATGCCTTGACCGATGCGGTTCTTCCACCACTGACTCTTGCGCAGCTCCCGGGCCTTGGCCCGCTCGCGGCGCAATTGCTCCTCTGGAACATCCATAAAAAAAACCATGACCTGACCCTCCATTCCTAAGTTCTCAGACCGGGCATTGTAGCCCAAGCCCTGCGCAACGACAAGCGGCAAGCATCTTGCACAATTTTGGTAATTGTGCCATTTATTAGCAGCACCTGCCGGCACCCACTGCCGGCATTTATTGTCTTATGGAACGGATACCATGAAAATTCTCATCACCGGCGCCGGGCAGGTCGGCTTCTTTCTCTGCGAGCGCCTCTCCCTCGAAGGACACGAAGTCACTCTCGTTGATCGCAATCAGGAGCATCTCAACCGGGCCCAGGACCGGCTCAACGTCCTTGGCATCCTCGGCAACGGCGCCAGCGCCGAAACCATGGAGCAAGCCGGGATCAAGGAAACCGATATTTTCATTGCGGTCACCGATCTCGACGAAGTCAATATTCTGGCCTGCCTGTTGGCCAGGGAATACAACGTCCCCACCCGCATCGCCCGGGTCAAGAGCATCGAATACACCGGCCGCAGCGCCGTTTTGTCCAAGGAGAAACTCGGCATTGACCTGCTGATCAACCCCGACGATGCGGTGGCCGACGAAATCCTTCAGATCGCCTGCCAGACCGGGGCTTTTGACGCCGCTGAATTCGTCGAGGGGCAGATCCAGTTTCTCGGTTACCGCATCGGCGAGGAAAGTCCGCTCTGCGACCTTACCCTCAAGGAACTCGGAGAGATCCGCGGCATCTACCGCTTCGTCGTGGTCGCCATCGGCCGCGGCGGCAAGACCATCATACCCCGGGGCGACGACACCATCCAGGCCGGCGACAGGATCTTCATTTTCGCCCACCAGAAGGATCTTCCGGCCATTCAGTACATGCTGAAACTTCAGGCCGGGAAAAAGCTGCGCCGGCCCCGTGCCTTTGTCCTCGGAGGGGGGCACATCGGCCTGCGCATCGCCGAGGGACTGGAAAACCGCGGGTTTGATGTGCGCCTGGTCGATCGGAACGAGAAGCGCTGCGAGGGCCTGTCGGCCAAGCTCAACAAGACGATGGTGATCTGCGCCGAAGGCACCGACGTGCGCACCCTGGTCGACGAGGGTATCGAGGGGGCCGATGTGTTTATCTCCGTCACCGACAAGGACGAAACCAACATCCTGTGCGCCCTGCTCGGCAAGCAACACGGCTGCAAACGCACGATCAGCCTGGTCAACAAACCCGAACTGCTCAACCTGGCGCCGACCCTCGGTGTCGACGCCTGCGTTGCCCCGCGCCAGGCGGCAGCCGGGGCCATCCTCAAGTATGTACGCCGCGGCGACATCATCTCTATGGCAGCCATCGAGGAGAGCAACTCCGAGGTGCTTGAAATCAAGGTCAAGGCCGACAGCGGCATCCTCAAAACCCCGCTGAAAAAGCTGCACTTTCCCGCCGGGGCGATTATCGGCGCCATCGTGCGCGGCGACGATTACCAGATCCCCACGGGAGAGAGCACCTTCGAGGCCAGCGACCGTGTGGTGGTCTTCGCCCTTCCCGGCGCCCTGCCAAAAGTCGAGAGGTTTTTCGATTAGATGAACATTCTCAATACGTTGCGCATCCTCGGAGGCCTGCTGATGTTTCTGGCTGCGGCCCTGCTGGTGCCGATTCCTTTTGCCCTCTACTATCATGACGGCACCAGTACAGCATTTTTGCTCGCGGCGCTGATTTCCCTCGGAACCGGGGCGGTGATGTTCAAGGCCCTGGGGGCTCCGCGCGAGCTTTCGGTACGTGACGGTTTTGCCATCGTGACCTTCGGCTGGACCCTCTACGCCATTTTCGGCGCCCTTCCCTTCACCCTGTCCGGGGCGATTCCCTCGTTTCTCGATGCGGTTTTCGAGACCATGAGCGGCTTTACCACCACCGGCTCGACCATTCTCACCGAGATCGAGACCCTGCCCCAGAGCCTGCTGCTGTGGCGCTCACTGACACAGTGGCTGGGGGGAATGGGGATCATCGTCCTGTCGCTGGCGATCCTGCCCATGCTCGGTGTCGCCGGCATGCAGCTGTTCAAGGCCGAGGTTCCCGGCCCCACCGCCGACCGGCTCAAGCCGCGCATTCAGGATACGGCCAAGTGCTGCTGATGTTCGGCGGCATGAGCTTTTTCGATGCCCTCTGCCACTCCTTCGCCACCCTGGCCACCGGCGGCTTTTCGACCCGCAACGCTTCGGTTGCCGCCTACGACAGCGCCTATATCGACTGGGTGATCACCCTGTTCATGTTTCTGGCGGGGATCAACTTCTCGCTGCACTACCAGGCGCTTAAGGGCAGGCTCGGCGAGTACCACCGCAGCCAGGAATTCCTGGTCTACCTCGGGCTGACCCTCGGCGTCACCTTGGCCCTGGTCGCCCTTAACCAGGACAGCGTCTACCCTTCGCTGATCGACAACCTGCGCTACAGTGCCTTTCAGACCGTTTCGATCATGACCACCACCGGCTTCGGTACCGCCGATTACGAACTGTGGCCGGTGCTCTGCCAGTATCTACTGATCTTTCTGATGTTCGTCGGCGGTTGCGCCGGTTCCACCGGCGGCGGCATGAAGGTGGCGCGCATCCTGCTGCTCTTCAAGCACGCCCAGGTCCAGGTCTACAAGCTGATTCACCCCCGCGCGGTGCGTCTCGTCAAGCTTGGCGCCATCCCCGTCGACCGCGAGGTGATGCAGGCGATCCTCGGCTTTTTCGCCCTCTTCATGGGGGTCTTCCTGGTCTCCTCGCTGCTGCTGGCAGCCACGGGGATGGACCTGGTCTCGGCAGGCGCTGCGGTCATCGCCACGTTGAGCAATATCGGCCCGGGGCTGGGCACCGTCGGGCCAGTAGACAACTTCAG
>CALZIZ010000034.1 GCA_945787465.1 uncultured Desulfuromonadales bacterium
GGCTAGTCCCCATTCGCCTGCCCCATGCGCAGCGGCCCGCCACGTGCGGTGGGCCAGAGCAGGCAGTTGGATGCCGATCCTGGGACGGTGAAGATATCCATGCCGTGATCAAAGGTCTGGACGAAGATCTCGAGCTGGCCGTCGCCGTCCAGATCGCCGACGGCCGGCGCGGCCGGGGCTCCGTTGCCGTTGCCGTTGTGTCCGGGGTCGGGGAGAGGGATGTCGTGCAGCAGGGTGCCGTCGGCGCCGAGGATCACCAGGTTCCCTGAATCGTTGGCGTCGGGTGCGCCATAGGTAGCGAAGAGCAGTTCGGGCGAGCCATCCTGGTTCAGGTCGGCGGCCGTGACCTCGGAGGCATACATAACCGCCTTGCCGTGGGTGAAATTGAAACGCCAGAGTTCGTTTGCGGTGGCGTCGAAAGAGTGGATGAAGCCATCGTTGAGGGAGACCAGGATCTCGGGGGCAGCATCGCCCTGAATGTTCACCGTGGTCGGGGCCGGCACGCCGTTGGGCGGGTACCAGCCGTCCACGCTGATCGGCCTTTCGCCTCGGGGCAACACTTCCCAACCTGGTTTTCGCATGGCCGAGCGGCTGCGGTCGCCGTGGGCGCCTTCGAGGACCATGACGGCGTAGGCCTGGGTCTCATAGGGCTCGTTCTTCTCCACGTTCGGTATGCCGATCACCTCATCCTTGCCGTCACCATCAAGATCGACGATGTTGGGGGGCGAAGCGGTCCACTGAAGCCACTCCTGGCGGATAGGGTGGGGCCAGTCGCCCTGGTGCAGGTGGTAGTGGTCCTCCTCCACCTGCGGATCGGCCCAGCGGATGAACTGCCCCCAGGTCATCGGCAGTCCACGGTAATCGCTCTGGCGGTTGGTGAACCAGGGGGAGGCATCGATCGCCTGCCCGTCGTGGTCGAAGGCCTGGATATGATGGTTGTCGTAGGTGGTAAGAATTTCCAGCTCGGGATCGTCGTCGATATTGCCGATGCCCACATTCAGCCCGTAACAGCCGTATCCGTGGTGGCCGGCGCCGTTGCGGTCGGCATCGCCTCCTTCGCCGGTGCGGCTGTTGTAGCGGGGCCAGGCAGTAAAACCGACGTCTGCCGGCTGGTAGGACGATCCGTTCGCCGCAAAGACAAAGAGCTGGGCACCGCCGTTGTCAGTGCTGGCGGTCTGGGTGGTGGTGGCGACCACCTCGATAGACCCGTTGCCGTCCAGATCGGCAGCGGCCAGGCCGCGGACTTCGGGGCGGTTGCCGGCGGTGGTGGTGTCAACCGGCCAGCCGCTTTTGCGCTGCAGACCGCCACGCCATTCATAGGCGTAGACCTCGTGGCCGTTGGCGTAAATCACCTCGGTGATTCCGTCCCCCTCCAGGTCGGTGACTACGTGGGGAGCATAAATGCGACCCTCGCCGCCATCGGCCCGGTCGAGCAGGGTGCCGTCGCTGCCGAACACGTACAGCGAGTAGTAGGCGGCAATCAGTTCGTTGCTGCCGTCGCCGTCCAGATCGGCGACCACAGGAGAGGCATACCAGCTCGTCTGGCCGGGCAGGTTCATCCAGAACCGGGGAGCGGCCACCTCGCCGGCGCTCTGTCCGACTGCGCAGACTGGGTTACGCTCTCCTCCTGTGGCACTGCCTCCGGCCGGAAGGGAATTTGAGATGCCAGGACCTTGTTGGTTGCCGGAGGATCCTGACCCGCCCGAGCATCCAATTACCAACGCGGTACACAGCGCGAGCAGCAAGCCGCTCAGGGCAGCCGACGGAATTCTTATTCGCTGCCAGGGCCTTTTTCTCCCCCCAGTTGCAAAGCGCGTTCGCTTGTTCTTCTCCTCCATGTCTATCCTCAGCACAATGGCAGTTGTTAAAAAAGCTGGCGGCGCAAAAAGTCCGCCCTACTGCGGTTCAGTGGTTTTTCAGGACCTCAACATATTACATCCAGCCTCAACGACGGCCTGCTTGGCCGGTTCAACCATCTCAGAAGCGAAATCGATGCCAATCGCCCGGCCTTTTTCGCCAACCTTCTGGGCAGCAAGAATGACTGTCGATCCCTCCGCCACAGCCGAGGTCCACGACCACATCACCGACCTGGATGTCGGCAAAACCACTGGGGTTGCCACAACCGCGAGAAAGGTTGAGGGCCACCTCCGGAATTGAGGAAAGGGTTTCGTTGCTATAGAGCCCTTGCTCAAGCGCATAACCCGAACCGGGCCGTTGCCTGCGGGGTCAACAAGGGCCCTTGCTGCTGCCGGTTTGGACGAATTGGCCGTAACGGGTCTTCACCAATTGTTTGATGTTTTCAGGGTTCACCATTTCCACCCTATCTTAAACCTCCACCTGGTCGTCTTCGGCAAAAATTTCAGAGATGATCTCTACAAGTTGCTCCTCGGCATCTACGTTTTCTATTTCGGAACGCAATTGCCTGAAAACCCTCTCCAAACGCTTTTGTTCCCCGTCCTTTAGCGGACGGGCCAACGACTTAAGGCCCGCCTCGATGTTCAACTCTCCCCTTTCGGCGTGAGTGCGTTTGGAGATAAGCGCATGGTGAAGCCGGGCCCTTGCAAATACCATGTGGGGGAAATTGATGTTACGGGTCGGACCCGCAACCAGCAGTTTGTGCCCCAGGGGCATGTTGAGAATGCGGATATCGATGAGCTTCTCTGCCGCCAGCAGAGAGGTAGCCGCGCCCATGCCCCCGCCGATGAGGGTTCCCAACAACATGGAGGCTCCGCCTGTTACTGCATCGATGGTCCCGCCTACCGCGGCGCCGCTGAGCACGCCCAATCCCAACAACTGCATGCGGGACAGCCCGAATAGGCGCCAGGACTCCTCGGAAAAGAGTCCGCCTTCATCGAGCAGAGCCAACTCCTGCTCAATGCGGTCAACCTTATGGTGGGCGTAGACATCCTCCACCATGTTTCGACTGCGTCTTTCGAGGGTTTGCAGGTGCCTTCGATAGGCGGCTTCAAGCGCCGGTTTCTCCTGTTCCATATCGACTTCGGGGACGAGCTTTTTTTCCAGGCGAAACAAGAGCATGTCCGCCAGGGAGCGGGCGATGACGCGGGCCGCGTTTAGCCGGCATTGCGTTCGGTTCTGCAGTAAATTGTCTACCGCCCGCTGAAGCGTGGAGCGCCACTGTCCCTGAAGTTGACCGAAGGCCCGCAACAGTTCGATTCGCTTGTGAAAATCTGCGGTGAGCGCATTAAACACCCGGACGACGCTGAAATACTGCCCCAGCGCAACTTGCCAGGCAGCGATATGATCGGCATTACCGATGGGGTTGATAAGGGCCATGCGCGGTTGCCCCGTCCAGCGCAGGATCTCCATTTCTGCCTCATACTCGCGACCGTATGGCACCGCCCCGTCTACCACGTAGAGAACCCCGGCGCCCTCCATCACCGGGGTGAGCAGTTCGCACTCATCGACAAAGCGGTTGCCGCTGCGGTGAGCTTTGAGGAAATCGCGAACCACATCCGGGTGTTTGTCCGCAGTGGTTTCGTGTTTCTGCATCCAGTCCAACGCAGCCCGAGCCCGCTGAAAACCCGGGGTATCGACCAGTGTATAAAGAACCTCTTCGTCGACTTTCATGGGGTAGGCGCGACAACGGGTGGTGGTGCCCGGGATACGCCCCACCGCAACCGAATCATCGTGCGCCAGCGTGGCAACGATACTGGACTTGCCTTTGTTGGGGTGCCCTACGACAGCGAACACCGGTTCGGACATTATGCACCGCCTTCTTTACGTACCGGGATGATGAATGTCCAGGGATCGCCGAGTTGTTCGACCGCTGCTTCCCAGACCCTCCCCAGTTCGGGCTGCGAGGGCACGACCTCGGCCGCACTGCCCAGCCCAAGGGGGACAATGCCCAGGGGCAGACGTTGTCCTGCCGCTCTTCGAAGGTCTTGAAGAAAATCCCTGAACTCGGCCATCGGAGGCTCCCAGGCTTTAACCAGGATGAGAACGGCATGTGATTGATCTGCGCAGACCGAGTTTATAACCTGCCGGTCCTGATCAAGGGTGCGGGCCCCTCCGGCCTGGTGCAACGCTGACAGACTGCCCGCCCAGTTGGCGCGCAGCCAGCTGACAAGGGTCTCTGGACTTAACCCCGTGTCAGACCAGTCGATGGTGGAAAAAGTCTTCCCGCGAAGGTCCCCCATGAGACGGTGATGCAGCGCGCCACCGCTCTCGGTGACAGCACCGACTTCCGGTTCGCTGGCCCGCGTCTCAATAAGCTGGGTATTCAATCGAGCCAGCAGCGACTGGACACCGGGGTGATGACGCATGGTGTGGCTAAGGGAAGCGTTTAAGCGCCAATGGGACAGCAGTAACAGAATAATTCGCGGCAGCAGTCCGTAAACCAGCATACACAGGATGAGAAAGGGCCACCATTCACCGAATATTTGCGGACTAGAATCAGCGCCGTTCAAGGGGCCCGGCTGCATGCGAAAATATCTGGTGGCCTCGATGAGTTCAAGCGACGGCTGGGCTTGGGACATTATGGCTGACCAGGGCCTGCCCAGGGCGTTTGTGATTTGCTGAAGATCCTGCGCATCGGCCTGCAGGGTAGTACTCCAGCCAAAGGCCAGATCGGTAAAAACAATCAGGTACAGACTGCCAGCCAAGGCGCCGAGGTTAAAGGCGACCCCGAAGGCCTGACCGGAGCGGATAACCATCCATTTTTCAACTGTCCCAAAAAGTTTACGGTGGGCTTCGGTCTTGCCGATCAGGGCTGCGGCTGCGTTCTTGAGCCTAGCTGGCAAATACCGGGCAAGGTGTTTTTGCAGGTGGCCAGGGCTGAGCAGGCTCAGGGCATCTTGCAGCGATCGCATGCCGGGAACGAAACCACGGGTCTTTTCCGGCAACATGGTGACGCCCAGCAACAGCAAGAGAAGGAGTTGGAAGCCGACATATATGGCCAGGACATGGATGACGTTAACCGGCCGGCTTCCGTCGTAATAGAACAGCGCTGCGGCGCTCAGCCAGCCCAGGGCTGCCCCGGAAACCACCAGAACCAGCATCCCAATGCGCATGGCAGTTACCGCGCGCCTGCCTGGCGAGGCACCTTCGGTGCTTTGCACACGGTTCAGCCAGGCCACCAGTTGAGCCCAGGGGTCTTCACGTATTTGGCCAAGTTGATCGACCAGATCGACCAGATTAGCCAGTGTCGGGGGATGTTTCATAAATCCATCAAAATGATTTTACACTATGGCCATCCATCGTAAGTCATCGGCATTCCAAGTCTAACTGAAAACATAGAGAAGTAAACAACCCCAAGAACCAGGCCCGCTGGAGGGAAAATCCTTTAAAAATTGATCAATTTGCAACATGGTCTTGGTTCGATTTTGGAAAAAACTGATAACCTTTTTATCTAACAGCATCTCCGAACCCTAATTCCGCCCAGAGGAAACCATGAAACAGAGAAAAGTCACTTTTACCAATGACGATGGCACGCAGCTCGCTGCCGTACTTGATCTTCCCGAGGATGAACAGCCCGTCGCCTATGCCATTTTCGCCCATTGTTTCACCTGCACCAAAAACCTTACCGCCGCAGCCAACATCGCCCGAGCGTTGAGCAGCAAGCGAATCGCCGTATTTCGTTTCGACTTCGCAGGCCTTGGCGAGAGCGAGGGGGATTTCTCCGACACCACCTTTTCATCGGATGTGCGCGATCTGGTTGCCGCTGCCCGCTTCCTTGAAGCAGGATACGAAGCCCCGCGCATTCTCATCGGCCACTCCCTGGGCGGCGCAGCGGTCCTGCTGGCCGCAGCGGATGTCCCCTCGGTAAAAGCGGTGGTGACCATCGGCGCCCCCGGGCACCCCCGCCATGCGGCCGGTCTTTTCAAGGACTCCCGGGAAGAGATTGAGCGCTCCGGGAAGGCCAGGGTCGATCTTGCCGGCCGCACCTTCACCATCAGAAAGTCGTTTCTCGACGACCTGGAAACCCATACCCCCGAGGAGCCAAGCACCCCAAGAGCTTCATCTCCCTCGACCCGGCCGACCACCTTCTGTCCCGCAAAGAGGATTCACTTTACACAGGAGACATGATCGCAGCCTGGGCACAGCGCTATCTTGAAATCAGCGAAGACCGGGAGGCTCCGCCCGAGGTCATCGATAACCGGGTGACGGTCCGCACCGGCGCCGAGGGTTTTCGCACCGACCTGTTCGCCAACGGCCATGCCCTGGTGGCCGATGAACCAGTGGCTTACGGCGGCACCGGCCTGGGCCCCTCCCCCTATGACTATCTGCTGGCAGCCCTCGGGTCCTGCACCAGCATGACCGTACAGATGTACGCCCGACGAAAAAACTGGCCGCTTGAAGATGCGGTGGTGCGGCTAAAACACGAGAAAATTCACGCTCAGGACTGTGAGCACTGCGAAGAGAAGGATGGCAAGATCGACCACTTTGAACGGGAACTCGACCTGAAGGGTCCCTTGAGCGCCGACCAGCGGGAGCGCCTTCTGGAGATTGCAGAGAAATGCCCGGTGCATCGTACCCTGCACTCGGAGGTTGTGATCAGGACACGCTTGCGGGATGCAGAGGGATAGGAGGGGCTAAACCCAAGACATGGTTATTTGCCACCAAGCCACCAAGAAAATCGAAAAAGAACCCTGCTTGGTGGCTTGGTGCCTCGTATGGAGAAATCCTGGCATGTTGGACTATGGATCCGCTTTCTGTCCTATGTTTCTATTTTGGGCATGGTGCTTTTTCACTGGTGGGGCCGGCCCCATCCTGCCGACTTCAGTCCGTTCGGCCTGAGCCTGTCGAAGGCCTTGGACATGTCTGGTGAACCGATGCTTCGACAGGCTCAGCATGAACGGCAGGCAAAAAGGTTTTTCGCTTTTCTTGGTGGCTCATTGATTGAGGGGTGCACTTTTAAAAGGATGAAAGCCACAAATTAAGGCCCTGCAGGGTACCGACCCTGCAGGGCCTTTATTTTCCTACGCCATCTTTACCGAGGCCGCCTCCTGCAGGCCGAACTCATCGACAGCCATTTCGCGCAGCTTGAACTTCTGGATCTTGCCGCTGGCGGTCATGGGATACTCGGTGACGAACTTGACGTAACAGGGGATCTTGTAATTGGCGATCCTGCCTTTGCAAAACTCCTTGATCTCTTCAATCGTGGCACTCTCCCCGTCCTTAAGCTTTATCGCAGCCATCACCTGCTCGCCGTATTTCTTATCAGGCACGCCGAAAACCTGAACGTCCGAAACCTTGGGGTGGGTGTAGAGATACTCTTCGATTTCCCTTGGGTAGATGTTCTCGCCGCCCCGGATGATCATGTTCTTGATACGTCCGGTAATCTTGTAATAGCCGTTCTCGTCCATCACCGCCAGGTCGCCAGTATGCAGCCAGCCCTCGGCGTCGATGGCCCGGGCCGTCTCTTCGGGCATCTTGTAGTACCCCTTCATGACCAGCGAGCCGCGGGCGCACAACTCGCCCTGCTGTCCGGGAGGCAGGGTTTCATCGGTCGCATGGTCGACGATTTTCACCTCGACGTTGGATACCGCTCGGCCCACCGTCGATACCCTCAGGTCCAGCGGGTCATTGGTGCGGGTCTGGGTGATAACCGGGGAGGCCTCGGTCTGGCCATAGGCTATGGTGACTTCGCTGGCGTGCATTTCGCTGACCACCCGCTTCATGACCTCGATGGGGCACGGTGAGCCGGCCATGATTCCGGTGCGCAGGCTGGAGAGGTCGTATTTATCAAAATTGGCATGTTCCAGTTCGGCAATGAACATGGTGGGCACCCCGTGCAGGGCGGTGCACTTCTCCGTTTCAAGAGGCACCATGGTTGCGCCGTGGGTCACGCAGGCGAGCACTCCGAGCACGCAGCCGAAGCAATGGAAGAACGGCACCGGGATGCACAACCGATCCTTTTCGGTAAAGCCCATGCACTTGGCGACTTCGTTGCCGTTATTGACGATATTGTGATGGGTCAGCATGACCCCCTTGGGAAAACCCGTGGTCCCCGAGGTGTACTGCATGTTGATGACCTCGTGCTCGTCGAGGGAGCCCTTGACCTGCAGCAAGGCGGCATCGGAGATTTGCTCCCCGAGCTTTTCCACCTGGTGAAAGGCCAGCATCCCCTTGGGGGAGACGCCGCCGAGAAATACGACATTTTTCAAAAAAGGCAGCTGCGGGGTTTCAAGCTGACCGGGTCGGGCCTCTTTGAGTTCAGGGATCACCTCATTCACCGTCTTGACATAATCGGTGTCCTTGAACCCTTTGACCAGAAAGAGGGTCGTGGTGTCGGACTGCTTGAGAACGTACTCGAGTTCGGCGGATTTGTAGTTGGTATTGACCGTCACCAGCACAGCGCCGATCTTGGCCGTGGCAAACTGCAGCACCACCCACTCGGGCACATTGGTCGCCCAGATCGAAACATGGTCGCCTTTTTTCACCCCGAGTGCCAGCAGGCCCTTGGCAACCCGGTCGCACAGGGCGTCAAATTCGCGATAGCTGTAGCGCAGCTCGCGGTCAGGGTAGACCAGGGCATCGTTGTTCGGAAAACGACGGGCAATATCCTCAAGCAATCCACCGATGGTAAAATGCAGGCTGTTCGCCATGAGCTTTCTCCTTTTGCAACCTCAGGCCGGCACCCATGAGGGCCGGCGCTTTTCCAGAAATGCGGATAAACCTTCCTGCCCCTCGGAAGAGGCCCGGATGTCTGCAATCCTTTTCGCGGTCTCGCCGATCAGCGCCTCATCCAGAACCCCGCAGGACACATCCCCCATCAGCCGCTTGGCCTCAGCCATGGCCTCGGGACCATTGTTCAGCAGAATGCGGCTCAACCGCTCGGCAGCCTGCTCCAGCCCTTCGTCTGCCACGATCTCGTGCACCAGGCCGAGCTGAAGAGCCTTGGCGGCATCGAAACGCTCGGCGCTGATAAAGTAACGCCGGGCCTGGCGTTGCCCGATAGCCGCCACCACGTAGGGGGAAATCACCGCCGGGATCAGACCGAGTTTGACCTCGGACAGGCAGAAGCTGGCCTTCGGGGCGGCAAGAACGATATCACAGGCAGCAACCAGGCCGACCCCGCCGCCGTAAACCGGCCCCTGGACCAGGGCAAGGGTCGGCTTGGCCAGGCTGTTCAGGGTCTGCATCAGTTCGGCCAGCGCCATGGCATCGGCCAGATTTTCTTCGGGGGTATAATCGGCCATACGCCGCATCCAGTTGAGGTCGGCGCCGGCGGAAAAACTCTTACCGCTGGCAGCCAGCAGGACGGCCCTCACCTCAGGATTCTTTTCCAGAGATTTAAGCTGCGATGTCAGCCCGGCAATCAGGGCGTCATCAAAGGCGTTATGCACATCCGGGCGATTCATGGTCAAGGTGGCCCGGCCCAAAGCGTCGATGGTGGTCAGAATGGTTTCGGAAGTCATGGATGCACATCCTGTCTGAGGTCGAAGTATCTTTCACGTCTTGCAGCGAAAGGCCAAAGGATCGCCATCATTGTTTGGTTTCGCTAAACAGCTCCCGGCCGATCAACATGCGGCGTATTTCACTGGTACCGGCACCGATCTCATACAGTTTGGCGTCACGCAGCAGCCGCCCGGTGGGATATTCATTGGTGTAACCGTTGCCCCCCAGGCACTGAATCGCTTCGAGTGCCATCCAGGTCGCCCGCTCTGCGGCATAGAGGATGACCCCGGCGGCATCCTTGCGAATGCTCGAAGCACACTGGGTCGCCCTGGCCACGGTGTAAACATACGACCTGCAGGCGTTCAGCGTGGTGTACATGTCGGCGACCTTGCCCTGCATCAGCTGAAACTCGCCGATGGCCTGGCCGAATTGCTTGCGCTCGTGAAGGTAGGGTAGCACCACGTCCATACAGGCCTGCATGATTCCCAGGGGGCCACCGGCGAGCACCAGTCGCTCGTAATCGAGCCCGCTCATCAGCACCTTGACCCCGCGTCCCTCTTCGCCGAGAATGTTTTCGGCAGGCACTTCGCAGTTTTCGAAGACCAGTTCGCAGGTATTGGAGCCGCGCATGCCGAGCTTGTCGAGTTTTTGCGCCGTGGAAAACCCCGGAAAGTCCTTCTCGACAATAAAGGCCGTGATTCCCTTCGATCCCCCGTTAGGGTCGGTCTTGGCATAGACCACAAGGACGTCGGCCTCGGGGCCATTGGTGATCCACATCTTGTGACCGTTGAGAATATAACGGTCGCCCTTCTTTTCGGCTCGCAACTTCATGCTCACCACGTCGGAGCCGGCCCCGACCTCGCTCATCGCCAGGGCTCCGACATGTTCGCCGCTGACCAGTTTCGGCAGATAGCGCTGTTTCTGCTCCAGGCTCCCGTTGCGGGAGATCTGGTTAACGCAAAGATTGGAGTGAGCCCCGTAGCTCAGGGCAACCGAGGCCGAAGCACGGCTGACTTCCTCCATAGCAACCACGTGATCGAGGTAGCCCATTCCGGCGCCGCCGTACTCTTCGTCCACAGTGATGCCCAGCAGCCCCAGATCCCCCATCTTGCGCCACAAATCTGCGGGGAAGAGGTTGTCCCGATCGATGTCAGCGGCCCGCGGGGCGATTTCATCCCGGGCAAAATCCCTGACCGTTTCGCGCAACAGATGAGCAGTGTCGCTCAAACCGAAATTCAGCGGCAGATACAGATTCATTTTCATGGCGTTGCCTCCCCGATATATTGTTTGCCTCATTTGACTTTGTGTACCTGAAGTAAGTGCAACGCAAATGCCAAACACTGTTATATGTTTAGTATGGCCAAACCATCGCTTGTTAAATAGCTGCAATCACATGACAAAAAAATTGGACCGATAAAAAAAACCGCTAAATTAAGGGGAAGTCAGGGAGCCGCCGGTGTTAACGAAAAGAGATGCTGAAGGGGGTAAGAGAGGCTGGCTACAGGAATTTTTCCGGAAAAATCACAATAATAACGATACATTATCGAATCATTATCCAACTATAGACGCCTGAGATTTGAAAAGCTAAATCATTTACACAGGTGTTGTCCATGGCATCCAGACCTTTGATGTGGTATCTTTGCGGTAATTAACTTAAACTTGGATTCATGAGTTCTGGCAGGTCAATGACTTGCGCTATTGCCCGCCCCGAACCCACGGATCCAGGTTACACTCACCATCCCAAGAGGTCGAATGAAGCCACTACCTCAAAAGCCCATAAGGATCATTGTCGCTGGCGAAAAAAGCCCGGCATTAATGCAAATGTCGATCATTTTGGGCCGTTTGGGCTACCTGGTACGTTCTGCCGAAAATGGGGCCGAGGTTCTGAAGTTCATGGATACCGACCCTGCGGACCTGGTCATTTTCGACGGACACCTGCCGGCAAAGGATGGATTTGCTGCTCTGGAGCAGATCAAGAAACATCCGGAATGGGCCAAGACTCCCCTCATCCTGATGAGCGAAAGCTACAGCAAGACCTCCGAGGATGAATATATCCAGTTCGGATATTCAGGGCTCTTAACCAAACCTATCGATCTGCGCAAAATGAACATACTCGTACAAGCGTACCTGACCACTTTAAAGAACAAGGGCCGAAAGCATCTGAGGATCCCATTTATCGAGAAGGTTGCTTTGATTCATGAAAAACGCAGGGAAAGATACGCTGCTCTGAATTTATCAGAAGGGGGGATTTATCTTGGCACTGCTGCAACCCTTGCGGTAGGCACCGAAGTCGAAATGGAATTACCATTAAAAAACGCCCGGCCCCTGCGGTTAAACGGAGTGGTCATCTACCACAGAGGGTCGTACGCTGATGTCTTCAAGGTCGAACCAGGGATGGCGGTCGAATTCACAGATCTGTCTCAAAGCGAATCAAAAACCCTGGCAGCCTATATCACCGATATGCTGATGGGTGATTTGCAGCAGAGCTCGCAGCAAATCATTACCGCCGGCTGAAGAAAAACCGTGCCGGTACGAACCAAATTGAAAAAACGCCCGCCCGCTTTTGGAAAGCGGGCGTTTTTATTTGGTACGGCGGTGGCTACTCCAGATCGGAGCGCAACTGGTGGGCCGAGGTGAAGTAGTTGCGATAGCCCTGGATCAGGATCAGAAAAGAACTCAAGGCCACGCTGCCGGTTATCACGCACATGATGGCGATCTGGTACTTTACGGCAATGATCGGTTCGGTGCCCGAGAGAATCTGGCCGGTCATCATGCCGGGCAGAAAGACGATGCCCATGGCGGCCATGCTGTTGATTGAGGGAATCAGCGCAGCCCGAAAGGCGCTGCGCACGATATCGCGGCAAGCGACCCGCGAGGTGGCCCCAAGGCAGAGGGCAGTTTCGATTTCGTCCCGGCGATCCTTGATCTCAGCCGCCAGGCGTTCGGCCGCAAGGCTCGCCCCGGTCATGGAATTACCAATGATCATTCCTGCCAGGGGTATCAGGTAACGAGGGTCATACCAGGGGGTCAGGCCAATCACCAGCGTACAGAAGAAAAAGGTCGTGAGCCCGCACCCGGCGAAGATCGACGCCCCCACCACCCGATAAAAGCATGGCATCTTGTTCTGCACCCGAGCGGCCACCGCCTGCACCGCAAACACCCCCATAACCAGCAGGATCAGCATAACTGCCGTGGCGCTCTTCACGGCAAAAACCAGGTGCAGAAGGTAACCGACGGCCAGCAGTTGCACGACCATCCGCAGCGAGGCCCAGAGCATTTCCCTGGCCTGCCCCACATCGTTGAAACGGGCAAGAGCCACCGAAACCAGAACCAGGCCATAGACCAACACCAGGTCAAACAGGCTCAAATCGATGATGGTATTATTCATGTTGCACTCGCAAAAACTCCTGAGATGGCTAAGCAAAAATTTCGCCCTACAAGGCTTAGGAGGCTGTCCGACAATTAGAGACCGGCTGCAAACCCAGCTGTTTGGCCCATATTTCGGCTCCTTTTCGGCCCATAGCTACGGCTATGAGCTCTCAAACCACTGTAACGCAGTAGGGCGGACTTTTTGCGACGCCATTATTCATGAGCCCCCCGAAGAGGTAAGAAAAGACCGCAAGGCGTCGCTGGCAGGAGCAGCAAACAGCGCCTTGGCTGCGCCCTGCTCGAGAATGCGGCCATCCTCAAGGTAGGCAATGCGGTCGGCCACCTGCTCGGCCAGGCGAAGGTCGTGAGTCACCATCAGCATGGTCAGGTTTTGCTTGCCGCAGATATCCCTCAAGGTTGCCGCAAGGCGATCGGCGGTGGGACGATCGAGGGCGCTGGTCGGCTCATCGAGAACCAGGATATTTGGCCGGCAGATCAGGGCCCGGGCCAGACTGACGCGCTGCTGCTCGCCCAACGAAAGGCTTCGGGCCTTCTGAGGGAGCAACGATGCTTTCAACCGGCACAGGGACAGGGTGGAAATTGTAAGGTCGTCTTCGGGGCCCGGCGGGGACTCGCCGCGGTATTCGAAAGGTCGCTGCAGGTTCTCCATCACCGAACCATCGAACATCAGCGGCTTCTGAGGCACCACCCCGATGCGGCGGCGCAATTGAAGAACATCGAGGTTCAGAATGTTTTCAGCAAACAGGCTGATCTGGCCGGAGCTCGGATCTTCAAGTCGGTTGATGAGCCGAACGAGAGTGCTCTTACCCCCTCCGGAGGGACCGATCACCACGGTCACCTGATGCTCGGGAACCGCAAGGGAGAGCCCCTTGAGCACCTCCACCGGCTGCCCGGCATGATCGCGACGCCACTTGCGAACCTCATCAATGGAGATCGCAGCGGAACCGAGGCTCATGCTCCCCCACCCTGCCCTTCACGCAGCCTGTTCATCACAAGCTTCATGTCTTCCCAGACCTCTTTTTTAGAAGCGGGGTTTCGCAACAGATAGGCCGGGTGAAAGGTCGGCAGCAGCGGCATCCCCTGGTACTCGCGCCACTCGCCGCGCAGGCGGCTGATGGGGGACTGGTCACGCAAAAGGGTCTGGGCGGCGAACTGGCCCAAAGCCACGATGATCTCCGGGCGAATCGCGGCAAGCTGCCGCTTGAGGTAGGGCTCGCAGGCTTCAATTTCCTCTGGACGGGGATCACGATTGCCAGGCGGACGGCACTTCAGAACGTTGCAGATATAGACATCGGGGCGCGTCAACCCCATGGCGAACAGAATGCGGTCAAGCAGCCTGCCGGCTTCGCCGACAAAAGGTTCACCCTTTTCATCCTCTTCGCGTCCCGGCGCCTCGCCGACGAAGACTAGGCGGGCATTCGGGTTGCCGACTCCGAAGACGATATTTTTTCGACCTTCACACAACGGGCAGCGACGACAGTCCTCAAGTTCTGCACGAATTTCTTCAAGGCTCTCGCTGCGACAAAGGCCCTGCCCGCCATGATCGATGCCGCAGGTCTCGGGAGGGCAGACCGGCAGCTCCCCGGGCAGTTCGGGAAAATCGATTTCCCTGATCCCCAGGGTCAGAAAATCCTCCAGCACCCCGCGAACCTGGGCAACGGTTTCGAGCAGTTCTTTTTTAAATGTATCAGGCATGGTTATTTTGACTGCTTCCTGAATCTGTGAGGAGTGAGGCGCAAGGTGTGAGGAGAAAAAGCGAAGGGGCTTGGTTTTTTTTTTGGTAAATTACGCCTCCCCCCTCACGCCTCACTCCTCATCTGTTGACTTATGGCAATGTTGCAGCACACTAACGATTTCACCGATTCAGGTGTTTACACAAACTCGCCGGTGGTCTAGTATTGGAGCTATCTTCAAGGACATCTGGAATCCATGGCATTACTGATCGCTTGTTGCACTATTCTGCTCATATCCCTGCCCGAAGAGGCCTTGGCCTGGGGGGTCGGGGTGCATCTGCAGATCGGCTCCCACATCCTCACCAAGCTGCACATTCTTCCCAGCGCGCTGCAGACTTTGCTCAGCGCCTATCCTTACGATTTTCTCTACGGCTGCATCAGCGCCGACATTACCCTTGGCAAAAAGTTTACCCACTACCTGAACCACTGCCATTCCTGGGGCATGGGGCAGCGAATTCTTCGGGCGGCCCGCAGCGATTCGCAAAAAGCCTGCGCCTACGGTTATCTGGGCCACCTGGCGGCCGATACCGTGGCCCACTCCTACTACGTGCCCTTCAAGATGGTCAAGACCTTCAATACTGTGCTGCTCAAGCATGCGTACTGGGAGGTACGTTTCGAGGCCGTGGTCGAACCGGAGATCTGGGCCCTGGCCCGCACCATCGCGCGCAAGAGTTTTCAGGATAACGATGCCATGATGCGCAGAGTGCTGTCGGATACGATTTTTTCCTTCGGCACCAACAAGCGGCTTTTCAATTCGTTGCTGCTGCTTAACCGTCTGCAGCAGTGGCAGAAGATGACCCGCTCGTTGTCTGAAACCTCCAAATGGACCCTCGGACCTGAGGACCGGCAGGAATACCTCGAACTGGCCAAGCAGGCCTCGGAAAGTGTGCTGGCCAGCATGGAAGAAAGCCCCTACTGGAAGGCCGATCCCACCGGAGAGCGCGCCCTGAACGCCGCCAAGATGGTCCGTAAAAACCTTAACCTGCTGTCGCTCGACGGCAAGCTGCCCGAACGGGAAGCCGAGGAGATTCTCGCCCAGCTCAAGCCCCGCTTCAAGCAGGGCATCACCTGCCCCGACCGCCTCCTGGAGCTCCTTTCGGTCTATTGATGAGGCAGAATACCTTCTACCTTCTACCTTCTACCTTCTACCTTCTACCTTCTACCTTCTACCTTCTACCTTCTACCTTCTACCTTCTGCCCCTTAAGCTCTACAATCCGGTCAAGCAGCCGGTTTGCGACCTCATCCTTGCTCATTCTGGGCAGTTCCTCCACCCTTCCATCTTTAAACAGCAACCGCACGATGTTGGTGTCGACGTCGAAACCGGCGTCGGGCAGGGAGACATCGTTGGCGACGATCAGGTCGAGATTTTTACGTTCGAGCTTTTTGCGGGCGTTATCCACCAGGTCGCTGGTTTCGGCGGCAAAACCTACAAGAATCCTCCCGCCCTTGAGCTGGCCCAGTTCCGCAAGGATGTCAGGATTCTTTTCCAGCACCAGGGTCATGGTTTCTGCGGCGTTTTTCTTGATCTTGTCGTCGGCCTTGACCGCCGGTCGATAGTCAGCCACCGCGGCGGCCTTTATCAGGATACTTGCTGCACCCTGCTCTGCCAGGATCGTCTGGTGCATCTGCCCGGCGCCCCTGACCTGGTGAACCTCGACGCCACAGGGCGCCTGCAAACAGGTGGGCCCGGTGACCAGGATCACCCGAGCCCCTCGCTGGCGGGCGGCCCGGGCAATGGCGTAGCCCATCTTGCCCGAGGAATAGTTGCTCAGGTAGCGCACCGGGTCGAGTTCTTCGCGGGTCGGGCCGGCACTGACCAAGAGCGTTTCACCAGCCAGGTCGTGTGGGGCCAGCAGGGCCAGCGTCTCTTCAAAGATCGCCGAGGGGTCGGGGAGTTTGCCCTTGCCCTCCCAGCCGCAGGCCAAAGCCCCGGAAACCGGTTCCATGAACCGGTAACCGAACCCTTTGAGCTTTTCTTCGTTCTGCCGGTACAGGGGATTCTCCCACATGTTCACGTTCATCGCCGGCACGAAGAGCACCGGGGCCTTGGTCGCCATGATGGTCGTGGTGAGCAGGTCATCGGCAATTCCCGAGGCGACCTTGCCGACCACATTGGCGGTTGCCGGGGCGACGACAAAAAGGTCGGCCCGGTCGGCCAGGGAGATGTGACCGATTTCGTTTTCCTGGAACAGGTCGAAAAGTTCGGTATGCACCGGGTTTCCCGACAGGGTCTGAAAGGTCAACGGAGTCACAAACTGCTGAGCACTGCGGGTCATGACCACGAACACCTCGGCCCCGACCTTGACGTAAAGGCGCAGCAGTTCGACTGCCTTGTAGGCGGCGATACCACCGGTGACACCGAGTACGATTTTCTTGTCCTTAAGCATAAACTCCACCTCTCGCCGCGACCCCGGGCCATGCCGAGGGCGGGGGAGTCATTGTTCTCTCAGAGTTACGGTCCGGATCAGGCCATTGCGCCGACAAAGGGGTTGGACACCTTTTCACGCCCGATCGTCGTATCGGGCCCATGGCCGGGGTGAACCACCGTCTCCTCAGGCAGCACCATCAACCGGCTGCGCACCCCGCGGACCAGGGTTTCGTGGCTGCCGCCGGGAAGATCGGTGCGACCGATGGATCCGGCAAAGAGAGAATCGCCGGTAAAGACATGCCCCGGACCGTGCAGGCAGATTCCTCCGGGGGAATGACCGGGGGTATGGATCACCTCGAAACGCAGCTTGCCAAACTCCATCACATCCCCGTCCTGCAATACTCGGGTCGGCTCGGGTGAGGGCACCGCGGTCAACCCGTAAACGGCAGCATGTTCGGGCGCACGCTGCAACAACGGTACATCCTGCGCATGGATAAGCAGTTCGGCCCCGGTCTTTTCGACCAGGAATTTATTGGCGCCGATATGGTCGAAATGGCCATGGGTATTGACGATCAACCGGGGCTGCAGGTGCGCGGCCTTCAGGGCCGCGAGGATCTGCGCGCCATCATCACCGGGATCGACCACCATCGCTTCTTTGGTCTCTTCACAGGCAACGATAAAGCAATTGACCTGCAAGGGGCCAACGGGCAGGGTCTGGATCAGCATCACTTACTCCTTCTCATCGTCATCGGCGGAAAACAGATCAAGACTCTTGCCGCGCAACTGATCGCCGAGGGTAAAACCGAAATTGGCCTTGCGCCCACGATCGCGGTCCTGGGGACGTTTTTTTTCCGGTGCCGGCGAGGCGGCGACGGGCGCGGGCGCTTGCTCAACAATAGGTTGGGTCTTTTCAGGGCCAGCCAGGGAAGGCTCACCGCCACCTGGCGTGTCCTTGAAAAAGTACCGATCATAGAGGCGATGATAGCCGGTCCAGGAACTTGCGTTGTCCGGCTCTCGCTCGATGTGGGTTCGCACCCCGTTGATTTTTGAATCGAGATCGTCGAGAAAGTTCAGGATCACCGCCTCCATGGTCTTGGGGCGCTTGGGCGAGCCGTACTCGTACTGGCCGTGGTGGGAGAGCAGCAGGTGTTTGACCACAGTGGCCAGGCTGCGGGGAAAATCAGGCAGAAGCCGGATTTTCTCTTCGACCATTTCAACCCCAAGCATAATATGCCCAAGCAGTTTGCCGTCATCGGAATAATCGAAGGTGCGGGCATAGGTCAACTCCTCGACCTTGCCGATATCGTGCAGCAGCGCCCCGGTTACGAGCAGATCACGGTGGATGCCGGGATAGCGCGCCGCAACATCCTCTGCCAGCGAGGCTACCGCCAGCGAGTGCTCAAGCAGTCCACCGAGGTACACATGATGCATTGCCTTGGCGGCAGGGGCCTTGACATAACCACGCATGAACTGCTCATCGGCCTCAAAGGCCTCCATCAAGCCCTTCAGATGGACATCGGTCATGGCGGCAATCTTGGCTCTGAGCTCGGCAACCATGGCCTCCACCGCTCGCTCTGAGACCGGCATATAATCGGCCAGATCGGCCTGCTCTTCTGCGACCCGGTTCAGGTCCTGAATCACCAGCTGCATCTTGCCCATGTAAACGCTTGCTTTGCCCTTGACCTGGATGAAATCGTTTTTTTCGAAGCGCCGGGCAAATTCATCCACCCGGTCCCAGACCCTGCCTTCGACCTCGCCAGTGCGATCGACAAGCTTGAGGGTCATGTAGGGTTTGCCGTTTTTGGCCATGGCCATTATTTTATCACGGACCAGAAAAGGGCTCTCGACCCATTCCCGCTCGCGAATCTGTTCAACGTAAACTGCTTTCAACATACACTCCCGTTACTGACTTGGTTAGCGATCTGTTCTGCGATGCGAAGCCCGTCGAGGGCGGCGCTCATGATTCCACCGGCATAACCGGCCCCTTCGCCGGCCGGAAAAAGCCGGGCGTGTGACAGCGACTCTCCGGTGTCGCCCCGCAAAATACGCAGCGGGGCCGAGGTGCGGGTTTCAACGCCGACCAGGGTCGCCTCAGCGGTGACAAAGCCGCGCATGCGCCGATCGAATTGAGGCAGGGCTGTTTTGAGGCCCTGACAGACGAAGTCGGGCAGCACCTGTCGCAGGTCTGCCTCACGCACCCCGGGGCGACAACTGGAGGCCACGACGCCCTGCCCTCTACCGAGAAATTCCATCAGGTTCTGCGCCGGGGCCCGATAGCTGCTCCCACCGGCCTCGAAAGCCGCCCGCTCCCAGCGCCGCTGGAAACGCACCCCGGCCAGGGGGTCCGTGCCATCGAAGTCTTCCGGCCGAACCGCAACCACCAGGGCACTGTTTGAGCGCTCACCGCTGCGGCTGCAGTAACTCATGCCATTGACCACCACGCCGCCCGGCTCCGATGAGGCCAGCACGACCTCGCCTCCCGGGCACATGCAGAACGAATAGATCCCGCGCCCGCTCTGGGGGTCGTTATGGGTCAGGGCATAGTCGGCGGTCGGCAGCCTGGGGTGATCGGGCTGACCGTACTGGATCTGGTTGATCAGGGCCGCAGGATGTTCAACCCGCACCCCGACGGCAAAGGGTTTGGCGATCATCTGCACGCCGGCCTCCTCAAGCATGCCGTAGGTATCGCGGGCACTGTGGCCGACAGCCAGCACCAGACTGTCGCAGGGCACTTCTTGCTGATTGTTCAGAACCCCCGCATGAACCCGGCCGGCTTCGGTCTGCAATCCGGTCAGGCAGGTTTCGAAGCGGACGTCCACCCCCAGGGCCAGGAGATGCCTGCGAAAGTTAATCAGCACCAGGCGCAGACGGTCGCTGCCGACATGAGGCTTTGCCTGCACCAGAATCTCCGCAGGTGCGCCAAAATCGACCAGGGTCTGCAGCACCAGGCGCATCCAGGGGTTATTGACCCGGGTGGTCAACTTGCCGTCGGAGAAGGTTCCGGCCCCGCCCTCGCCGAACTGGACGTTGCTGAGCGGATCGAAAACCCCTTCGCTCCAGAGCCTTCGCAGATCCTTGACCCGGGCTTCCACCGGCCGCCCGCGTTCTACCAGTGTCACCGACAGACCGTACTGGGCCAACCGCAGGGCGGCAAACAGCCCCGCGGGCCCCATCCCCACCACCAGCGCCCGATGGGGCCGGTCGAGGTTGCGAGCCTGCGGGTATTGGGGATCGCTGGCCTGCGCAAGGCGAGGGTTACCTCGGTTGCGCTGCAGCAGAACCTGCTCGTCGTCGACGGTGAACTCCACCGTGTAGACCCTGAGGACCCGGGGCTTTTTGCGGGCATCGATACCGCAACGCACCACCCGAAAGCCCCCCAGATCGCCAAGCTTCACCCTGAGCAGCGAAGCAACCTTGGCGGGCAGCAGGGATTCGTCCTCGTGCAGCTCGAGACCAACTTCGCGCAATCTCAGAGCCACTGATAAGCTCCATGGGACTGTCGAGAGAAAAACTTCATTCCGACAATGGGACAAGACAAAGAAATGCGTTGCTGAGGCACAAGGACTCCCTAACCAAGCGGCAATTCAACACGGAAGATGGTCCCTTCGCCTTCGATGCTGTCCAGCGAAATTCGTCCCCGATAGGTCTTGACGATGCGCAGCACAACAGAGAGGCCGAAACCGGTGCCCTTGCTCTTGGTCGTGAAAAAGGGATCGAAAATCTGACTGAGGTTTTCCCGGGGAATTCCGCCGCCGGTGTCAGAGATTGCAATGTTGATCTTGCGATCGTCATGAGACAGTTGAATGCCAAGCTTGCCGCCATGCTGCATCTCATAAAGGGCATTCATCACAAGATTGGTGAAAATCTGCTCGATCTCGGTAGCGTCGGACAAAATAGGCGGCGGCACAGTTTCAAAAACCTTCTCCAATTCAACCTTCTGTGCAACGATCTGCTCGCCAAAGCTCTCCAGCACCCGATCCAGCACCTCGGCAACCGAAACCAGTTCAAGTTCATAGCGGGGCCGCTTACTTGCGGCAAGAAGCTGGATCAGAATGTTATCGATGCGATCGACCTCATTAAGGATCTTATCGGCATAGCTCGATTTTTCCTGGTCTTCGGCCAGCCCGGATTTCAGGATCTGTCCGAAAAGACTGATGGAATTGAGAGGATTGCGGATTTCATGGGCCATCCCTGCGGAGAGATGTCCAAGAGCGGCCAGTTTTTCGCCCTGCAGGATCTCGGCGTGGGCTTTTTCCAGCGCCCTGGTCTTTTCCTCGACACGTCGCTCCAGTTCGAGGTTCCACTCCTCGATCTCCTGCAACAGGCGCTCGCGTTCTTCACGCAGTTCCTTGTTGTGCAGTTCGATTCTGCGAATGCGCAGCACATTTTCCAGGCGCTCGACCAAATCCTGGTTGTTGAACGGTTTGAGAATGTAGTCCGAGGCCCCCGCCTTCATCAACTCTACAGCGATTTCCTCGCTTCCCTTGCCGGTAAACATGATGACATAGGTGCAGGGGAACTCTTTGCGGATCCTCTTCAGGGCGGTCAATCCGTCCATAACCGGCATCATGTAATCGAGCAGCACGGCTGCAGGAGCGTCCTGAGCGACGATCTCCAACCCCTTTTCGGCGTTTTCGGCGGTCAGAACCTCGTAGCCCTTGCTTTTCAGGATCATGGAGGTCAGTTCGAGAATGATTCTCTCGTCATCGACCACCAGAATTTTTTCCGGCATTTTGGAGACACCCGTTCGAGTCGTAGGGTTTATTTCAAGCCTGACAACGAACCGGTAGGATACCTGTCACCGCTATTTTTGACAAGGGTAAATGCCCCCTGCCTGCGCTGCCGGGAGGCATCTGAAAAGTTGCACCAGACACAAAAAGGCCGCCTGAAGGGCAGCCTTTTTGTGTCTGGTATTATCCGGTAAACCGACTATTCCTCTTCGCTGCGAATAGTCATCACAGGGACGGGGGATTTGCGAACCACCTTTTCGGCAGTACTGCCGAAAAGGACATGGTCCAGGCCGGTACGACCGTGGGTGCCCATGATAATCAAGTCGGCCGAAACCTCCGTGCCCTTCTTGATGATTTCATCATAAGGGATTCCCGGTACGATGGAGGTTTCATAGTTCTCGTAATCACGCATGTGTGTACGGCAGAACTTGTCCATCATCTTCTTTGCCCCCTCCTCGATCTCTTCTTCGAGCTTTTCAAAGGAGATATGGGGGACGTAGAACCCCCGCAGATCGACGGGTTCATTAATTATATGGACAATCTGCAGGCGGGCACCGAACTTCTGGGCCAGGGACAGGGCATAGTTGAAAGCATACTCGGAACTCTCGGAAAAGTCCGTCGCAAACAGGATGGTCTTGAAGTCTTTCATGGCTCCTCCCCAGGCTAAGTTAAAGTTCAGGCCAGGAGGCTGTCGGGCTTAACATGAACCTACTGCGAAACCGGCTGATAAACCCAGATTCTCGACAATTTTCGACAAATAGCCCTGCTATTCCCCTGCTATTCGCTCTCAAATTCTCGAAAATCTGGTCTCGAACATCCAATTTCTCGCTTCGGCCCTTATTGTCGGACAGCCTCCTAGGATACACTACTCGGGACGCCGTTACCCCCGTAGATCTTTTTCATAACCGACTTGAGTTCGTCCAGCTTTACAGGCTTGTGAATATACTCAAAGGCCCCGAGATTCATGGCCTCAAGATATGATTCGACCCCGCCGTAAGCTGTGATCATGATCACATTGGTGCTTGGGTAGTGCCGATTCAGCATCTTAAGAAACGCAAGTCCGTTCATCTCGGGCATGTTGATATCACTGATGACTAAGCTGACCCTTTCATGGCGCAAAAATTCAAGGGCTTCATTCCCGTTTGCCACGCTGTCGACGTCATAACCTTCCTGGGACAGCAACTTGCTCAGGCCGATCCGCGCATTTTCCTCATCGTCTACAATAAGGATTTTATTGATTTTTTTACCCAAGATCCTTTGCCCCCAATTCATTTGGTGAAAGTCTACCATGCCGCCCTTGACTGTCAAGCAACTGACGTCACCATGCCAGGGGAATTCCCTAGTGATTACATAAAGATAAACTTCCTCCAGCAAGCAGAGGGGGACTTGGCATTTAATGATTGGGGGAACAGGCGCAGAAAGGCCCTCAGATACGGACTGGCCCTTTTCTTCATGATATCTTCTGTTATCTATACGAATTTAATCAGCTGTGGAGAGTGGCGCTGGAGGACCATGAGCGAACGATCTGCCGGGCCAGCAAAGAGAAATGCGAACTCCCTCGCTGTCCCGCAGCCAGAACGTCCTGATGATCGAGTGGATTTTCGGATATGCCTGCGGCGGCATTGGAAACAAAAGACAAACCTGCCACCGCCATCTTCAGATACTTTGCCATTATTGCTTCAGGGACTGTGGACATCGATACGACGTCGGCTCCGAAACGTTGCAGCATGCGGATTTCTGCCGGAGTTTCGTAGCAGGGTCCGCTCAGCGCGGCCAGCACCCCCTGGTGCAGACCTATCCCCTGCTGCTTTGCAAAACGGGAGAGTTCCTCGTAAAAACCCAGATCATAAACACTCGAAAGGTCGACAAAGGGGTTATCCTCAAGCCCCCGCAGCGGGTTGTCCCCAAGCAGGTTGATATGGTCGCTGATCGCCATGAAATCACCGGGGCGGTAGGCGGGGTTGATCCCGCCGACGGCATTGGTGAGGAGCAACTGCCTGCAACCCAGGCGGTGAGCCAGGCGCACCGGAAGCGCAACCTGCCAGGCATTGAGCCCCTGGTAAAGATGAAAGCGTCCCTGAAACAGCAGCACCCGGCGACCTTCCAGGGTGGCAGCAACAAGGCGTCCGGCATGTCCGGCCACAGAGCCGCGGGGAAAGCAGTCAAAGTCCCGATACTCAAAAACCGCAATTGGGCTGGCCTGATCAACCAACCCTCCAAGCCCCGAGCCGAGCACCACGGCCAGCTCCCAGGGGCTATCGCCGACCTCGCCGCGCACCGCGGCTAGCATTTGGTCGAGACTCTCTTCCATGCTCATTGCTCGAGGAGTTTTTTAACCCGGTAAACAAGTTGCTCCGGCTTGAAAGATTTATTGATAAAATCGTCAGCACCGGCCAGCTCCACCTTGGCGACATCTGCTTCTTTGCGAAAGACCCCGCTCATTGCCAAAAGCCGAATACCTTTCAGCACCTCGTCGGAACGGACTTCTTTGATCAGATCATAACCGCTTTTGCCGGGCAGGTTCAGATCGAGAAGCACCAGGTCGGGGTGTTCCCTGCGCAGCAGAATCATGGCCTCTTCAACCGTGCCTGCGGTCAGCAGGGGCATTTCGAGGGGCTTCAGAACATCGAGAATCATTTCACGAAAAAATTTTGAATCGTCGACCACCAGAATCTTGTGACCCACCGCTGGGGCCTCGGCTTCACGCAGGGTGACGGAAAAAACATTGCCGCATTTGGGGCACTTTATTTTTACGACCGCCTTAGTGGTTTTGGTCGGATCGAGCTTGTAGCGTGAAGCGCATTGGGGACATTCAATAGTCATATATTTTCCTCACTGGGGACTACCGGCAGCGGCCCGGGGAAGCACAAGCGGCCATTGGGCGGTCTCGATCAAACGGTTATCCATCCAAACCCGCAAGGCATCAGGATCTTCGGTTTCAAGTCGCACCCCCTCCCTGGCCTGCCATTTAAGGACAACATTAGCAGGAACATTGTACTCGCGCCGCGACCTCCCATCTACAGCAATGGCGAACTCCACCGCGGCGACCGTTTCCAGGCGAATTTCCCTGACCTCTGGTTCAGGGGAAGACGGCGTTGCCGAAACCGCTGCAGCCGCAGGCATTGTGCGATTGCCGGCATCCCTTTGGGCGCCAGCAGCCGCAGCCGACGTTTGCTGCGGCAGAGCCCGGTCGTGTTTTGGGCTCTGAAGTTGCGGATTTGGCAAAGGTGCTGAAGCGACAAACTCCGCCGGAGGGCTCCACGCCCCCGGGGGCGGCTGACGGGAAGAAGTCTTGGGCTTATTCGCAAGCAATTGCGGCGATTCAGTGGGCAGCGGCCGGGACAAAAGAAAAACCCCCGCCCCCACAAGTGCCAGGAGAAGAACCACCACCATCGCCAGATTACGTCTCCCCCATCTCGGGGTCACCTCGTCAGGCTGCTCGAAATCCGTAGCCTCGGGCGTTTCAACGGCGTTTTGCTGCCGATAACGCTCAAGAACCACATCCGGCGACAACCCGAGAAACTCAGCATAGATCCGCATGAATCCGCTTCGGTAAGCACCACCAGGCAAACCCTCATGGTAATCCTCTTCAAGGGCCTTCAGGTAGGTCTGGCGAATCTTGGTCTTCTCGGCAACATCCTTGAGGGAAATGCCGCTTTTCACGCGGCAATCCCTCAACAGTGCGCCGGCTTTCTGTGGTTCTGATTCATTCATATCGTCAGTTTCCGCCAGAAAATGGTTCTCTTCCAATCCGTAAACCAATTAATTCCATTTAGAGTATCCGAATGGAATTAGTTAGTGCAGAAGCTTGAGATAATCCCGGGAAAGCCTCGCCGATTCGGATTCGGGAGCCAGGCGGATAACCTCTTTGAAGGCAGCTTCGGCCCCCTCCTTATTCCTGGTTTTCATATGTGCCAGCCCCAGTTTATAGTGAGCCTGCACGTACCCCGGCACAAGGCCGAGCGCTTTTTTATAGGCGGTAATGGCCAGGTCGGTCTTGTCGAGGGCATAGTAGGCTTCACCCAGGCCGAAATGGGCCTGAGGATACTGGGCATTGCTGGAAATGGCGTCCTGGTAGGAGAGCACCGAGTTGAGATAGTCGGCCTTTTGAAAGTGGGAAAAGCCTATTCCGGTCAGAGCCACTTCGGGCTTGGTAAACAACAGGTTTGTCGACGCCCGGCGAAAATAGGCAATGGCGTCATCCCAGCGTTTCTGATCGAGGTAAAGCGCCGCCAGGTTGTTCTCGTACTGGGGATCTTTGCCGCTGAGCTCGATGGCTTTAAGGTAATGGGCTTCGGCTTTTGCAAAGGCTTGTTTGCGATGATAGGCCATGGCCAAAGCGCCCTGGATTTCGGCATTATTCGGGTCGGATTCGGCAGCCTGAAGAAACTCCCTGAGAGCCATGGTCGGGTTGTTTTCCTGCAGATAGGATAACCCTAGGATGTAATGGGTCTCCCCCGAGCGGCTCTGCTCCTGCACGGCGCTGCAGGAAAAAATGAGCAATAATCCAAGGGCCAGAATTGTCGGTCGAAACAGTGTGCCCACACAAACTCCTTGCTAAAGCGATGCCAGAAAGCGACCAAGATTTTCGATAAAGCACCTGCGTCGCGCTGCCATTTCTTCAGCAGAGGGAAGCGGTCGCCTGGCGGCGATACGAGTAGTTCCCCCACCGCTAAAAGCAGCGGGCTCGGGCGAATCTGCCCCCTGCGGTTCGATCGGCTTTTGCGGGGGCTTGACCCCGAACTTCAGGGGCAGAGAATCCCACAGTCCGATCCGCTTCTGGGCATCGAACTGAGAGATCTCCAGATCCCCCATGATAAACCCCATAGATTCGGCAAAATTAAGTGCCTGCGAAAATACCGGCCCCACCTGCTGCTTGGTCAGCCCCCCCCCGTCATTGAGGTAAAAGGCCAGACAATGACTGTCATGTAGATGAAACACGACGGTCACCCGCAGCCCGCCCTTTTCGATATAAGCACAGGCATAGGCGGTGGCAGACTGGGAAGGCACCCCGGGCAGAGCCACCTGAACCTCGCTAAGCGAGCGGTGGAGCAGCACGACCCGATTGGCCGAAATCGCCAGCAACTCCATGGTCTTTTCCCAGCTGAACATCAGTTCATCCTTGCTGTTTATTCAAGTCCGTCAAATTCGGTCAGCAGCTTGACCTTGCGGAAGCGTTCTTCGATTTCCTTGTATTCCAGGGTCTTCATTCGGTTGAGACTGAAATCCTCCACGGCGAAAGAGGCCATGACGCTGCCGAAGACGATCGCCTGGCGGACACTCGCCTCGGAGACGTTCTGGGTTGATGCGAGGTAGCCCATAAACCCTCCGGCAAAGGTGTCGCCAGCCCCCGTGGGGTCAAAGACCGCTTCGAGGGGAAAGGCCGGCGCGGCAAAGGTCGAGTGCTCGGTAAACATGATGACCCCGTATTCTCCACGTTTGACCACCAGGTTTTTCGGCCCCAGATCCAGGATGCTCCGGGCAGCCTTGACCAGGTTGGGCTCGTCGGCCAGCTGGCGGACCTCCCCCTCGTTGATCAGCAGGGTGTCGACATGCCTGAGAGTTTTGACCAGGGCCTCGCGCTTGCCCTCGATCCAGAAGTTCATGGTGTCGCAGGCCACCAGCTTGGGCCGCCGCACCTGCTGCAGCACCTGCAGCTGCAATTCAGGATCGATGTTGGCGAGAAAAACGTATTCAGCGTCTTCAAATCCACTGGGCAACTGGGGAGCGAAGGATTCGAAGACGTTCAGTTGAGTATCGAGGGTATGGGCCTCATTGAGGTCATAACCGTAACGCCCCTTCCAGCGAAAGGTCTTCCCCGGTGCGACCTGCAGCCCTGTCAGGTCGATATTGCGCGACTTGAGAAACTCCACGTGTTCCTGGGGAAAATCTTCCCCCACAACGGCGACCAGGCTAACATCGCTGAAAAAACTCGCCGAGGTCGAAAAGTAGGTCCCCGACCCTCCCAGAACCTCATCCACCTCACCAAAAGGAGTCTCCACCGAATCGAACGCCACCGAACCGACAACCAGAATGCTCACGTTTTTCCCAACCCTTCTTGAAAACTTGCCACAGAGAACACAGAGGAAAAAAAATCATTTTATTGGACGCAGATCACAGCGGAAAAGGCTGATTAAGAGCGGACCTTAATCCTGAAAATCCTGTAAATCTGCGTCCCATTGCCTTTGAAGTTGGCTTTGGTCTTTGCTTGGGAACTCACATACAAGGACACGGAGGTCACAGAGAAAGCATTAAATAGCGAAGGATTTCATTCTGCGCCTCCGGGTCTCGGTGGCCGATATTGAATTTATACTAATCAGAAATCCCGGCCTAATGCAACCGATTCAACCCAGATATTGGCCCATGATCACCGCCAGCTTGTCGCGGGTGGCTTCGGGGATCAAGTCCTTGCGGGTCATCACTGCAAAATCAAGCGCCTTTCCGCAGGCGCAGTCCCGTTCGCCGTCCAGACGCTTGACCGCCGCCTTAATAATATTGCGGGCCGTCGCCACGTTCTGCTGAATAATGGCAATGACCGCCTCGACCGAAACATCGTCATGCTCCTGGTGCCAGCAGTCATAGTCCGTCGCCAGGGCTACGGTAGCGTAGCAGATTTCCGCCTCGCGCGCCAGGCGTGCCTCGGGAACGTTGGTCATCCCGATCACATCCACCCCCCAGCTGCGGTAGATATTCGACTCGGCGCGGGTGGAGAAGTTCGGCCCTTCGATGCAGATATAGGTGCCACCTTTATGCACCGTGGCGCCCACTTCAACAGCCGAAGCATGAAGAACCTGGGCAAGGTCACCGCAGATCGGGTCAGCAAACTGCACATGTCCCACCACTCCCTCGCCGAAAAAGGTCGAAGCACGCTTGCCCTGGGTGCGATCAAAAAACTGATCGGGAATCACGATATTCCCGGGGACGATCTCCTCCTTCATGCTGCCGACCGCAGAAACCGAGATAATCTGCTGCACCCCAAGCTTTTTCATCCCGTAGATATTCGCCCGGTAGTTAACCTCAGAGGGCAAGAACCGGTGACCACGACCATGGCGGGGCAGAAAGACCATCTTCACCCCGTCAAGGGTGCCGGTGATATAGGCATCAGAAGGATCGCCGAAGGGTGTTTCTATGCGCTCTTCCCTGACATCCTTAAGTTCTTCAATCTCGTAAAGGCCGCTGCCCCCGATAACTCCGATCGTAAGTTGTGACATGGTAACCCTCCTTAATTCTGTGGGCGGTGGACAGTTAACAGTGGACAGCTTCAGAGAAACTTGAACAACAGGAATCCCGCTTTTCACAGGCCACTGTCCACCGCTCACTGTCCACTGATTTTATTTCTCCGGCAACTTCCCCTGCTGCCTCTCGAGTTTCCCTTTGAGCTGTCCGCAGGCGGCCGAGATGTCCTCCCCCTTGCTGGCCCGGCGGATGGCGACGATGCTACGGTCGAGCAGGTAGGTCTGAAAAACCTCAATGGCCTCGGCATTAGGAGAGCGAAAGGCGGAGCCTTCATGCTCGTTAAAGGGAATCAGGTTGACCTTGGCCTTGATGCCGTGGAGAAGCTTGACCAGCCGCTTGGCGTCTTGCAGGCTATCGTTGACCCCGCGGATAAGGATGTACTCGAAGGTGATCCGCTTACTGGCATGCAACGGATATTGACGGCAAGCCGCCATCAGTTCTTTGAGGGGATAGCGCCGGTTGATCGGCATCAACTGGTCGCGCACCTCGTCGGTGGTGGCATTGAGGGAAACCGCCAGGTTGACCCGAATCCGTTGCCCGAGTTCCAGCATCTGCGGCACCAGGCCCGAGGTGGAGAGGGTCACCTTGCGGGGGCCGTAATCGAAACCTTCGGGCGTGTAGAGAATTTCCAGGGCCTTGACAACATTATCAAGGTTGTGAAGGGGTTCCCCCATGCCCATGAAGACAATATTGTTCACCGGCCCGTCTTTGGTCGCGGCGCACACCTGATTGATGATTTCGGCCGGTTCGAGGGAAACAGGTATTTCTTGGTGCCGTCCACGCTCTGCTCGGTGACCTCGGGCTGCCAGTTGGAGATAAACGCACGCTGGCTGAGGTCTTCACGCAGGGCCTTGGAAAGGTCGGTCATTTCGGCAAAGGAGGTCACCCCCCGGGTGTAAATCCAGCGCATGATCTGGCGAGCCCGGAATTTTTCTTTGCCCAAACCGCAAAGCAGCGCGGTCAGATCCTCGAGGTTGAGATTTTTCAGATCGATGAGATTTGTTTGAGACATTCGTATAAACTACCGGCAGAAAGGGTCTTTCCCGCTGAATTCACAAGAAAAAAAGCCCTTCGGATTGTACCCGAAGGGCTTGAAACAGACAAGACAAAAGGGGGCGAAACGCTGGGATTACAGCAGTTCGAGCCCGGAGAAGAAGTAGGGGATTTCAAAAGCGGCGGTCTCGGGGGCGTCGGAACCGTGGGTAGCGTTTTCGCCGATGGAGGTGCCGAATTCCTTGCGCATGGTGCCTTCGGCGGCCTCAGCGGGGTTGGTAGCGCCCATCAGGTCACGCCATTTCTTGATGGCGCCCTCGGCCTCGAGGGCCATGACGATGCAAGGGCCACTGCTCATGAAGTCGGTGAGCTCACCGAAGAAAGGGCGCTCTTTGTGCACGTAGTAAAAGCCTTCGGCCTCGACCTTGCTCATATAGAGCTTTTTGATGCCGACGATCTTGAACCCCTCTGCGTAGATGCGAGCGATGATCTTACCGGCGCTTCCGGCAGCGAAAGCATCAGGCTTGATAATAGCGAAAGTTTTTTCCATGACGTATTCCTCCAGTCTCGATGTCGAGTGAGTGCTTGATTTAAAAAACAGAGCTTTTTAGCATCGCCCCGAGAAAAAGTCAAGCACTTCCCCCACCCTCGACTCAGCGATCGTAAACCGCAACTTCGGCGCGACGATTCAGATAGCGCCCCTTCTGACTGGAGTTGTCCCCCACCGGGTCGGCTTCGCCCAGGCCCAGAGAACTGACCCGCTCCGGGGCCAGCTCGAACACTCCGACCAGGTAGCTTTCTACGCTCATGGCCCGTGCTGTGGAGACTTTCAACTTATACTCCGTCGGCCCGACGCTGTCGCTATAGCCTTTGACAACGATTCTGCGCCCTGGGTAACTTTTGATCATCTCCGCAGCCTCGGCCAGACGATAATGAAATTCGGGACGCACTTTCACCTGCCCCGGATAAAACCGGACCACGAAGCGACTCAGCGGAGCCTCGGCAGGGACCACCGGGGCCGGCACGGCTAAGACCGCTAAGGCCTGAGTATCCACAACATCGGGAACCGGTTGTTTGGGCCCTGCAGGCACAGGGGCCGAGAGGGCGGGCCAGCCAAGGGAGGCCAGCTGCATCACCTGCTCGCCCAAAGCTTCGTCCGGTGGAGAGGTCGAGGCCTCCTTCGGCTTCGCACTGCCAATAGCCAGCATGGCAGAGCCACCCTCGCGGGAGCTTTTCTGCGGCAGGCGATAGGTCTCAAGGTTCATTCCAGCCGTGGGAATTTCGACCTTCAGGCCCGCAGCATCGCGAAAATCAAGACCCTGCGGGGTGACCTCGGTTTTGCCCGAAGCGAGCACCTTGAATATCAGACGACAGAGCACCCCGCTCCCCATCACCCCCGCTGCCCCCTCGCTGCGCGTAAGCAATAGCCTCACCTGGCCCGCGGTGGCCTCCTCGGCCTGAAAGCTGGTCTGGTAACCGCCGCGCCTGAGCAGGTCACCCTCCTCGGCCTGCACAAATTCAAGGATCTCCGGGTCATAGGCAAGGGTCAAACTGGCGCTGTGCAGCAGGTCGACATTGGCCATGTTCACGGTCAACGCCAGCTGGCGATCGACATAGCCGCGGTTGGGGCCAAGCACGGCCAACCGCCCTGCCGATACAGCGACAGCAGGGGCTTGCTCCTGCTGGCCAGGCAGGGCCGCCTGAGGAGCCCCAAGGGCCCCCATGGGCACCACAGGCACTTCTGCGGGTTCGTCAGAATCGGTTGGTTTCCAGGGCAATTCCTTTGACGGATCGGGCCTGCGGGCAGCCGGAGCCGGGGCTAGCCGGGTCCGCTCGAGCTCGGGCCGGAAGTTGTCTGCAAAGGTGCCGAAGCGAGGACTTGCCTTTAGATCGTCCTCGCCTCCCGACCAGATCGTGGCGGTATCGGGAAACGGAACATCGAGGCTCTTAACCACGTGGGGGGTGATTGAGAGCAGGATTTCGCGCTTGCCCTTGCTCTCGTCATAATGGGTAAAGAGTTTCCCCAGCCAGGGGATATCCCCCAACAGGGGGATGGTTTTTTTGGTGGTTGATTGGTCGTCGCGGATCAACCCGCCGATGACCGTTCGCTGGCCGTCTTTTAGGGTCAGAACGCTTTCGGCGTTGGTGGTGGTGATGGTAAAGACGATGGTGCCGCTTTCCAGGGGCTGGCGGTCAGAGATGCTGCTAACCTCCAGGTTCATTTTGGTCACAACCGTCGAATCGAGGCGAATATCCGGCTCGACATTGAGCTTGACGCCGACATCCACGTACTGGACGTTATCCGAACGGTTGTCACCATTGATGGTCACGGTAATCACCGGCTCGCGGCTGCCGATATGAACCTTGGCCTTTTCCTTGTTCTTGACCCGGATCTTGGGATTGGCCAGCAGCTGGGTATCGGTGAGGGTCTTGGCAAAATCGAAAGTCGCCGACGGCAGGGTGTAGAAGGTCTCCAAGCGCCCAAGGCTGCTGACCAGGTTGTCGGTGTCGGCCCCCGGGCTCAGGGTGTCGGACACGATGGTATCACTGCGGCTGTTGGCGACCCCCAGGCTCAAGGCATAGTTGGACAATTGAGGTCCCAGAGAGGTGTCATCACCCAGGCTGACCTCGATCAGTTCCAGGTCAAAAACCACCTCGGCATCGGCGCGATCCGCCGCCTCGATGATCTGCTGGGCCACCTGCAACACCTCGGGCCGGTCGCGGATCACCAGGGCGTTGAGTTCTTCATGGAGATAGATTTTTCGTAGCTGCAGCACTGTGCGCAGCATGACCACGGCCTTTTTGGCCTGAATGTTCGATAAAAAGAAGACCTGCACCACCTGGTCTTCGTACTTCTTGTCCTTCTCGGAGCTGCGGGGATAGATGATGATCGTACGGTTGTTGAGAACCTTCTTGCCCAGTTCGTTCATGTGCAAGATAAATTCAAGGGCCTGGGCGAAATTGGCATTTTCGAGAAAGACGTCGACCTTGTCCGGCCGCAGCTCTTCGTCGAAAATGAAATTGATGCCCGAGAGTTTGGTCAGGATGGCAAAGACATCAAAGAGGTCAGCGTCCTTGAGTTTCAGAGTGATCGGCCCGTCAGAGGTGAGGTCGAGTTCGAACCCGTCAACCAGGGTCCGGCTGCCCTTTTGAATCTCGGTTTGCAACTCGAGGGCCCGCTGATGGGCAGGTTCGATCTTAAGGGCCTGCTCCAGAAACCGCCTGGCCCGAATGTACTGCTTATTTGCAATATACCCTTCGGCCTCCCGGGTGAGTTCAAGAGCCTCGAGGGTCCGGTTCACTCCCTCCAACTCCTGGGTTGCCGCCTCCATTCCAGGGACCAGGTCCTCGGCCATCTGAAACTGCAGCAAAGCATCATCTAGGCGGTCTTCACGCACCAGGCGCCGACCTTCTGCCAGATGCATGAGCGCTGCCTTCTCCCTGGCCTGGAGCAACTTCATCTTGTATTCGTGCTTTTGGGGATTCTCGCTGAGCGCCCGCATGTATTCGACCACCGCCTGGTCGTACTCCCCGTCCGCCAACAGGTCTTCACCCTGACGAAAGGCCTGATGTCCCGCGCAGCCTGCGAGCATGAACATCCAAGCACCTATCAGCAGGGCGCATTTGAACCCCCATGCCCCCATGAAGCCAGAGCGAATTTCAATCCCTCCATCAGCGATGCGCATAAACACTCCCCCCAAAAACGAGATGGAGCAAATTCACCACCCTTTACCGACTTGGTCCTCGAAAACAGGAAAGGACGATTCGGTAAAAATTGCTCTAATTTGAGCTATTAACCATTACTTTATCAAAAATTCTGGATATTTCCTGAAAAGGAGAAACTTCGGACCTAAACGGCTCGGATGGCCCGCCGTAGGGGAATGGAGGCAGAAAGAGTGAAACAGAGAGAATTCTTGGCTTTTTGGCTCTAACGAACCAAAAAAAGGGCCCATACCGAAGTATGGGCCCTGAAGAATTCACGATCCGAAGATCTTAGAAATTATGGCACCATGAACAATTGTTGCTGTGCCTACTCTGCAGGGATGAATGAGTAGACCTGGCGGGATCCTCAAAGCCGTGGCAACTCCGGCACAGGGTCTCAGCCGGTGCCTTGAGGATGCTCGGAGGAGTCACCTCGCAGCCGACAGCGTCCACCTGTCAGAGATACCGTCGTTGTCGCTGTCCTTCTGGCTGTCGCTGCAGCCGCTGTTATCGACGGCCTCACCGGCGGGGGTATTGGCGCAGGCGTCGTCGGCATCGATAACGCCGTCCTTGTCGGTGTCCGGGGGCACCACGGTGCAGCCCTGGGCGTCCACCTTGTCTCCGGCGGGGGTCGCGGGGCACAGGTCGATGGCGTCGTTCACGCCGTCGCTGTCGCTGTCAAGCTGGGAAGCCGAACAACCGTTGGCGTTGACGTTGTTCGCCTGGTTGGCCGGAGTATCCGGGCAGGAGTCGGCCCCATCAGCCACACCGTCGTTATCGGTGTCGATCACAACCACGTCATCAGCCATGCCGTTGCAGTTCTCGTCGATGTTGTTGCCGGGGATTTCCTCTACGCCGGGGTTGATGTCCGCATCGTTGTCGTCACACTCATCGGCACGGGCAAATCCGTCGCCATCGACGTCGTCATCATCATTCATGCCGTTGCAATTTTCGTCGGCGCCATTGTAGGAGATCTCCGAGGCACCGGGATTCACCGCGGCATCGTTATCATCGCAGTCGTCGGCAATGCCATAGCCATCGAGGTCAAGGTCATCGTCGTCAACATTGCCATTGCAGTTCTGATCGATCCCATCGTAGGCAATCTCAGCAGCGGAAGGATTCACCGCAGCATCGCTGTCGTTGCAGTCATTGCCACCGAAGTCCAGGCCATCAAAGCCATCACCGTCAACGTCTGTCACCGGGGGCTCGGTCGGTGTCGGGGGCTCAGTCGGAGCCGGGGGCTCGGTCGGAGCCGGGGGCTCAGTCGGAGCCGGGGGCTCGGTCGGTGCCGGGGGCTCGGTCGGTGCCGGGGGCTCGGTCGGTGCCGGGGGCTCGGTCGGTGCCGGGGGCTCGGTCGGTGCCGGAGGCTCGGTCGGTGCCGGGGGCTCGGTCGGTGCCGGGGGCTCGGTGGGAGTAGAATCGGCATCATCTTCCGATTCATCGTCACTCGAATCGTCATCATTATTATAATAGCGGTCTGCCCGCTCCAGGCGGTTCCTGCTTCTCTCGAACCTGTCCCCGTCATCATCCCCGGCGAAAACCAGGCTGATTCCGGGATAGGTCACCCCCACCATGAGCAGAACACTCAATAAAGCCAGAAGTTTTTTCATTTTTTCATTCCCTTTTCGCATTATGGTGTCTGTTTAGATCTATGTCTCTTAAAAATTGTGGCAGAAAGAGCAGTTCTGGCCGTGGATCTGCTGCAGCCTGCTGTGGGTGGAGTTGGCCGGGTTTTCAAACCCATGACAGCTCCGGCACAGGGTTTCAGCGGGGGCCTTGAGAATGCTGGGCGTCTGAACCACTTCGCAGCCGACGGCATCGACCTGCACACCGGAAGCGGTGCCGGGACACTGATCTTTGTCGTTGGTCACGCGGTCATTATCGCTGTCGAGCTGGCTGGCGCCACAGCCGCTGTTATCAACAGCCTCACCGGAGGGGGTATTGGCGCAGGCGTCATTGGCGTCGATGACGCCGTCGTTGTCAGTGTCCGCCGGAACCACGGTGCAACCGTTGGCATCGACGTCAATGCCGGCTGGGGTATTTTCGCACAGATCCTTCGCGTCGGAGACGCCGTCACGGTCGCTGTCGAGCTGGGAGGCAGAGCAACCGTTGGCATTGACCAGTTCATTAGCCGGGGTGTTCTGGCAGGAGTCCTGGGCATCGGCCACGCCATCACCGTCTACATCAGCCGGGGGCTCGACGACCGGGGGCATGGTCACGGGAGGCTCAACCACAATGGGGGGCTCGACGACCGGGGGCATGGTCACGGGGGGCTCAACCACTACGGGAGGCTCAGCCGCCCATTCGTCGTGGCAGCGAAAGCAATCCTCGGTGACAGCAACGCCCTGCATGGCCCTGCGATGCTTCCTGACCGCGAGACCACGTCTACGCACCTTACGATCCGAATCGTCGTCATCGCTCTCATCATCTTCTTCCACACTGGAAATCGGGGCAGTACCCTCCCGCTCTCGCTCATCGTCACTGGCATAAGCGGCTTGCATGCCGGGCACAGCAACCGCAAGCATGAGAAGAATAGACAACAGACTAAAAACCTTCTTCATTTTCACTTCTCCCTTTCTCTGGAGCTTGGTTGAAATGGGTGGGAAATTCAACACCATTGCTGAGCATTCCCACCCTGCCTCTTGGTATTTACCCCGTCTCGGATATTTTGCGTCAGCAATACTTTGCCAATACATCCGCTATACTTTCCCGGGGTGAGTACGTGATCGAACAGGAGCAGATTTAGTGCCAATTGCAACCAAGGTCTATGTCAAAAGGGTGAAATCGAATATGTCCAAGGGGGGGCAAAGGACCTGGCAGAACAGACCTAAGAGCTTAAGACCATTCAGACCTGCCAGATTTCTTTCCTTGCAGGACTATACGCAAAACAAATGTGACCGGAGGGACGTTTATGAAAGCTTCGACAGGTCGGAAAGTTATATGCCGTTACCGGCAGGAGCCTGCATCTGGGAACAGCAAAAACACTGCCCCCTGCCGACAGATAAATCTTTGAGCACCTTGGCAAAAACATCAAAGACATTAATCTTAAAAGGCTTTTTAAAAACGAAAGAATCCGGACAAAAGGCTCGGGCAAGCGGATGGACCTGGGAGCGGGCCCTGCTTTAATGAAGAGGTAAAGCTTTGTTTTATAATGCTTTCAATTAATTAAACCAAAACCTTTTGGGTAGGGAAAAATCACCCTAAGCCTTGCCCGCAGGCAAAACTGTCGGCCCCAGGAGACACCCTCCCCTCCAAGTCCCAATTCAGGCTCCAAAGAAGGGGCAAAACTGTCGCAACATGGAGACTAAGGGCAGGTTCCAGGTTCCAGGTTCCAGGTTCCAGGTTCCAGGTTCCAGGTTCCAGGTTCCAGGTTCCAGGTTCCAGGTTCCAGGTTCCAGGTTCCAGGTTCCGTTCGACTCGGCCTGCCAGTGGTCGGTGATGCTGTAGCGCAGGCGCACTTCGTTGGTGTTGGTGAACAAGGCATGCCCGAGGCTGACATAGAGCTTGGGGTTGAGGTACTTACCGATGGTCACCACCGAGGCTTCGACATCGCCGTTTCCGGCTTCGATCTGGATCACGTCGAGCCCCAGGCGTCGCTTGACCTGGTCCTGCAGAACCGCCGACTCGCCTTTGGAGAGCAGGGCTCCGGCTGCCACCATGAGCAGGTCTGACTGGCCGCCTCCGGCACCCATGGGACGGCCAAGCACGATGTAGGCAAGCTTATCGGTATCGGGCATGGCGGGGTCTGAATAGAGCTTGACCTCCGGGGTCCTCGGAGTCCCGGTGACCTTGACCCCGGCCTTGACTTCGCCGGCAGTGCGCAACGCCAGAATGTCCAGGGTGGGCCGGTCCACGGGGCCGCCTGCAAAGAGGACATTTCCGCGCTCGATTTCGAGCTTGACCCCGTAGGCGGCATAGCTGCCCTGCTCAACATGCACCTCGCCCTGGGCGGT
>CALZIZ010000035.1 GCA_945787465.1 uncultured Desulfuromonadales bacterium
CCAGGGACAGCAGGGCGATCATGGTGATGGCTTCGGAGACCGGGGTCTGCGGAAACAGGAACTTGTACAGGCTGATCAGGCCGGCTCCTGAGAGCAGGGTCAGAAGGGCGGTCCTGGTTCCGGAGACTTTGGGCCATGTTAAAGGCTGTTTTGCCGAGACCCGTTTTTCACCCCCCTGAGGCGGAAGATCCATGGAGGAGGATTCTGGCTTTTCCTGGGACGAAGAACCGCTCAAGACACTATGGATCGCCTGGCGGAACTGGTCATATTCCATATCGGGTGTGATTTCAGGCCAGTCCACCAGGTTTGCTGCCTGAATCCGTTTGAATTCAAGGGGCAGCTCTGTGTCCTCAATGACGGCGGGCACCAGGATGCTGCGCCGTTTGCCCTCTGCCGCTTCGGTCTGCACCCAGTCGGATTCGGCGGCGGCGTGAGACCAGAGAACGACCACGCACCGGGCTGAATTCAAGGCCTCTTCAAGAACTTCGGAAAACGATTTGCCGGGTGGAATGGTGCGGTCCCACCAGACGGACCACCCCTCCTGCTCCAACCGCTGCGCCAGGGCCCGTGCTTTGGAACGGTCGGAACTTGAATAGCTGATAAAGATGTCGCTCATGAGGTTGTCCCATGCCGGCTGGCGCCCAGGCCAGCAACAGTTCAAAGCTGCAAACCCGCTGAAAGGGCTACGGAGAAATGGCAGCAAGGGGTCTATTTTACAGAGTTTTTTTAAACCGTATCAGACGATAAATGTCCGTCAAGGCATGGGGTCGGCCTTGGGCCGCCTTTTACAGATCTCTTTTATCGGAGACGTTCTACTTGACCAGTACCGTCCACAGCACCCCGGCGCCGATGGCCGAGCCGATGACCCCGGCCACGTTGGGCGCCATGGCGTGCATCAGCAGAAAGTTGGTCGGGTCTTCTTTTATCCCCACGCTGTGTACCACCCGGGCCGAGTCGGGGACCGCGGAGACACCGGCAGCGCCGACCAGGGGATTGATCTTATCGGTCAAAAACAGGTTCATGAATTTGGCGAACATGATGCCGCCGGCGGTGGCGATGCAGAAGGAGAGGGCGCCCAGGCCGAAGATCAGCATCGACTGGGAGGTGAGAAAATGGTCGGCGCTGGTGCTGGCGCCCACCGAAAAGCCGAGCAGGATGGTGACAATGTCGATCATCGCGTTGCGCGCGGTGTTGGCCAGGCGGTCGGTGACCAGGCTTTCTTTGAGCAGGTTGCCGAAAAAGAGCATGCCGATCAGCACCATGGAACCGGGGGCAATGAGGGCGCAGATCAAAAAGGCCACCACGGGGAAGATGACTTTTTCGCGCCGGGTGACCTGCCGGGGCGCCTTCATATGGATGCGGCGCTCTTCTTTACTGGTCAGCAGCTTCATGATCGGCGGCTGGATCACCGGCACCAGCGCCATGTATGAATAGGCGGCGATGGCGATCGATCCGAGCAGGTGCGGGGCGAGTTTTGAGGAGAGAAAGATGGCCGTCGGCCCGTCGGCGCCGCCGATGATTCCGATCGCTCCGGCCTCCTGCGGATTGAAGCCCAGAAACATGGCGCCGATCAGGGTGAGAAAGATCCCGACCTGGGCTGCGGCACCGAGCAGCACCAGCTTGGGGTTTGAAAGCATGGTCGAGAAGTCGGTCATCGCCCCGATCCCCAGAAAGATCAGCGGGGGAAAGACACCCTGGCTGACGCCGAAATAGATGTACTGCAGCACGCTGCCGGCGTCGTAGACCCCCAGGGCCATGCCCTTAACCATCGGGATGTTGCCGACGATGACGCCGAAACCGATAGGCACCAGCAGCAGCGGTTCGTAATCCTTGGTGATGGCCAGGGTGACAAAAACGATGCCGATGACGATCATCAGCGCATTGCCCCAGGTCATTGAGGCAAATCCGGTCCCCTGGATGAATTGAGCTAAGGTGTCCATTGTATATATCTCCAGTCGTTTTCTGTTTTATCGTCAGGGGACGAAACCCCTGTCAGAGCCGCCGGGGAAAAGGTGCGCCCCAAGGTCTGACCTGCCTGCCTGGTAAAACCGGTATTGTTCAGGAGGCTGTCCGACAATGAGAGACCGGCTGCAAACCCAGCTGTTTGGCCCATATTTCGGCTCCTTTTCGGCCCATAGCTATGGCTATGAGCTCTCAAACCTATTATCGGACAGCCTCCTAGGTTTAATTGTATTTTTCGGTGGAAGTGGTGCTGCACCGCTTAATCATCGGCGACCAACATCAATTCCTGCCCCTGGTTGACAGCATCCCCAACACAGATATTGATGGCTTGCACGGTGCCGGCGGCCCGTGCGTTGATCTCGTTCTCCATTTTCATCGCTTCCATCTTGAACAGCGGCTGCCCGGCTTCAACCTTGTCACCGAGCTTGACGTAGATGTCCATGATCGAGCCCGGGATTGGGGCCAGGACGCTGCCGGCGCCGCCCGCGCCCTGGGCGCAGGCCGGGGCGACCGGGGCAGAACTCGACGCGCTGCGCACCGGAGGCTTGTCACTGCCCGGCGACTGGGCCTGGCTGATGCGGTCGATGCTCACCGTATAGGCTTTGCCATTGACCTCGAGCTCGGCCTGCTCGGCGGAGAGCTCGAGGATATTGATTTTGAAGGGCTTGTCGTTGATAGTGACTTCGTATTTACGCATGGAGACTCCCTTGGGATAACGATCTCATCTTGCCTGCGGATGTCCAGGTCGATTGCGGTTGCTTGCTGCGGTCGATGGTGATCTTCTGCAAATCCCCCGCGCTACGCTCCAGTTCCATGTGGAGGACCAGGCCGATGGCTGCCATGATCGCCGCCTCGTCGTCCTGAACCTCCTCTGTCGTTGCCATGGCAGGTTGTTCCCGGGGTTTGCCTAGGGCTGCCAAGCGGTCGAAAACTCTCAGAATGTCGGGCAACCTGGCGATGAAAAAGCTGATCAGCAGCAATCCCGAAAAGACAATGAGCATGCCGGTGAGGGTGATGCTGATGCCGTTGCCGTCGAGCACGTTTTGCCAGGACATATGCATATTGAGTGACCTCCAGGATCAAAGGGGAATGTTGCCGTGTTTTTTGACGGGGTTGGTGTCCTGTTTGTCGGCCAGCATCACCAGAGCCTTGATAATTCGAAAGCGGGTGCGGCTGGGCAGGATCACGTCGTCCACGTAGCCCCGCCTGGCAGCCACGTAGGGGTTGGCGAAGCTCTGCGCATAGTCCCGTTCTTTTTCGGCCAGCAGCTGCTGCGCTGTTTGCGGTTGCTCTCTGAGCTCTTTGGCGTAAAGGATTTCCGAGGCTCCCTTGGCGCCCATGACCGCGATTTCGGCACTTGGCCAGGCGTAGTTGATATCCCCCCGCAGGTGTTTCGAGCTCATGACGCAGTAGGCGCCGCCGTAGGCTTTGCGCACGGTGACGGTGACCTTGGGCACCGTTGCCTCGGCATAGGCGTAGAGCATCTTGGCGCCATTGCGGATGATGCCGGCATATTCCTGAACGGTGCCGGGCAGAAAACCGGGGACGTCGACGAGGGTGACCAGGGGGATGTTGAAGGCATCGCAGAAGCGGACGAAGCGCGCCCCCTTGATCGATGCGTCGTTGTCGAGCACACCGGCCAGATGCTGCGGCTGGTTGGCGACGATGCCCACCGACTGGCTGCCGTAGCGGGCGAAGCCGACCACCAGGTTGGCTGCGAACTCGGGCTGAATCTCTGAGAAGCGCCCATCGTCCACCGTATTGACGATGATCTGCTTGATATCGTAAGGCTGGTGCGGGTTGTCCGGAAGCACCTGGTTGAGGTACTCGATGTCCCGATCCGCAGGGTCTGCGGTTTCAACCCGGGGAGGCTCGGTCATGTTGTTCTGAGGGATGTAGGAGAAGATCTCTTTGAGGCAGGCGATGGCCTGCTCTTCCGAGTCGGCGGCCAGGTGAGCGACGCCGCTGCGCGTGGTATGGACGCTGGCCCCGCCCAGGGTCTCTACATCCACGTCTTCGTGGGTCACAGCTTTGACCACCTTGGGGCCGGTCAGAAACATGTAACTGTTGCCGCGCACCATGACGGTAAAGTCCGTCAACGCCGGCGAGTAGACGGCGCCCCCTGCGCAGGGGCCGAAGATACCCGAAAGCTGCGGGATGACCCCTGAGGCCATGACGTTGCGCTGAAAGATTTCGGAATAGCCGGCCAGGCTCTCGATCCCCTCCTGGATGCGGGCTCCGCCCGAATCGTTGAGGCCGATGAGCGGGGCGCCGTTCTTGAGTGCCATGTCCATGACCTTGCAGATCTTCTCGGCAAAGGTTTCCGAAAGCGAGCCGCCAAGCACTGTGAAATCCTGAGAGAAGACATAGACCAGCCGACCGTCTATGGTGCCGTAGCCGGTCACCACGCCGTCGCCGGGGTGCTGCTGGTCGGCCATCCCGAAGTTTTGACACCGGTGGGTTTTGAACATGTCGAACTCTTCAAAGCTGCCTTCGTCCAGCAGCATGTCGAGTCGCTCCCGAGCTGTGTAGCGTCCGCTCTGGTGGCGCTTTTTAACCTTTTCAACGCCTCCGCCCTGCAGGGCCTGCTGGCGCAGTTGCAGCAGTTGGTCGATGTCCTCTGTCATACTCATGAAGATGGTCCTTTTTCAAAAGAAAGAAGATAGAAGCTTCAGTGGTCAGACCTGTCACCTGTCACCTGTCACCTGTCACCTGTCACCTGTCACCTGTCACCTGTCACCTGTCACCTGCTTTTTCAGCCGTTGTAGTAGATTCGGTAGAGGGTCTCGGTTCCGAGGACGGCGTCGACTCGTTTTTGCAGTTCGATGCGTTTTTCGTTGGCTAACCAGCTGTTCCAGTTCTCCAGGGATTTCCAGGTGCTGATCACCAGGTGTTCTTGCGGGTCGTCGTAGTTGATCAGGGTCTCGCCGGAAATGTACCCCACCTGGGCATTGGCGATAACGCGCATCTTCAGCAGCAGCGGGCGAATCTCGGTTTGTTTTTCCTGGGGCACTTTGCGGATGATGATGATCTTGACAGACATGCAAACTCCTTGGATTTATAAGGGCTGAAAACAAACGTGTCATGGGATGATCCGCGGGTGGTATTTGCAAGTTTGCTGCCGTAAACAGTTTGCCCTGGCGGCTATAAAAGTATTTGAAATTTAAGCGTAAATCTCGCCAGGTATGCGGTTGGAGATTCCCCTCGCTGGTTGGCCCGTTTATCACTTATTTGTGACAAAATGCTTGACAGTCTGATTTTCTCTGACTATATTGATTCGAACAGGAGATAAAACGATGTTTCGTCATATTTTCGACAATCACCTGAATCTAGTAGTCGTAGTCGTCGTACCCTGACGGCTCGCGGCTACCCACGTTAATTCAAACGAATCGTAAGGGAGCGCGGGCAACACCCCCGCTTTCCCTTTTTTTTATAAAAAAGGCCGCGGGGCTCAGACCGCGGCCTTTTGCTTTTTTGCTCGGAACCCTAACCGAAAGACACTAGGAGGTCGTAATGAAAACCGGAGCGCAGATTCTGCTGGAGTGCCTGAAAAAAGAGGGGGTGGATGTTATCTTCGGCTACCCCGGAGCGCGTACCCTGCTGGTGCATGATGCCCTGCACGATGACACCGATATTCGCCATATCCTGGTGCGTCACGAGCAGGGTGCTGCCCACGCCGCCGACGGCTATTCGCGAACCACCGGCAAGGTCGGCGTCTGCCTGACCACCTCGGGCCCCGGGGCGACCAACCTGGTCACCGGCATCGCCACCGCCTTCATGGACTCGGTCCCCATGGTGGCCCTGACCTGCCAGGTCACCACCGCTGATATCGGCAACGACGCCTTCCAGGAGGCGGACATGACCGGCATCACCCGGCCGATTACCAAGCACAACTACATCGTCACCGACGTCAAGGACCTGGCCAAGGTTATCCGCGAGGCCTTCTACATTGCCCGCACCCGCCGGCCCGGGCCGGTGCTGGTCGATCTGCCCAGCGACGTGCTGGCTGCAAAAATCAAGGCCGAGATCCCGGAAACCGCCGGTCGCCGAGGTTACCAGGAAAAACCCACCCTCAACAGCAAGCAGCTCAAAAAGGCTGCCGGAATCATCAACCAGGCCAAGCGGCCGCTGATCTATGCCGGCGGCGGAATCATCTCCGCCGAGGCCTGCGCCGACCTGCAGGCCCTGGCCGAGAAGGGCAACATCCCGGTTACCCATACTCTGATGGCGCTGGGAGCCATGGACCAGAAGTCTCCACTGTCCATCGGCATGCTCGGCATGTACGGTGCCTGGTACGCCAACAAGGCGGTCCACGACTGTGACTGCCTGGTGGCTATAGGTGCCCGCTTCGATGACCGGGTCACTGGCAACCCCAAGGGATTTGCATCCAATGCCCGGATCATCCACATTGACATCGACCCTTCGAGCATCCGCAAGAACATCGAGGTCGAGCTGCCTATTGTCGGCGACGCCAAGCAGGCCCTCGAAGGGTTGCTCGAAATGGTCGAGCCCGGTGATCACAGTGACTGGCTCGAGCAGATCCGCAGCTGGCAGAAAGAGGCCCCTCTGCCGCGCCCCGAGCGGGAGGAGCTGGTGCCCCACGAGATCATCGAAGCGATTTCCGAAGTGGCCGGAAATACCCCGGTGGTTGCTTCGGACGTCGGCCTCTCGCAGATGTGGACTGCCAACTACTTCGGTTTCGGCGGGCCCCGCCAATACATCACCAGCGGTGGCCTCGGTACCATGGGTTATGCGTTGCCGGCTGCCATGGGGGCGGCCCTGGGCAACCCGGATCGGCCGATTTTCGCTATCAACGGTGACGGCGCCTTCCAGATGAACGTCCAGGAGCTTGCCACCTGTTCCCACTATCAGATCCCGGTCAAGACCATCATCCTCAATAACGGCAAGCTCGGCATGGTGCGCCAGTTCCAGAAGGTCTTTCTCAAGGAGCGTTTTGCCGCCACCTGTCTGGGTCGCAGCGTGGATTTCTGCACCGTTGCCAAGGGCTTCGGGGTGAACGCGATACGAGTCACGAAGAAGAATCAGCTTAAGGCCGCCCTGAAAAAGGCCATGGAGATCCCCGGACCGGTGGTGATCGATGTGGTCATCGACCCCAACTGTTACTCTTTCCCCATGGTGCCACCGGGTAAGAAGACGGTGGAGATGATTTTCTCCGCCGAGGAGTGGGAGTCCTGAGAACAGGTCTCTTGCTGTAAGTTTAAAAACGCAATGCCCGGCATTCCTTAAAAGCGGATGCCGGGCTTTTTTTGGGACAAAACAAAGAAGTATGAGCGGTTTTAAAGAGATGCTATGTTTAACCGGTAGCACCTGGATCGGACAGAGCTCTCCAGACAAAGTCGATGGGAGACTCCAGGCACAAGTATTGATTTTCGGCCATTCCCTTCCATTGCCTCCTCCGATGTTCAAAAATTTGTACATCGGCGATGTCTTCTCTCGGTATGAATCCTGTGTTTAAGGCCACTTATGCCGATGGATCAAGGATTGCCATGTAGGGCCAAGCGTAGTGACGCTTTCCGCTTTGCCTCCAAAACCTGGATCCCCGACAAAGACACTCGGGGATGACGGTCGGGCATTCACAAAGCAGCCGTTATTCCCGCAGGGCTTTTGGGCGGGAATCCAGCCTTCAGCCTTGAATCAAAAGGAACCAGGGCTGCTGAACAGTTACGAAAACTTTTTGAATGGATGCGGTGGTCATGAGATTTCGTATTATTCTTTTCCTGTTGCTGGTGATAGCCGCCCCGGCCCGGGGCGCAGACTTGAATGGTTCTTGCGAGGTTTTCTTTCTCGGCACCTCAACCCTCCACGATTTTTCAGGTACTGCCCCCTGTCAGCCTTTTACCCTGTCGATTGAGCGCGGGGCCCAAGGCGGCCAAATGGTGCAAAGCGGGGCCGTGGTAACGCCCGTCTCTGGAATGGATACGGACAACAGACGGCGCGATAAGAAACTGCGGGAAATGTTTCAAAGCGAGCAATTCCCCCACATCGAGGGGACCTTTGTCTCTTTCGATATTGGGGAAGCGCTCAGACTACTTCGCGCATCCGATGATGGTTCAGGTCACCTGCAGTTCGGACTCAGTATCCGTAACCGCGAACGGCTTATCAGGGCAAATGTTGAAAATTTCAGCGAAAATCCAGAGCAGATTGCTTTCGATATGGAATTCGAGGTTTCCCTGCAGGACTATCGGCTGAAACCTCCAAGTGTGCTCGGCCTTATCCGGGTCGGTGACATGGTCAAAGTTAAAGTCGAGGTCAAACTGGATAAAAGTCGCGAGGGTGCAACCGCAGACCTCCATGAACTTCAGTAGGAGCAACGAATGGCTGTCTGGCTGCAACATATCGAAACATTGGTTCCCGAACACCACTATTCGCAGGAATACGCCTGCGAAAAAATGCAGGAGTGGGCCGGAAGTGACCGGGAAAAACGTCTGATTCGAGCCCTCTATCGTAAATCGGGCATCGACAAACGTCATAGCGTCATCTCTTCTCTCGATGACGGCAGCCCGCAAGCCTTTCTCCGGGCCGGAGCCGACGGCCGCCTGCGGGAACCTGGAACCGGCGAGCGCAATGACATTTTTTCCCGGAATTCCAAAACCATTTCGGTGGAGCTGGCCCGGCGGGCCATTGCCAATTGTCCCGGGGTCGCAGCAGAAGATATCACTCACGTCGTCACCGTTTCCTGCACCGGCTTTTACAACCCGGGCCCCGACTATTACATCGTCGAGGAACTGGGCCTGAAACCGGGAACCCAGCGTTACCATCTGGGGTTCATGGGCTGCTATGCCGCCTTCCCGGCCTTGCGAATGGCCGCTCAGTTCTGCCCTGCGAACCCTGAGGCGGTGGTTTTGGTGTTGTGCATCGAGCTGTGCTCCTTGCATATGCAGCTGGGGGGGAGGGAAGATTCGATTCTGGGCAACTCCCTCTTTGCCGACGGCGCCGCTGCGGCGATCGTCAGTTCCGGCGGGCCCGAAGCACGAAAGGGGCCATATCGTATCGACGATTTTCACTCGGCGCTCATTCCTGAGGGCAAAGGCGACATGGCCTGGAGCGTCGGCGATAACGGCTTCGACATCGCCCTGTCGAGCTACGTGCCGAACATCATCGGCGCCAATATCGGCGGGCTGATCGAACCGACCCTTGCAGGGAGGTCGCTAAAGGTTGAGGATATTCACAGCTGGGCCGTTCATCCGGGAGGACGGTCCATTGTTGAAAAAATCAGCAAGAGCCTTGGACTGCAACGGGAGCAGGTTGATCCCTCGCTATCGGTGCTGCGCAATTACGGAAACATGAGCAGTGTTACTGTTCTTTTTGTTTTGCAGGAGATATTGCGGCGGCCGGCGACCACCGCGGGCGACCAGGTATGCGCCATGGCCTTCGGCCCGGGGCTGACCGTGGAAATGGCCCTGCTGCAACGAGAAGGACCTGAGCCCTTGCCAACCGCGGTCCCCGGTATGATGGCCCTATGCTGAGGTGGTTGCTGGGGCCGGGGCGCTACCCCTACCTGCTGCTGCTAGCGGTGCTGACCGCAATCCTGGGCGGCTTTGCCCTGCAGCTTGAGGTCGAGCAGAGCAATGACTCGATGGCGGGGCAAAACCCCGAAGCGGTCCGTGCCTACGCGGAATTCAAGGGGCTGTTCGGCAATGACGAAGAGCTGCTGCTGAGCCTCACCCATCCTCGTCTGCTCGAAGCCGAGGGCCTGCAACTGGTCGATGAATTGAGCCGTCAACTGCAGGCGCTCGACGGAGTGCGCCGCGTTTATAGCCTGAGCACTGCCTTAAAGCTTGTTTCCGGACCCGACGGGGCCGAGTCCGAGACACTGCTGCCGGCCGACCTTGCGGCCTCCGACAGCCCCGCCAGGGTCCGAACCACCCTGGATTCCAACCCTCAATTCACCGGGTTGCTGGTCTCCGCCGACCGGGATACGGCTGGTTTCACCATCGAATTGGAGGACCGCCGTGGTGACGATCGGTTCCGCAGCCAGGTCATCGGCGAAGTGCGCCGAATCATGGCTCAGTTCTCCGATCGTGGCGAACTTCATCTGACCGGCATCGGCGTCCAGAAAAATGACGTAGCGCATTACATCCAGCGCGATCAGGCGGTTATCATACCCCTGTCCATTGCCTTTCTGTCGCTGCTGCTGCTTTTCTCTTTCCGCAGCCTGACAGGGGCCGTGCTGTCGATGACGGTCACGGGCTTCAGCCTGGTTTGGACTCTGGGGCTGTACCATCTGGCCGGATATTCCCTGAATACCATCACCTCACTACTGGCGCCGGTCATCATGGTGTTGTCCGTTACCACCAGCGTCCACCTTTACAACGGCTGGCTTTATTGCCCCGCCAGGGTCGGCGCTCAGAGCAATCGCATCGTCGTTGGCACCGCTCCCCTGATGATCCCCTGCCTGTTCACCGCTCTTACCACGGCTCTGGGACTCTCTTCGCTGCTCATCAGTGATATCCCAGCAGTCAGACAGTTCGGTCTCTTTGCCGCTTTGGGAGTCATGATCTCTTTTTCGATCGGTGTCACCCTGGTTCCCATCGGACTGAGCTTCCTTGGGGGCAGCGCTAAACAAAAACCGTCACGAGGAACGGGCATGCTGCGCTGGTTTCTGCACCGTACCGCGCAGCTTACGGTGACAAGGCCGCGACAGATCCTGGCTGTCGCCTTTGCGCTTGCGCTGGTTGCCGGCGTCGGTATCACCCGGATAAGAAACAATACCGACCTGGTGCGCTTTCTCAAACCGAACGCGCCCCTGTTTCGCGATACCATGTTCATCGACAAAAACCTGGCCGGAGTCAACAGTCTGGAATTCACCGTGGCTCGCAGGGACGGCCGACCGCTGACCTCCCTTGCCGATGTTCAGCGCCTTGAAACCTTCCGCGTGCAAACCCTGGCCCAGCCTCAGGTCGCCGGGGCCTACAGCATCCTCGATATCATCCTGCAGATTCATCGCGCCGAGACGGGGGCCAAGGCCCTGGAGTTGCCCGCCGACGATGACGATCTGTTATACGTCTTCGATCTGTTGGCCGCAGCCCCGCAGCAGGACGTGCTTCAAAAACTGATCGCCCAGGACTTCACCCGTGCCCGCCTCAGTGTCCGAATCCATTCCCTTGGTACCGAGACCGCAGCGCCTCTGGTCGAAGCCATCCTGCAGTCTGGCGAAGCGGTTCTTGGAGAGGCCTACACCCTGATTCCTACCGGTAGTTTCTACCAGGTCACGGAGGATTCCAACCGCCTGGTGCGCAACCAGGTCCGCAGCTTTGCCCTCTCCCTGGCCTTGGTCATGCTGGCCATTCTGGTGTTATTCCGTTCGGCCAAACTGACCCTGATCGCCCTGGTCCCCAACCTGATCCCGATTCTGTGGACCGGCGGTCTCATGGGCTTCTGCCGCATCGATCTGAGCACCGGCACCGCGATGATCGCCGCTGTGGTCATCGGCCTGGCGGTCGACGACACCATCCATTACCTGGCACGTTTTCGAACCGAGTTCAAAGGCGACCAGGCCCGGGCTATTTTCAGGACCACCACCGGAACCGGGCGCGCTCTGACCATCTCCTCTCTGGTCCTGGCGACCGGGTTCTGGGTCGGTTGCCTGGGCAGCTTCAAGCCGACCATTTTTTTCTCGCTGCTGACCGGGGTCTCAATCATGGGCGCCCTGGCGTGCGACCTGCTGGTTTTGCCGGCCTGCCTGATGCTTAGCCATGGAAAGCGCAAGGGGGCTCCCCTATGAAGCTGCTGCTGACAGCCGCCCTTCTTGCCTGGGGCTTGACCGCCATGGCCTCCGAGTTGGTCGAAAACAACCCCGTGACGGTTTCCGCCACCTCCGAACAACTCCTGCAAAGGACCTATGTCCCCTCGCAGGAAAAACCTCAGGGAGAAGTGCGGCTGATCCAAAGGGAGGAGACCACCGTCGTCCAGACCCTCCTCTACAGCAAGGTCCTGAAACGGGTGGTCGGGGCGATCTGTAAAAAGGAGCAGCAACATTGGCCGCAGCAGCGCCAGGGGCATGAAGGTGCGATGCGCTATGTCGCGTCGCTGCGCCAGGCCCTGGACGAAATCGGACAGCGGTTTAAGGCGAGGACCGACCGTGACGACCGGCGCCAGAAACTGCTGATCGAATTCTCTCTGAGCGACCGCATAGCGCTGGTTGCCTTCTTTGAACCGACAATCGAAGAGGCCGAAGGCAAGGTCAGGGTTCTCGACAAACGGCCGATCGCCATCTGGGAGGCCTCGCGCGCCTACGTGGCAGGAAATATGCTGGAAATCATTCAAGACGCTTTTGCCCTGAATGAAACGCAAGCGGCCGCCATGCTTTTAAACCCAAATCCGCGGGACCTTGCCGACAAATAGCGCAAGTCATTGACCTGCCTAAGGGATCAAAAAATCACCGACGAACCGATGGGTGCGCCTCAGATTTTTTGAAACCCTTATTCAGGCCAAGCACTTACACTCTTCATTCGCCCCGGTCCCCCGGATCTGGGTTAAAGCCGGCCGCAGCGGGCAATCGATAAACGCTCAGGAGTATTTTCATGAGGTTAAGTGTTGCGACAAATTATGATCCCCGACTGATCGAGGCCATAAAAGACTATCCGGTGGTCGAGCTGTTCGGCAAGTTGCGCGAGGATGCCGTCGGCGGGGGCCGCGCCCCCTATCAGCTGGCCCAGGTCTCCCGTAAGCAACTCGCCGAGCATGTGGCCCACGCCCGCCGCGTCGGTATCGATTTCAACTACCTGCTCAACGCCTCCTGTCTGGGAAATCGCGAAATCACCCGCCAGGGCCAAAAAGAAATCGGCAAGCTGCTCGATTGGATCTGCGAAATCGGCGTCGCCTCGGTGACCGTGGCAACCCCCCTGATGCTGCAGATGGTCAAGACCCGTTATCCCCAGTTGCGAGTCCGGGTCTCGGTCTTCGGCGGGATCGACCGGGTGCGCAAAGCCCAGATGTGGGAGGAGATGGGAGCCGATTGCATCGTTCTCGACAGCATCCTCGTCAACCGGGAGCTCAAGACCCTGGAGCAGATCCGCAAGGTGGTCAAATGCGATCTGGAACTGATGGCCAATAACAATTGCCTGACCGGGTGCGCCCTTTCGCCCATGCATATGAACGCCCTGGCCCATGCCGGGCAATCCTGGCACGACAACAACGGGTTCTTCGTCGACTGGTGTTTTCTCAAATGCACCGAAATGAAACTGCGTGACCCGGTAAACTACATCCGCTCCGAATGGATCCGTCCCGAGGATCTGCCTGTCTACGAAGAGATGGGGTACGACCTGTTCAAAATCGCCGAACGGGATATCCCGACCGAGATGCTGGTCACCCGCGTCAAGGCCTATGCCGAGCGACACTTTGAAGGCAACCTGCTTGACCTGGTTCAGCCTTACGGTTTCAAAGGGATCAAGGAGAATCATAGCTATTATCGCCGCGGTCTCGCCTGGTACCTGCGTTTTCTGATCCGTCCTCGGCTGGTCAATCCCTTGCGTCTGCGCCCGATGAAACGCCTCGCCGAGTTGCGCGGCATGACCAGGCCCCTCGAAGGCCCCCCGCCCGTCTATATCGACAACCGCGCGCTGGATGGTTTCCTGGAGCGCTTTAAGGAAAATAGTTGTGTGGGGATCGACTGTGATGAATGCCGCTGGTGTCACCAGTTTGCCGAAAAAGCGGTGCGAATTGATGAAAATAATCGAGACCAGGCCCTTGCCGTCTACGAGGAACTCTTCGACTCCATCCACGATGGCAGTCTGTGGAGTTATAAAACTAAGAAAGACAATAAACAGTAGGAGGCTGTCGGCCCATGGGATCCAAGTTTACTTTGAAGATAGTCGACCACATCGGCGCGCCGGAAACCAAAAAATACTACAACGAACAGCATTTCTCCGAGGCCGCACCCCGGTATGACTTTGCGACCCGGGCCATGTCGCTGGGTCGCGATGGAGCCTGGAAACGAAAGCTGATCGCCGCCCTGCCACAAATAGAAGCTCCTCGCTGTCTTGACCTTGCCTGCGGCACCGGCGATCTCAGCTTTCTTCTGGCCGAAAAATATCCCGAAGGCAAGGTGGCCGGTCTCGACTTGACGCTGCCGATGCTCGATGTGGCACGGCGGCGCAACCGCTTTGCCAACGTGGATTTTACCAAGGGGGACATGTGCCAGACCGGTCTGGCCGAGGCAAGCCTCGACATCGTCACCGGAGGCTACGCGGTGCGCAATGCGCCGGATTTGAACCAGGCCTTTGCCGAAATTTATCGCATCCTCAAACCTGGCGGTATTCTGGCCTTGCTCGATTTCTCCAAACCGCCAGGCCCGCGGACCCAGGCCTTGCAGTATCGCCTGCTGAAAACCTGGTGCGGCTTTTGGGGGCTGATGCTGCACGGCAATCCCGAAATCCACGCCTATATCGCCGCAAGCCTCCAAACCTATCCGGACCGGCTGCATTTGGCCGAGCTTGTACTCCAACAGGGGTTCGATATTGACCTATCCCGGAGGTTTTATTTCGGGATGATGGAGTTGATGATCCTTCGCAAACCTTGTCCGGCAAAGGAGGGTGATTCAACCCTGCTGGTTCAGACGGGGACAGGGCAGGCAAACTCTTGGCCGGAATAGGGGAGTAGGGCTTCTGGATTTTCGTTTATGGCATTCACGACCATGACATGAAGCAGAGCACCGGGTTCACCGCAGCCAGATGCGTCATGGAATTACCAACAGTACGCTCCCGGAATCGGAAGTGGCCTATTGAAATATTGGAGAGAAAGGTCCGGGCGATAGGTTCAAAGCTTTGGCGAAGGGACCTTGACAACCGCCGGATCGCTGATTATGTTTTCTGGTCGCACCAGGAGGTTCTCTTCAGGAAATCATCTTTCACCTTTTTGTTCGGGAGGTTTTACGCACCATGACGAGCCAGATCGAGGTGCAGGGGCTGCGCAAGGAGTTCGGTCCTTTCGTGGCGGTCGAGGACATCTCCTTTCGGGTCAAAGCCGGGGAGGTGTTGGGATTTCTCGGGCCCAACGGCGCCGGAAAGTCGACCACCATGAAGATGCTGACCGGATTTCTTACCCCCAGCCGGGGGCGGGTGAACATCTGCGGCATCGATGTGTTGGCCGACCCGGTGGCGGCCAAGGCCAGCATCGGCTACCTGCCCGAGGGCGCTCCCCTTTACCCGGAGATGACCCCGGCCTCCCTGCTCGATTTTATCGCCAGGATGCGCGGGATCAAGGGCGAGGCCAAGGAGCGGCGGCTTAAAGAGGTGAGTGCCCTGGTGCACCTGGAGGAGGTCTGGCGGCAGCCGATCGAGACCCTCTCCAAGGGCTTCAAGCGCCGGGTCGGCCTGGCCCAGGCGATTCTGCACGACCCCGAAGTGCTGATCCTCGATGAGCCGACCGACGGACTTGACCCCAACCAGAAGCATGAGGTCCGCCAGCTGGTGCGGCGCATGGCCCTGCACAAGGCGGTGATCATCTCCACTCACATCCTCGAAGAGGTTCGCGCGGTCTGCACCCGGGCGATGATTATCGACCGGGGCCGGGTGGTCGCCGACGGCACCCCCGAAGGGCTCGAAACCCTCTCTCCCCGCCATGGCGCCGTCTCCCTGCTCGTCGACCGCGAGCAGGCCGGCGAGCTCCGCGATGCCCTCGAGGGACTGAGCCAGGCCGAACGGGTCGAGGCCAGCCCCGGGCCCGACAAAAGCACCCGGCTGCGGGTCTTCCCCCGCCCCGCGACCTCGGTGGCCGAGCCGATAAGTGACCTGGTGCGCACCGGCAGCTGGCAGCTGCGGGAGTTTCGCCAGGACCAGGTCCAGCTCGACGATGTCTTCAGGCAGCTGACCATGCCCGAAGCGGCAGCGCACGATGGAGGGCAGCAATGAACCAGGTTGCAGCGGTGTTTCGGCGGGAGATGCACAGCTACTTTTCCACCCCGCTGGCCTATGTCTTTATTGTCATCTTTCTGGTGCTGATGGGGGTCTTCACCTTTGACCTCGGCGGCTTTTTCCCTCGGGGCCAGGCCGATCTGCAGCCCTTTTTTGTCTGGCACCCCTGGCTCTACCTCTTTCTGGTGCCGGCGCTGGGGATGCGACTGTGGTCCGAGGAGCGCAAGTACGGCACCATCGAGCTGTTGCTGACCCTGCCGGTTTCGATGTTTCAGGCGGTGCTGGGCAAGTTCCTGGCAGCCTGGTGCATGATCGGCCTCTCGCTGGGGCTGACCTTTCCGATCTGGATTACCGTCAACCTGCTCGGCAACCCTGACAACGGGGTGATCGTCGCCGGCTACCTGGGCAGCTTTTTGATGGCCGGGGCCTACCTGGCTGTGAGTGCCTGCATCTCGGCCCTGACCCGCAACCAGGTGGTCGCCTTTGTCTTTTCTGTACTTGCCTGCTTTGCCTTTCTGCTCAGCGGCTTCGCGCTGGTGCTCGACTTTTTTCGCCCCTGGCTGCCCCAGTTGCTGCTTGATGGTATCTCCTACCTGGGCTTTTTGAGGCATTTCGATTCCATCGTCAAGGGAGTCATCGACCTGCGGGACCTGCTCTACTTTGTCTCTTTCATCATCGTGTGGCTTTTGGCCGGGGCCCTGGCGATCAATACCCGAAAAGCGGACTGACCGAGGAGCATGCCATGAAAAAACTGCCGAAAATCTCCTGGCTGACCCTGCTGCTGGCGGTCCTGGCTTTCGGGCTGATCAACTTCGCCGCAAAGCCCTTGTTGCGCGGGGCGCGCCTCGACCTGACCGAGGGCCGACTTTACACCCTCTCCGAAGGAACCCGGAATATCCTCAAGGGGCTGGAGCAGCCGGTGACCCTCAGGTTCTACCTCTCCGGGCAGGTTCTCAAGGATGTCCCTGCGCTGCAGAGCTATGCCCGGCGGGTGGAGGAGCTGTTGGAGGAATACCAGGTTCTGGCCGGTGACCGGCTGCGCCTTGAGACCATAGACCCCAGGCCCTTTTCAGAAGCCGAAGACGATGCCGTGGAGGCCGGGCTGCAGGGGGTTCCGGTCGGCCAGGGCGCCGAGACCCTCTACTTTGGCCTGGTCGGCGAGGGGCAGGGCGGAGCGCGCCAGACGATCAGCTTCTTTCAGCCCGAGCGCGAGCGGCTGCTGGAATACGACCTGACCCAGCTGATTCATAACCTCGCCTTTGGCGAAAAACCGACCGTCGGCCTGCTCAGCTCCATTGCCATGAGCGGCGGGTTCTCACCGCAGAATCCCATGGGGCGCCAGCCTGCCTGGATGGTCGTGGAGCAGCTGCGTCAGAGGTTTAACCTGCGGGAGCTTGACCAGGAAACCACCCGGATAGCCGAGGATATCGACGTGCTGATGGTGGTTGGACCCAGCCAGCTCGATGAGCGCGCCCTCTATGCCCTCGACCAGTATGTGCTTCGCGGCGGCCACGCGCTGGTCTTTGTCGATCCGTTGAGCGAGGCGTCCAGGGCTGCAAATCCCGGTGGCATTTCCGGTGAAAATGAAGCTCTTGGCAGGTTGTTGCAGGCCTGGGGAGTGGAGCATGAAAGCGGCAAGGTGGTGGCCGATCTTTCATCGGCCCAGCGGGTGACCATCTCCGGTGGCACCAGGCCCCAGACCATTGAATATCTGCCCTGGCTGGCGATGCGCGGAGACAGGATCAATCGCCAAGAGATCGCCACCGCCCAGCTCGGCCAGCTCAACCTCGCTTCGGCCGGGGCCTTTGAGCGGGCAGAAAACGCAACGACCGAGTTTGTGCCTCTGCTGCAGTCGAGCGAGCAGGCGATGCTTATCGATCGGTCTCTGATCGCTTTTGCGCCCGATCCCGCCAGGCTGCTGGCCGATTTCAAGGCCTCTGGAGTAACCTACACCCTGGCGGCGCGACTGATCGGCCCGGTCCGGACCGCTTTTGCCGATGGCCCACCGCAGTCGAAGCCGAAGGACGAAGGGCAGGGGGATGCAGAGGCCAAGGGCGGGCAAGACCAGTTACAGCCCCACCTTGCAGAGGCCGAGGTACCGGCCAACCTGATCCTGGTCGCGGACAGCGACCTGCTCGAGGATCGCTTCTGGGTCGAGGTGCGTGATTTCTTCGGCCAGCGTCTGACCAACCCCATCGCCTCCAACGCCGATTTTGCCATCAATGCCCTGGAACTGCTCGGTGGCAGCTCTGATCTGATCAGCGTGCGCAGCCGCGGCGAGTCGGCCCGCCCCTTTGAGCTGGTTGCCGAAATCCAGCGCCGCGCCGAACAGCAGTATCGGGCCAAGGAGCAGGAGCTGGTTGCCAGGCTGCAGGAGACCGAGACCAGGCTAAGCCAGCTGCAGAATCAACGCGACGATGCCGGAAACCAGACCCTGACCCCTGAGCAGGAGCAGGAGGTCGAGACCTTCCTGGCCGAAAAGGTACGCATCCGCAAACAGCTGCGCGAGGTTCAGTTTCGCTTGCGCGAAGATATCGAGGAGCTCGAAGGGGTGCTCAAGGCTTTCAACATCGGCCTGGTCCCCATGCTCATCGCCCTGGTGGCGTTTATCTCCTGGCTGTTGCGGCGCAGCCGCAAGCGTGGTTACGCCGACTGAGGTGAGAGGAAATAGCGCCCGGCTGAATCCCGTTCGGCCTGAGCCTGCCGAAGGCCCGGTTCGTTCTGGCTTTGGACAAATGCATGCTTCGACAGGCTCAGCATGAACGGGTCGCGGGCCCGGCGCAGGAAAACACTCACTCCCCCGTTCGGCCTGAGCCTGCCGAAGGCCCGGTTCGTTCTGGCTTTGGACAAATGCATGCTTCGACAGGCTCAGCATGAACGGGTTGCGGGCCCGGCGCAGGAAAACACTCACTCCCCCGTTCGGCCTGAGCCTGTCGAAGGCCCGGTTCGTTCTGGACTCCCCCGTTCGGCCTGAGCCTGTCGAAGGCCATGTTCGAAAATGTCCCAGCCTTGCAGGAGCGGGGGATTAAGAGTAAAATGCCGACACTCTTTCAAAGGAAAAGCACCCCATGGATCATAAAATGATTCTCGTCACCATGACTGGGCCGGACCGCCCCGGCATCATCGCCGCCGTGACCGGTGAGATCGCCGCCGTCGGCGCCCGCATTCGCGATATCGAGCAGACCGTCACCCACACCCTGCTCTCCCTCTCGATATTGATCGATTTTCCTACCGGTGAAAGCGACCAGAAACCGCTGATCAAAGACCTGCTCTTTCTGGCCAAGGAACTGGGCCTCGATCTCGACTTTCAGGTCATCAGCGAGGCCGATTACCGGCGCAAGACCAACCGCCATGCCTATGTCGTGACCATTCTCGGCGGCCAGGTCAATGCGTCAGCCCTGGCCCGTGTCTCGGGGATCCTCGCCGAACATGAGGTCAATATCGAGCGCATCTCCAAGCTCACCCAGGGGCAGCTGCGCTGCGTGGAGTTACTCATCACCACCCTGCCTGAGCTCGACGTCCGCGGGTTGACCCGCAAGCTGCTCCACGCCGGGGCCAACCTCGGGGTCGATATCGCGGTGCAGAAAGAAAGCCTCTACCGGCGGGCCAAGCGCCTGGTGGTGATGGACATGGACTCGACCCTGATCCAGATCGAGGTGATCGATGAACTGGCCAGGGTGGCCGGGGTCGGCGACCAGGTGGCCGAAATCACCGAACGGGCCATGAACGGCGAACTCGATTTCCAGGGCTCGCTTCGCGAACGGGTCGCCTTGCTCAAGGGGCTGGGGGCCGAAGCCCTGGAGCAGGTCTATCGCAATATCCCTTTGACCCCAGGGGCCCGCAACCTGGTGCGTATCCTCAAGCGCCTCGGCTACAAGACCGCGGTGATCTCGGGGGGCTTCAAGTTTTTCACCGATCGCCTCAAAGAAGAACTCGGCCTCGATTACGCCTTCGCCAACCAACTGCAGATTGAAGACGGGGTGGTGACAGGCCAGGTCAAGGGGATGATCGTCGATGGCGCCCGCAAGGCGCAGCTGCTCGAGGAGATCGCCGAGAAGGAGGGGATCACCCTCGATCAGGTCATTGCCATCGGCGACGGCGCCAACGACCTGCCGATGCTCGGCAAGGCCGGGCTGGGGATCGCGTTTAACGCCAAGGCCCGGGTTCGCGAGCAGGCCGACTTTCACATCAACCAGCAGAGCCTCGACTCGATCCTCTATCTGCTCGGCCTCTCCGAGAAGGAGATGGCGGAGATCGCTGAATGAGGCTGCCCGGGCCACTGCTCGAGGGACGCCTGGTGCGCCGCTACAAGCGCTTTCTCACCGATATCGAGCTGGCCGACGGCACCCTGGTGACCGCCCACACACCCAACACCGGCAGCATGAAGCAGTGTGCCGTCGCCGGGCACCGGGTGCTGATCTCGGCCGCAGACAACCCCAAGCGCAAGCTCAAATACACCCTCGAGCTGATCGAAGTGGGCGGCCACTGGGTCGACACCCACACCCACCGCACCAACCGGGTGGTTGAAGAAGGCCTGCGCCAGGGCTGGATCCCCGAACTCTCCGGCTTTGAAGTCACTGCCGAATCCCCTTACAACAAAAGCCGCATCGACTTTTTGTTGACCAAACCAGAGCAGCGGGTGCTCGTCGAGGTCAAAAACGTCACTCTCTGCTGCGATACGACCGTCGCCTGTTTTCCCGACGCGGTCACCACCCGCGGTCAGAAACACCTGCGCGAACTGCTGCGGGCCACCCAGGAGGGCTACCGCGCGGTGATCTTCTTCCTCGTCCAGCGCGGCGAGGCCACCGCCTTCACCCCCGCCGACGCCATCGACCCAGAATACGGCCGCCTGCTGCGCGAAGTCGTCTCAAAGGGCGTCGAGGTGCTGGCTTATAAGAGCGTAGTGACTCCTGTGGAGAACCGTGTGGGGGCCCGGGTGTCTGTGCTGTTATAATTCTTGAGTGTTTGTTACCAATCTCGGTCGATCGGGACACGGAAATCTTCCCGTTCTGCTCCACAACCCGTTCATGCTGAGCCTGTCGAAGCATGCATTTGTCGAAGCTCGAACGAACCGGGCCTTCGACAGGCTCAGGCCGAACGGGACACGGAAATTTTTTGCCCTGGTCTACAACCCGTTCATGCTGAGCCTGTCGAAGCATGCATTTTTCAAAGCTCGAGCCAAGCGGCCCTTCAACAGGTCCAGAATTACGAATCACGGCCTTTATGCGCTCTGTCGGACTGATCACTGAATATAACCCCTTCCACAACGGCCACCTCTACCACCTGGAGGAAAGTAAAAAGGCAGCCGGCGCCGAGGTCGCCGTTGCGGTGATGAGCGGGCATTTTCTGCAGCGCGGCGAACCGGCCCTGGTGGACAAATGGGTGCGGGCCGAGATGGCCCTGCGGGCCGGGGTCGATGTGGTGATTGAGCTGCCCTTTGCCTGGGCCTGCAACAGCGCGCCGCATTTTGCCACCGGGGCGGTGCAGGCGCTGAACGCCCTGGGGGGCGTGGATGCGCTTTGCTTCGGTAGCGAGTCTGGCGACCTGAAGGCTTTGGAGGGCTGCGCCCGGTTGCTGCTCGAGCAGGAGGATGAGGTGCTGCGGCGCACCTCCCAACTGCTGCGTGCAGGCAAAAACTATCCCGAGGCGCGGGCCCTGGTGGCCGAAGAGCTGAGCAACGATAAGGCGATTGCCGAACTCCTTGCCTCTCCCAATAACATCCTCGGAATCGAGTACCTCAAGGCCCTGGTACCGGGGCCGGCTACCATGAAACCCGTGCCGTCGATAAAATCGCCAGCGCCACCGGCATCCGGAACATGCTCGAAGAAGGGCAGCAGGTCGATCCCTATATCCCTGCGTCCGCTTATGAGCCGTTGCGACAAGCCCTCGACGAAGGCCGCTGCTGCGATGCCGGCCACCTTCACCGCCTGCTGCTGTCACGAATCTTCAGGGGGGCCGATTCGCTGGTGGGGCTATACCAGGCCGAGAATGGTATTGAGCGGCGCCTGTTCGAGGCCGCCGAGGCCAGCAGCGACCTAGAGGGGCTGATCAACGCCGTCAAGTGCCGCCACCATACCCGCACCCGTATCCAGCGCATCCTCTGCTATGTGCTTAACGAGGTTCGCTCCGAGCAGTTGGCAGAGTATCTCGAAGCCGGTCCTCTTTACCTGCACCTGCTGGCCTGCAGCCAAAAGGGCAGGGCCTTTCTTGCCGCCTGCCGCAAGAGGCGCACTCTGCCCCTGGTGCAGAATTACTCGCGGGTTGTTCCCACCCTAAAACGATTTTACGGGCGAGATTCCAATCGCTTCAGGCTGGCTCAAGCAATGCTCCAGCTCGAACTCAGAGCCACCTGCAACTACACGCTGCTGATGAAAAGCTGGCCCGGTGGCCGGCGCAATCGGGACTTCTTTCAGGAGCTGATCGTAGATGCCCAATGAGGAGCCCGACTCTTCTCTTGCCGAACCCTTTATCCTGAATCCGTAAGTTCTGATCGGGCAATAGCGCAAGTCATTGACTTGCCTAAGCGTTCAAAAAATCACCGACGAACCTTTGGGTGCGCCTCAGATTTTTTGAAACACGTTATTCAGGCCAAGCACTTACACTCTTGTCCCGCCCCGAACTCACGAATCCAGGTTTATTAAACAATTGACGCAGCCGGCGGCATGTGAGATTTTATGATCGTTTATTTTGACCTGGACCCACAGATCCAGGTTTGATGCAATGAGCCAAGCCGTCTATTCCGATTGGTCTTGAAAAAGACTCCTTCCTGAGGGCACGTTGGATCATCCTGATGGAGATTGACAGCTTTCCATGACCTGTGCCGGGATTTTTCTCGGGACCTCCTCTTGAAAGCCGCAAACTTCTGCAACTGGTCCGTTACTGTCGCAGTCTCCCAGAGCATGATCTGGAAACATTTTAATGCAAATTTTTCGAATGCCTCCAATGCTTTTCAAACCCTTTGTAGCGAACCGGTTACAGTACGGTATATGGCTTTGCACCTGGGCTTTTGTGCTTTTTCTGCTCGCGGGGCCGGCACGAGCGGGGGCAAAAGTTGCGGTCCTCTATCCCCAGGTTCAAGCACCTTATTTCGCGGTCTTCCAGTCGATCGTGAACGGGATTCAGTCCGAGCCCGGCCTCTCCTGCAGCCTGTATCCCTTAGCCAAAGATTTTGATCAACCGAGTCTGAACCGCTGGTTGCGCAGCAATCAGCCCGAGGGGATCATTGCCCTGGGCAAAAGAGGTTATCAGGCGTCAAAGGGGATGGACATTGACCTGTCGACCATCGTCGGCGCGCTGCGCATAACCCCCAACGGCATGTCCGGCATCAGCCTGGCAGCCGATCCCGATCACCTGTTCAAAAACCTGAAGGCCCTGGCTCCCGAGGTCAAGAGGGTTTTCGTCGTATATTCCCCGAAGATAAACAGTTGGCAGGTTTCCCTTGCCGAAACGGCGGCCCGACAACAAGGTCTCAGTTTTTCAGCTTTTGCTGCGAACGATTTGCGTGAAGCCATGTTCCGCTACAAAGACATTCTGAAGCAAGTGCGTTCCGGGCAGGACGCCATCTGGCTGCCCCTGGATAATGTCACCGCCAATGACGATGTCGCGCTCCCTACGCTCCTCCAGGAGGCCTGGGAGAAAGACCTGGTGCTCTTCTCCAGCAAGCCGTCTCACGTCCAGCGGGGGGCTCTGTTCTCCATGTACCCGGACAACCATGCCCTGGGCCAACGGCTGGCGGAGATGATCGCAAGCCTGAGCCGGGGTGAAGCCGAGCCTGGCGTGGTGCCACTTTCAGATCTTCAGATTGCGGTGAATCTGCGGACCGCGGCACACCTGGGGCTGCGATTCTCGCCTCGGCAGCAACAGGGATTCAACCTGACCTTCCCGTCGCGTTGATGGGGGGGGAACTCTGGGCGCTATGACCCGACTATTTAATAATTCAGTCAGCTTTCGAAAGAGGTTGCTCGGGATCGTATCCCTGGGGATCATCGGCCTGGCCATCACCGCCTCACTGACCACGGCATGGGTGACGAGCAATCGGGCGGCCGCCCAAATGGTAGCTCAGGCTTTGCAGATTACCGGCAACCTGGCCGAACAAAGCGTGCTCGCCCTGCTGTATGAAAGTAAGGAAAATGCCGATAAACCTCTGCAAACAATCATGAGCTTTCCGGATGTCGATCGCGCCGCCATCCTGGATGCCAGGGCCGATGCCCTGCTTGTTATGGGGGCAAAAACCGTCTCTTTGCCCCGAGGCTTTGAGGCCCCGGGCGCTTCTCATCCCCGGCTGGTCGACGAGACGACCACAGCCTGGCATTTTGTCGCTCCGGTTCTGGCAAACATGACGGTTGACACTGAGGAAGATCCCTATGCCCAGCCTCAAGCCGAGACGTTGCAAAAGGAGTTGCTCGGCTATGCCTATATGGTGATGAAAAAGGGCACGCTGCGGGCCATGCAGCTCAACATCGTGGTCAACAATATCGGGATCGCCCTGTCTTTTGCTTTGATTATAGTCTGGCTGCTCAACCTTGGGATCAAACGTCTGACCCGGCCTCTGTATCAACTCATGGATGTGATGAGAGAGGCTGAGCAGGAGGGTTCCTACGTGTATGCGGACCTTGATGGGCCCATAGAAATCAAACATATGGCCGGCGTTTTCAACCGCATGATAGCGAGCCTCGAAGAACGGGACCAGCACCTGCGCCAGCATCGCAAAACCCTGCAGACCGAGGTGGCCATACGCACTCAGGAACTCGTTCTGGCCCGCGATGCAGCCCTGTCGGCAAGCCGGCACAAGTCTGAGTTCCTGGCCAATATGAGCCACGAGTTGCGCACCCCCCTTCAGGCTATTATCGGTTATAGCGATGTTGTCAAGGAGGAACTGGAGCTCGAAGGGTTGGACGAAAATGCCGAGGCGCTGGAAAAGGTCATCACCAATGCCCACCGCCTGCTGTCCCAGATCAACAGTATCCTTGATCTGGCCAAGATCGAGGCCGGCTGCATGGACCTGAACCTTGAGACCATCCAGCTCAGTGCTCTGCTCAAGGAGGCCACAGATACGGTCAGGCCGATGGTTTGGCAGAACAATAATCGTCTCGAAGTTGATATCCGCAATGAAGAGATGTGGTTTAATGCCGATAAAGAAAAATTGCTGCAGATAATGCTCAACCTGCTCAGCAACGCCAGCAAGTTTACCAGCGACGGCACCGTGACCCTGCGGGCCGTTCTGGAACAGAAACTGCTTACAATCAGTGTGACCGATACGGGGATCGGTCTCGAACCAGAGCAGCAGAAGGTTGTTTTCGAGGAATTCCGACAGGTGGACGGAAGTGCCACCCGCGATTTCGAGGGCACCGGCCTTGGGCTTGCGATCACCAGGCGTTTCTGTCACCTGATGGGAGGAGGGATCGAAGTGGAAAGTTTCCCGGGTGAGGGCTCTACGTTCACCGTCCGCCTGCCTCTACCCATCCCCGAACCAATCCATGCGACCGAGGGTCCGGGGGAAGACGCTGCCTTTTTCATGACGGGAGGTAACTGATGCGCATAAGGATCTGCATCTTGATGATTGCGACCCTTTTTCTGGCACAGGGAGTCATGGGGCAGACGAGTGACCTCGAGCTTCTTGACGCGAGCGCTGGAGGCGGCCTGGAGGATCTTTACGGGGAGGAAGAGTTCGTCAGCATTGCCACCGGCAGCAGCAAGCCGGCCTACCGGGCTCCAGCGGTCGCCAGCGTGATCACCGCCGAGCAGATCAAGGCCATGGGTGCCACGACTCTCGATCAGGCTCTGGAGAGAGTGCCTGGCCTGCATGTCAGCTTGTCAAACCAAGGTCGCCTCGATTCGGTCTACTCCATTCGAGGCATCCATACCAAGTTCAACCCCCAGGTCCTGCTGCTGATGAACGGCCTGCCTTTTCCGCATATCTCTGGTAACCGCCCCTTTGATTTTCACCTTCCGGTGGCTGCCATTTCTCGAATCGAGGTGATTCGCGGTCCGGGGTCGGCCGTCTTCGGCGCTGACGCCTACGCCGGGGTGATCAACATCATCACCAAGGATGCCGCCGATATCGACGGAACCGTTCTGGGCGGTCGAACCGGCTCCTTTGACACCCACGACCTGTGGCTGCAGCACGGCAATAACTGGGGGGACTGGGATCTGGCCCTCTCACTGGAGTGGCAACGCACTGATGGCGACAATGACAGGCGGGTGGAGGCCGATCTGCAGACATCCTTCGATCAGGAAAATGGAACCGATGCTTCACTGGCTCCGGGCCAGCTCAGCACAGATCGCAACGTGCTCGATGCCCATCTCGAACTCACCAATGACGACTGGCGCCTGCGTTATTGGTATTGGCGACAAGACGATGCCGGCCTGGGGGCGGGGGCGGCGCAAGCGCTTGACCCCGAGGGTGATGAAGATTATGATCAGCACCTTGTCGATCTCAGCTACCGCAACAGCGACCTGGTTACTGACTGGGACCTGAGTGCAAGCCTCAATTACCTTTACCGGGAGAGTGACAGCCGGTTTGTGCTCTTCCCACCAAGGACAGTACTTCCCATAGGACCCGACGGCAACCTGAATTCGAACTCGAGCAACCTGGTCTCATTTCCCGATGGCCTGCTTGGTAATCCATCGGTCATCGATGAGTACACCGGGCTCGACCTGGTGGCCCTCCATGACCAGGTCTCCCATCGTTGGCGCATCGGTGCAGGCATAAGACGCTATAAGGAGCGGGTCAAGGAGGAGGCTAAGAACTTCGGCCCCGGGGTCCTCGATGGAACCGAGTCCGTCGTCGATGGCACGCTCACCGACGTTGCCGGCACACCATTTGTCTTTTTGCCCGATGAATCCCGAACAGTCTGGTATCTTTCGCTGCAGGATGAATGGCAATTCGCCAGCGACTGGGAGCTGACCGCCGGTGTGCGCTATGACGATTACTCCGATTTCGGGGGCAGCATCAATCCACGACTGGCTTTGGTCTGGGCCGCGCGGCACAACCTGACATCAAAATTCCTCTATGGCAGGGCTTTTCGAGCCCCGACCTTCACAGAACTCTATTCCATAAACAACCCTGTCGCCCTGGGAAACCGTGACCTCCACCCGGAAACAGCCGACGACCTGATCGAGTTTGTTCCAGATCCGGGAGGATCGACTATTACAGCGCAAAATGCCAGAGACCAGGAAGGTTATGGTTTTGAATTCGAAATGGGCTGGGATGCTACCGAGACCTTGCGCCTGTTCGGAAATTATGCCTGGCAGCATTCGGAAGATCAGAAAACCGGAGAGCGCATCCCCGAAGCGCCGGGACAGCAGCTCTACCTTGGGGCCGATTGGAAATTTCTTCCGCATTGGTCTCTGAACCCGCAGCTCAACTGGGTGGCAGACCGCAGGCGGGCAGAGGGTGACCTACGCCCGGAAGTCGACGACTACATCCTGGTCGATTTCACCCTGCGCAGAAAAAACATTTTCGGCGCCTTTGAGGCCGCAGCATCGGTGCGCAACCTTTTCGACGAGGATGCCCGGGAACCGGGCGACAGGAGTATTTCAGGAGATCTGCCCCTGGATGGACGCAGCGTCTGGGCAGAGGTCTCCTGCAGGTATTGAATATGAAAAAAGAGCACAGAAAAGTCAAGAGTCGAAACGAGGCCTTTGCCCAGCGTACCGTGACCCGGATCTGGAACGAACAGGCCAGCGAGGAGAATCCCTACATCGCTTCTGCCTGCAGCTGTCACGGCTATGACCTGCTGGAACTGATGGAAAAACGCAGCTTTGTCGATGTCCTTTTCCTCTTGTTTCATGGCGAGTTGCCGAGTCGTGATCAGGCGCAGATGCTGGAGAGGCTGATGATCGCCCTGATCAACCCGGGT